>JBCCDF010000091.1:0-10549 GCA_039030935.1 Pseudomonadota bacterium | reverse complement strand
CGCCTTCATATGGGCATCCTCCAGCATATCCTTAGCCGTATTCACCGGGCCGCAAGGGACGGCATTGGCTTCACATGTGCGAACAACGTCGCTCATGGTCCGGTAGCTTGTCCAAGCGGAGATCATCTCATCCAGTTCGGCTTGATTTTCACCGCGCGCATCATGGGTGGCATAGCGCGGGTCGTTCGCCCAATCCTTATTCATCATCTTCGCAAGCCGTGCGAAAAGTGTGTCTTGGTTTGCGCCTATAATGACCATTCCGTCGGCGCAGGGGTACGCGCCGCTTGGAGCCACTTTGGGGAGAATACCGCCGCTTCGCTCACGTGTATGGCCTCCAAGCGCATATTCCGGGATTAAGCTCTCCGTAAAGGCCATGACACTTTCATAGATCGCGGCGTCAACCACTTGCCCGCGACCGCTTTTCTCGCGATGGAATAAGGCCATCATGGCGCCCAGTGCTGCAAACGTACCGGTCATTGTATCGCCTAAGCTTACGCCTGCGCGAGCGGGTGGGCGATCTGGTTCCCCGATCAGATGCCTGAGGCCAGCCTTCGCTTCGCCAACGCTGGCATATCCGGGTTTATGGCTTTCCGGGCCGGTTTGACCATAACCAGACACGCGGACAATCACGAGACGCGGATTGATCGCCATCAGGACATCTGGTCCGAGACCCCATTTTTCTAATGTCCCAGGCCTAAAATTCTCAACCAGAACATCCGCGGTATCGACCAGCCGCTTCAGGATCGCCTGTCCTTCACCAACCCGGAGGTTCAGCGTCACGGAGAGCTTATTACGCGCAATAATAGGCCATAAAAGGCCGTGACCTTGATATTTTACGGCGCCCCAATCGCGTGCCGGGTCAGGTCTGTCAGGCGCTTCAATCTTTACGACTTCAGCCCCGAAATCGCCGAGAAGCTGACCGCAAAATGGTCCAGCAATTAGTTGACCGAGCTCTATGACGCGCAGGCCGGAGAGAGGAGGTTGCGTAATCGGGTCTGTCATTAGCTCTCAATGCCCTCTAAAGGGCAGGTATGACAAGACATATTGAAATTGTGGAGGTCGGGCCGCGTGATGGATTGCAGAATGATCCCGGTGATCTGAGCACAGAACAGAAGCTCGAATTCATTTCTCGACTTGAAGACGCAGGTGTTAAGCGGATGGAGTCTGGCTCTTTTGTGTCGCCGAAGGCGGTGCCAAAAATGGCCGACAGTGCTCATGTTTTTGCAGGCCTGAATCGAAGCGGGCGTACACGTCATATTGCCCTCGCTCTGAATGAAAAAGGTGTGCGTAGAGCCATCGACGCGAAAGCAGACGAGATCAATTTTGTCCTCGTGGCGGGTGAAGGCTTCGGAGAAAAAAACCAGCGTATGAGCCCGCAGCAAAGTGCGGATATGCTGGCTCATTGCGCGCCCCTCGTACACGAAACGGAGATCCCGCTATCGGCAACAATCTCGGTCGCATTCGGGGATCCTTACTCGGGCGAGGTTGATCCAAAAATTGTTGGCGATCTGGCCGCACAAGCTGAAAGATCGGGGGCCGTTGAGATCGGACTTGGTGATACAATTGGGGTCGCAACGCCGTGGGATGTTCGGCGGGTGATTGACGAACTCCGCAACCAAGCCTCAAAAGTTGCCCTGCGCCTGCATTTTCATGACACAAGGGGTGCAGGTCTCGCCAATGTCGCGGCCGCGGTTGAAGCTGGCGTTGATATTATCGATGCCAGCTGCGGTGGCATCGGTGGATGCCCCTTTGCTCCAGCTGCAACGGGGAATGTTGCGACAGAAGACGTGGTTTACATGCTGGAACGCGCTGGGTTCGAGACCGGTCTGGATTTGCAGAAACTCATCGCGACCGCAAAATGGCTTGAGACGGCGCTCGGCCATCCTGTCAGTTCAAGTCTAAGTAAAGCGGGCGGGTTTCCCTAGCCGATCTACCAATTCTCTTTGAACGGCCTCAAATCAAGCTCCTGCGTCCAAGCCGAGCGATGCTGGCTATGTAAGAACCAAAACGCGTCAGCAATCGCGTCGGGTGAGAGCGATCCATCTTCGCCGAGGGCCTCAAGATACTCCCCAAAGCGACTGCGCACCATATCTCCGTCGATCACACCATCAACAACCACGTGCGCAACGTGTACGCCCTTTGGTCCATACTCGCGGGCAAGTGATTGCGAGAGCATCCGAAGACCGGCTTTCATGACGGCGAAATGAGCAAATGCTGGCTTGCCGCGCATTGACCCCGACGCCCCTGTGAAGAGCAAGCTTCCCTCACCCTGTTCAGCAAGGATAGGCATGGCCCTTTTCGCCACTAGAAACGCCCCAAAACATCCAACGCGCCAGAAACCTTCGAATTGATCCGCTGTTAGCTCAGAGAATGGAATGATCGCATTGTTTCCAGCGTTATAGATGACCGCGGATAAGGGGCCCTTGCTTTTCGCATGCTCAAAAAGCGCATCAAGCTCTGCCTCCGACGTCACGTCTGCAGCAACCCCTTCCGCAGAGCCACCCGCTGACACAATGTCTGCGGCAACAGCATCAATTTTCTCTTGAGTGCGCCCGACCGCAACGACGTTGTGGCCCTGTTTGGCAAATCGCCTCGAAGCAGCCGCACCGACGCCGTCTAGAGCGCCGACACCGACAACAATGACAGTTCCGGTCATTCGCTATTCTTCCTCCGCGACCTTCTCAGGATCATATTTCTCGAACCAGCCCATAATGTTATCGGTCTTCGCGATAAGTCGGCTTGGACGACCTGCTATATAGTGGGGCGAGCCGGGAATTCGGATCAGGGCCGTATCGACGCCGCGCATGTGAAGCGCTGTATAGAACTGTTCTGCTTCCCATGTTGGGGTGCGCCAGTCTTCCTCGCCAACCATGACGAGCGTTGGCGTTGTCACATCATCCATCAGCATAATGGGCGAGAACTTCAGGAAAGCATCTGGATTACTCCAAGGGTCAGAGCGTATCCAATGACGCCGGACGAACTGTCCGATATCCGCGGCCAGTGCCATCGTCATCCAGTTGATAACAGGCTTAACAGACGCTGCAGCGGCAAACCGATCTGTTTTACCCACAATCCACGCTGTCAAGATACCACCACCTGATCCACCGGTCACGAAGAGCCGGTCAGCACTCACATAATTTCGCGCGACTAGGTCATCGACGACGTCCATGAGGTCCTGATAATCATTACCCGGATAGGCCTGATCAATGAGTTGGGCAAATTCCTCACCATATCCAGTCGAGCCCCGCGGGTTCACGTAGACTGTGACGTAGCCTTCCGCGGCAAATCGTTGGATCTCACTGGCAAAGAGCGGCCCATACATCGCAAAGGGCCCGCCATGAATTTCCATGATCATTGGGAAGCTGCCATCCGGTTCGAAGTCCGGGGGTAGCGCCACCCAAGCTTCAATCTCGCGACCATCGACAGAAGACGCAACGGTGAACTCCTCCACTTCTGCCATCTCAAGATAAGGGAGAATGTCTCCATTCAAATCGGTCAGAACAGCAGCGCCGCTTCTATTCAAATACCCAATATCTGCAGGGCTATCCGGTGACCCCTTCGTATAGGCAAATTCGAGTGCACCTGTTTTGGATACGCTAAAGCTACCAGAGCCATAAGGTCGGCCAATGCTGGTTCCCCCAATATCGCTTATCAGCACCTGAGAACTGCCATTGAGACTGAAGAGACTGACGGAGTGCATGCCAGAATCTTCGTAAAGCGCGAAAAGGCTTCGGCTATCCGCACTCCATTTTATGTCGGCGATTGAGCGGTCGAAACTCTCATCAATCTCGCGCACATTGGAGCCATCAGCGTCCATCAGATACAGATTGGTTTGTTGGTAAGCTAAGACTTCATCATCATAGCCAAGGAACGCAATCGTGCGGCCATCGGGAGACACGGCTGGGCTATGGTCTGGACCATCGCTGGTTGTCAAAACCGTGCGAGACAGGTCGCTGAGATCTACGCGGTAAATCTCACTCTCGATGGGATCCATATCAGCGTCTGGCACATCATTGCCCACTACCAGCAGCACGTCACTGCCAAGCCATTCGGGCGATCCAAAGCCATTCTCACCTTCAGTAATCTGGCGGGGCGAGCCGCCTTCAGCCGATATTGTAAAGACGTGTGTTGCGCCCTCTTCCAGATAACCTCGTCCATCAAAACGGAACTGAATGTCATCAAAAACACGCACTGGCTCAGACCATGTCGCCCCTTCTGGCGCCGCAGGCGAACTTGCAAAACTCGGTGTCTCTCCGGGTACAAACATGGTGAACGCAATCGTCAGCCCATCTGGAGACCAGACCGCACTGCCCGGGCCCTCAAAGAACTGCCCCAGCGAGAGTGTGTCGCCGCTATCCATATACATCACGCGTAGGTCAGGCCGCCCGTCGGTCGCCGTTGAATATAGGAGGCGCGTGCCATCCGGTGACCAGCGCGGCGAACCTTTCGAAGCTCCGCCAACCAGAAGCGGTCTGTGGTCCCCGCTGGCCACGTCAATTATCCAGAGATCGCCGCGATCCGTATCCGTCTGGCGATCCATAGAGCGGCGCACATAGACAATTGTTTGCCCGTCCGGCGAAATCTGTGGATCGCTCGCGTATTCAATATCGAACACGCGTTCCGCAGTGAAGCGTTTGGACATCTCCGGATCATCTTGCGCTGCAACGGGAGCCGTCAGACCAAGTGCCAATAAGGCGACGAGTTTCACATGTCTCATATAGTAATTCCTAATCGGTCAGAATATTGGGTTTGATCTAACACGGGTTTTAGTCGCCCGATAGGCGAATTCGAAACCATGGCGAGTAAGTTTAGAGCAGGGCTGAAGAGTATATACCGCAAAAATGCCATATGCGGCCAGGTGGTTCAGTCGGATGCTGACCTGTCCATCCCATGGGTGATAAAGCTCTGCCTCTCGCCCTGTGATCGTCTCTCGAAGACGATCATGCTATCGTAAAAAGATAGAGAATCTGTTGTCTCTGTAATATGGGTCGGAGTAACTGCTCCCCGACTTAATGATGCAGTCAGCTCGTCAGCGCGATCTTTTGCGTATTCCACAACAGACCCACGCGCTTTCAATCCGCCCCCATAATTTGACCAGTAACTCGTATGCGTGTCTTCGATCATGTAGACCCCAGTCGGGGACATCTGATTGTATAGCGTTTCGAAAGAACGGATAACATCCCGAGGCTTATGACTTCCATCGTCTATTATAATGTCTATGGGCCCATAATCTGCGATAATGGTCTCAAGGAGCTCTGAATCGCTTTGATCCCCAATGATTACATCAATCTGGTCATCGGCATGCTGCTGACAATTCGGATTTATGTCCAACCCGATAATTTGCGCTCCATGGCCAAAGTACGACTTCCACATTGATAGGGACCCACCACCTCTTACACCGATTTCAAACAGTGTTGGAGATTTCTCGCGGAACCGGGCAAGATGGCGCTCGTAGATGTCAAAGTAGTGTATCCACTTATTACAGCTTTTGCCGCCGTTGCTCAGAAAGTATCGATGTAAAAAACCTCGATCATTATCCATAATTGACCCTTTAGCCCGTCTTCCACTCTGCACCCAATACGCGACCTATACGCCCACCGATCATGGCATTCAAGGCATATGAGTTCGCCCTATCAAACGCTATTCTCAGTCAACGAATGCGCGCATCACGCCAGAGTATGCAATATGATATTTTAAGATGGTCATGTAATCTGAGACATTGATTCGTATGTGCTTTTTCTTGCCATAAGGGATAATATCCCATTCTGCGATACTCCCAATAAGCTCCAAATTATGGACCTTAAGCCTCAAACCTAGACCTCTGGACGCCAATCGGGTGGTGCTAACTCAAAACCCGAAAAGTCGAAGCCCGGAGCAACGATGCAGGAAACGAGAGACCATGCGCCGATACTCTCGGCTGTTTGCCAGTGATGGGCTGGGACAAGCGCTTGAGGAACTTGCCGGGCACGTAAGCCGGGGCCGAGGCGATGCGCTTTTGCGCCTTTCCCATCCGGCGGCGAAACCGTCAAAGACAGTGATGCACCCGCGTGCCATAACCAGTGCTCGTCAGCATCAACGCGATGCCAAGCTGATATTTCATCAGCTTGGAGCAGAAAGTAGATGGCGGTTGAGGTGGCACGCTCGCCATTTTGATCTGAACGATAAGTTTCGACATAGTGCCCACCTTCGGGATGCGGCTTCATTTCGAGTATGCGAATGATCTCGTTGGCGCCCAGGTCACCCGATCTCGCAAAAGTCAAAACGTGTCCTTTCGCGTGCGGATTTCCGCAAATGTTGCAATATCGTCGCCGGGATGGCCCATAGCAACTTGTAGCTCGGGCAGATCAGCACGTAAAAACGGATTAGTCTGAAGCTCGCGTGCCAATCCCATCGGCACAGTTGGTTGGCCTCTGGATCTCTTATCATTGATCTCGTCCGCATATGCTTTTAGCGCAGCGTTGTCCGGTTCTATCGTCAAAGCGAACTTAGCGTTTGATTGCGTATACTCATGCGCACAATAGAGCGTGGTTTCGGAGGGCAAAGCTCTCACGGCTTTCATACTGTTCCACATCATCGCATGGTCGCCTTCGAAGATACGTCCGCAACCGAGCGCGAAAACACTATCACCGACAAAGGCTATCGATTGGTCGGCGAAATAGAATGCGATGTGGCCGATTGTATGACCGGGCGTGTCGATGACGTCAGCCTGCCACGTTCCGAACGGCACTTTGTCTCCACCAGTAACAGTGTGGTCAATTCCGGGAATTTTATCTTTTTCGCCTACGGGGCCGATGATTTCGCACCCAACTGCCTGCTTAATTTCAATATTTCCAGCGGTGTGATCAGGATGCCAGTGCGTGTTCCAGATGACCGTAATAGGCCAACCAAGTTTTTCGGCTTCGGACAAATAAACGCTACCATCAGGTGTGTCGAGCGCAATTGTCTGACCACTTTCGGGGTCATGAATAAGGAACCCATAATTATCATTGAGGCAGGGGAATTGATGTATCTTCAAGGACATACCATCTTAGTGGCATAGAAGTTATAAGACGGACAAGGGCCAGATGCGACAGCCAGCTTCAAACCTTGAGGCTTTCTATGCCACCAAATTAGGTCGCATGGCAGCTGCTCGCATCGCACAGAGATTGAAGGATTTATGGGGGCCTTGCAAAGGTCTGAGCATTTTGGGGGTTGGTTTCCCACAGCCCATCTTGCCGCTTTGGCAAGACACCGCGCGCTGCGCTGTCGGCATTGTGACGGAAGAACGTGGTGTAACGGTAACGTCATTCAAAGGAGAAAGGGGTGGCAAAGTTGCCCCAGCTCTTGATCATCGCCTTCCCTTCGGAGACGGTGTTTTTGACCGAATTGTGCTTTTGCATGCGATTGAAGAAGCAGACAGCCCCCGCGCAGCCCTTAGAGAGGCTTGGCGTGTTCTTGCTCCAGAGGGACGCATTGTTGTTGCAACCGCAAACCGTAAGTCGTTCTGGTCCCTTGCAGAAAGCAAAGCCTTTGGAAATGGTCGCCCATGGACAAGACGTCAGCTTATGGCTCTTTTGAATGACGGTCTTTTCCAAGTCACTGCCAGTACAACAGCCGTCCATATGCCGCCATTAAACTGGCCTATGATTACTGCCGCCAGCGAAAGCTGGGAGAGAATTGGTGAGCTCGTATCATCAGGCCTGGGAGGCGTCGTTCTGGTTGAGGCGGTAAAGCATATTTACGCGAATCCACGAGGAAGCGCTCCTGCAACGGCAACACAAGCTACTCCTGTAAGCACAAATCAGCCGGTCATGCCTAGAAAAGAGGCAGAGCAAAGCCTGCGAGACACCACGGGACATGGCGCGTTGACGAAATAATCAAAGCACTTATCGCTGTTATTGGAAGCAGTTATTGGAGCCGGGGAAATGAAACTTGTTGTTGCCATCTTTAAACCGAGCCGACTTGATGCGGTTATCGACGCTCTTGGAGATGTCGGTGTGTCGGGTCTGACAGTCTCAGAAGTACGGGGCTATGGTCGCCAACAAGGGAAGACAGAAGTCTATCGCGGCGCAGAATATGAAGTTCGCCTCCTTCCCAAGGTGAAAGTTGAAGTCGCATGCGCTGCAGGTGATACAGATCGTGTTGTCGAAGCCATTACGAGCGCTGCCAATACTGGCACAATCGGTGATGGGAAAATCATGGTTATGGACGTTCAGAGCATTGTTCGCATTCGAACCGGTGAACGTGACGAGCAAGCCATCGGCAGTTAATCAAGGACGACAGATTATCACATTACAAGTCTGGAATTCTTAGCTTTCGCCACTTAATGACAGCGTGAGTTGCGAGGCTAAGCCGATGTGGATACCGCCAAACTGGATCGTGTGGGTATATGTCGGTTTGATGGCCCTTCTAACGGCTTTATCCTTCGCGTTTGCACAAGGAGAAGATCGGTTAGAGGATATCGACGTACCCGATATCATTGGGCTCGGTGCTATGATCGCTCTGCTGTATCATTGGTTTAGCGATTTTGGCGGTCGATCAGCGCTGGTCATTTTTCTTCTGTTGATGATTTATACAATTACGTCTGCAGACGCGATTGTTCGCGGGATGCGAAAAGAGCCCTTTGAAACCGACGAGGAACGAGAAGGAACTCTGGTCTTCACTATTGCATTTACGGCGATCTTATCCCTTCCACTTTACTATCTCGGCACTGTGATGATGGCGATGCGCTAAGCACCTCTTGATTTCACACTTTGCCTCCATCACACCTCTTGCAAGATAAGGTGTCGGATAATATTCGTTGCATTTGCAACTATTGGAGCTTCACATGGCAGGACCGCAACCCCTTCCAAATATCCTAGAGATTACGCCCTATAAGGGCGGCCAGAAGCTCGAGAATGCCCATAAACTGTCCTCGAATGAAAATCCGCTTGGATGTAGCCCCAAGGCTCAACAGGCTCTGATTGATGCGTCCAAACACCTCGAACTCTACCCCGATGGGTCAGCGTCAGCTCTTCGGGACGCTATAAGTTCGAAATACGGAATCGATAGTGAACGCATTGTCTGCGGTGCCGGCAGCGATGAAATTTTCCAGCTTTTAGCACGTGCTTATCTTCGCCCGGGCGATAATATCGTTCAGTCCCAACATGGCTTTCTCGTCTATCGCCTTGTCGCCCAACAGTCTGGCGCTGAAACCCGCAGCGCGCCTGAAACAGATCTGACCGCAAACGTCGATGCGATGCTGGATCGCGTCGATGCAAAGACGAAAATTGTCTTCTTGGCAAACCCTAATAATCCGACTGGGACATACATCCCGTATTCTGACGTCAAGCGCCTGCATGAGGGCCTGCCAGAGAATGTACTGCTGGTGCTCGACGGGGCCTATGCAGAATATGTCAAACTCAATGACTATGACAGCGGCATGGCCCTTGCGGGTGAGGCTCCCAATGTCCTCGTTACCCGCACGTTTTCAAAAATTCACGGCCTAGCTGCACTGAGGCTGGGATGGGCCTATGGGCCGGAAAGCGTCATTGATGCTCTCCACCGGACCCGCGGCCCTTTCAATGTGAGCTCTGTTGCACAAGCCGCGGGCATTGCGGCAATCAATGATGACAGCTTCCAAGCCGCCTCAGTCGCACATAACACGGCGGAACTGTCTCGAGTTGCGAACGCTATTGAGAGTTTCGGCTTTGAAGTCTTCCCAAGCGTTGGAAACTTCGTCTTGATCCGCTTTCCCCAAACACCGGGGCGCACCAGCACGGACGCAGATGAATTTCTTCGTCAGAATGGCGTCGTCATACGGAATGTTGCGGTTTACGGCCTACCGGACTGCTTGCGTGCCTCTATCGGTACAAAAGAGCAAAATGACGATATGATTGCGGCCTTCGAGGCCTTTAGCACAGGCAAATGAGCGATGCGCCATTTGATAAGCTCGCCATAATCGGCATCGGCCTCTTGGGCTCGTCGATCGCGCATGCTGTGAATAGCTGTGGTAGCACTACGCGCGTTGCACTTTGGGACCATGATACCTCTGTGCGGCTCGAAGCGGCGCGCCTTGTGCCCGGCGAAGTCACAACTAGCTCTGAGGAGGCGGTCCACGACGCAGACTGCGTCATTCTTTGCACGCCGGTCGGCACGCTCGCCAGTGTAACAGAAACGATTGCACCTCATTTGAAGCAAGGTGCAATCCTTACAGATGTCGGCTCAGTTAAGGCCAAAGCTGCGAGCGATATGGAAGCGGCTTGCCCAGATTGTGTACATCTTATCCCCGGTCACCCCATCGCTGGGACCGAACAATCAGGCCCGGCTGCAGGCTTTGCGAGCTTGTTCAAAGATGCTTGGCATATTCTGACCCCGCTTCCCGACAAATCCCCTGAGTATTTGGACGCTATTGAGCGACTCTCCGAATTCTGGGCAAAACTTGGCGCACGTGTCGAGACGATGGACGCGGCGCGACATGACCGCGTCCTCGCCATTACCTCGCACCTACCGCACCTCATCGCCTACAATATCGTATCAACGGCCTACGACATGGAAACGATCGAACAGGGCGAAGTTGTGAAATACTCTG
>JBCCDF010000090.1:0-10761 GCA_039030935.1 Pseudomonadota bacterium | reverse complement strand
GATTTTGGCCAGACGCTCGGCGTTTGGGGTGTTTCCTCAGGGCCATACTTAGTTCTACCTGTCGTTGGATCGTCAAATCTGAGGGACTTGACGGGATTTGTTGGAGATAGTTTTGCGGATCCGTTGAATTATGGACAGGGTGATGCGTATTTCGCATCAAGGGTCGCACTTGGTGTGACAGGGGCTGTGTCGGGCCGGGTTAGGTTAGAACCGCAGATTGAAGCGCTGATGTCACAGCCTGAACCCTATGTCGCTTTACGACGAAATTATTCACAACAAAGAGACGCTGCGATCAGAGATGGCAGATTTGAGGACGATCCGTTCAAAGATTTGCCCGAATTTGATGATTTTGATTTTGGTGATGAGGACGAATAGGAGGCCCATGATGCGATTTGTGAACGGATTTAAGGCTGCTCTGGCAGCGCTCACCTTGAGCATGACAGCCAGTGTAGCTCTCGCAAGTGAGACGACTGAAGCTTACGTTCAAGAGAATGCCAACAATGTTCTAAGTTCACTGAACGAACCTGGAATTACGCCAGCAGAGCGGCGTATGAAGTTTCAAGGGTTTATGGAAGAGTTCTCCAACCTCGATGCGGTCGCAAAATTTGTGATTGGGAATTACTCAAGACGCTTCAGCGAGGAAGATCTCGACCGTTATGTCGCCGCGTTCCGCGAATACGCACTGGCTGTCTATGAGTTTTACTTCAATGAATATCGGGGACAGGCCGTTGAGGTGACAGGATCAACCGACCGAAATGCGCGCGATTCAATTGTCGACACGACGATCCTCCGCGGGGATGGCGAAGCGCTAACGGTTCGCTGGCGTGTTCTTGAGCGCGGTGGTAAATATCAAGTTGTTGATATTGCCCTCAACGCAGACGGTAACCTGATCTGGCTTGCGATTGAGCAACAGGCTCAATTCTTATCAATCCTCGATCAGAATAATGGCTCACCAGATGCTTTGATTTCTAAAATCGAGTCGATGACGCAGGACCTTGTCGATCAGCGCGACGATGCGCAAGGGCCGTAGCCTAGATTATAGAATGCGGGTTACGGCCTCAGCGCCGCGCTGTTGAACGCTCAGGGTTTCGCCTTTTCGGACGAGTACGGTCTGGGAGCAATAGGTTGGGCGAAACACGGTTGTCTCCGCTAAGCCTTCAAGGGACGAGACGACAGCATTTATAGCGACGAAGTGCGTAAACACGACAGTGTCGTCCGGCAGAGAATGAACTTTATCAATCAGTGCGGCGCGCCAGTCTTGAACGAGGTCTGGCGCGTCTGCCCAAGTTGCTCCCATCAAGTCTCTAAGCCAGTCAACGCGATCAAGCGTTAAATCTGGCGGTGTCGGGATTTCCGAGACCTCTCTTGAAATCTCAGCCGTAATAGACAGGCGTTCGGCGAGAGGCTTCGCGGTCTCCTGACAGCGCTGCATCGGACTTGTAAGGATATGGGAAATCGGTTGAGCGCTTAATTGCTCTGCTGCGGCCAAAGCCTGATGGTGGCCAAGCTCAGACAGGCCAGGGTTGGGGTGATCGCCCCATTTCGCAGCCGCCTCACCATGTCGGACCAGTGTAATCAAGCGGCGACCAGCTGTGGGTCTGTGCCGTCTTCCTGAAAGCGACGAAGGGCTTGCTTGTAAAGAGCCGGTTCGCGAATATTCATGCGCTCACGGGCGTCCTCGATCGGCTCTCTGAGGAGCGCAGGTATGTCCTGGTCGATCACGCGCGCTGCAGCTTTGCCGTTCCGCTTGGCTTCTTTGGCAACCGCTGGGATGCTGACGCCTTTCGGCGCGTATTTCGCCACTTCGCGAGCGCCCATAAAGGCAATGAAGTTCACGCCCATGCCGCCGCCTTGGCTATATGAATAGCGTAGAAGCGACGCTTCGCCCATCGCATCGCGGCCATAGCCGGTCAAAACGTGTTCTAGATCGTGCGTGTCGCGCAGTCTGTTATAGTACCACAGCAAATCGTCGTCATAGAGATCGCGATCGCCGCGCATTTCACTTTCAGCGACAAGGCCAGCAGCACTCAATCCTTCGCGTTGCATGAACTCCATATATGTCCGACCGACAGTGCCCGCAGGGAGTTTCGCGATTTCGTCGTGATTGTCGAGGATATCCGGAAGGAATTCACGCCGTTTCAGCATCTCTATCCCGCTTGGCGTCGAGAGGAAGCGCTTAAAATCCTTGCGCGATGAATTGCCGTTGAGCGCTTGGATAATGTAGAAAACCTGAGCCGTGTCCTCTTTATCAGCGATTAGCTTTTGCATGTGTGACCATGCTTTAAGCGGCTGGCGCTTTGGGGTTGGCCGTGCCGGATCGATGTAAGGAACAGGGCGGGTCATCTTTATCCTCCAAACTTTTTTAATCACCTAGCATATGTTCACTTACCAAACAATGACGCCTGCGTCATAATTTTACAGAGTCTCAATGCTTCGTAATTGTGCGCAGCTGCGCAAATGCTGGGCAGGCTACACGCGGGGCAAAGGCAATTGCTTTTGGCATTGTGCCAACAGACGAGAACGCTGTAGCGCTCAGCTTAGGAGTGAATTAGAAGGGTAGCGGCAATGAAAAAAATTGAAGCAATTATCAAACCGTTTAAGCTCGACGACGTGAAAGAAGCCCTACACGAAGTGGGTGTTCAAGGCATGACAGTGGTCGAGGCGAAGGGCTTTGGCCGACAGCGTGGGCACACCGAATTGTATCGGGGCGCCGAGTATGTCGTCGATTTTTTACCGAAATTGAAAGTGGAAGTTGTTGTTGGAGACGGTTCAGTTGGCGACGCCATCTCCGCGATAACGAAAGCTGCCCAGACCGGGAAAATCGGGGATGGAAAAATCTTCGTGACAGATGTCGGCGAAGCGGTACGTATCCGAACAGGTGAGAATGGCGACGGCGCGCTGTAGGCGCCCGGGCAAACTTAACAGCACAGGACAAGATAGGAGACCCTAATGGCCGACAAAATTATGAAGATGATGAAGGAGCACGACGTTGAGTTCGTTGATCTCCGGTTCACCGACCCTCGCGGGAAGCTTCAGCATGTCACGTTTGACAAGAGCATGATTGACGAGGATTTCTTTGAAGAAGGTCAGATGTTTGACGGATCATCCGTTGCTGGTTGGAAAGCGATCAATGAGTCTGACATGAATCTCGCGCCTGATGTCGACACCGCGAAGATCGATCCTTTCTATCAGCAGTCGACGCTTGCAGTGATGTGTGACGTCCTCGATCCGATTTCCGGTCAACCTTATAATCGCGACCCGCGTACGACGGCCAAGAAAGCAGAAGCCTATCTGCAGTCCACTGGGATTGGAGACACCGCATTCTTCGGTCCTGAGGCCGAATTCTTTGTGTTCGACGATGTGCGTTGGAATACAGAGCCACATATGACGGGTTACTCGTTTGACTCTACTGAGCTGCCAGCCAATACCGGTAAGGTCTACGAAATGGGCAATATGGGACACCGTCCCGGACCGAAGGGTGGTTACTTCCCTGTGCCGCCTGTGGATAGTGAGCAGGATATGCGCTCTGAGATGCTGTCTTATATGACGGAGCTCGATCTCGAACCAGAAAAGCATCACCACGAAGTTGCCCCTGCTCAACATGAGCTGGGAATGAAGTTCGCAACGCTCGTCCATATGGCTGACAATATGCAGCTTTATAAATACGTCGTGCACAATGTTGCGGCGAATTATGGCAAGACCGCAACCTTTATGCCGAAGCCGTACTTCAATGATAATGGGTCTGGTATGCACGTGCACCAGTCGATCTGGTCTGACGGTAAGCCGACATTTGCAGGTGATCTTTATGCGGGACTGTCTGAAACGTGCCTGCACTATATTGGTGGCATCATTAAGCACGCGCGGGCACTCAATGCGCTGACCAATGCGTCGACAAACTCTTATAAGCGCCTTGTGCCTGGCTTTGAAGCGCCGGTCATGCTGGCTTACTCATCGCGCAACCGCTCTGCGTCGATCCGTATTCCGTTTGGGTCCAGCCCGAAAGCGAAGCGCATTGAGGTTCGGTTCCCAGATCCGACGGCCAACCCTTATTTGGCCTTTGCAGCGCTCTTAATGGCTGGGCTTGATGGGATTGAGAACAAGATCCATCCGGGCGATGCGATGGATAAGGACCTCTACGACCTGCCGCCAGAAGAGGCGAAGTCTATTCCGCAGGTCTGTGGTTCGCTGCGTGAAGCGCTTGAGGCGCTGGACGCTGACCGCGACTTCCTCAAGAAAGGCGGCGTGTTCGATGATGACCAGATTGATGCCTATCTTGAGCTGAAGATGGAAGAAGTGGAGCGTTTGCAACTACATCCACATCCGGTCGAATTTGATATGTACTACAAGGTCTAGGACCGAAGACTTTAGGTCTGGGAGACCTGAAATTGAGAAAGGGCTGGCCTTTAGGGGCTGGCCCTTTTTTGATTAGGCGACGAAGCGCCCGCCTTTTTGCGCATAGTCCTGCGTTCCGCGATGGATCACGATATCACTTTCAAGAATATCTTCAGGCTGATGATCGAATTGGCCGTTCATATCCGCGTAGAGGGGCGCAAAGTCTGTATCGACGGTTGATTGAAACAGCTGCTCATAAGTGTCTATCACGAAATAGGTCTGCTGGAAGTCATCGATACGATAGTCTGTGCGCATGAGGCGTTGCAGGTCGAAGCCAATACGGTTGGGGGAGGGGTCTTCGAGGCTGAATTGGGTTTCAGCCGGAGAGGACACAATGCCCGCGCCGTAGATGCGCAGACCCTGATCGGTCTGGATCAAGCCGAACTCGACCGTATACCAATAGAGGGCTGCGAGGTTTTTTAGGCTGGCATGGCGTAGCGAGCGCAGGCCGCCCTCGCCATAGGCTTGCATATAGTCTGCAAAGACCGGGTTGGTCAGCATTGGAACGTGTCCGAAAACGTCGTGGAAGACGTCCGGTTCCTGAATGTAATCGAGCTGATCCGGCTTGCGGATAAAACTGCCCGCTGGGAAACGCTTATTCGCGAGATGATCGAAAAAGACCTCATCAGGGACCAGTCCAGGAACAGCAACAACGCGCCAGCCTGTGAGCTTTTCCAACTCGTCTGACATGGTTTCAAAATTGGGGATGCCGCCGCGGTTTAAATTGAGGGCCTCGAGACCGTTTAGAAATTCGGGGGCAGCGCGTCCCTGCAGAACTTTCACCAAGCGTTTGTAAAGAGTGTCCCACGTCTGATGTTCGGTATCGGTATAGCTCGACCAGTTCTGGTCGATGGTCCAATCGGGTCGGGCGTGGGCGGGGCGCTCAGAATAGTTGCTCATGCAACTAATATACGACAGAGTATGGGCGATGTCGCTATCAAATGCGAAAAATTCTCAGACCTTGAGAGGACCATGTCGATGGTTTTAAAGCTCTATGATTACTGGCGGTCGTCTGCGGCCTATCGCGTTCGAATTGCGTTGAATATCAAAGGCGTAGACTATCAAAAAGTCCCGATCAGCTTGCATCCTGATAAGCAAGAGCAGAAATCAGAGATGTATCGTCGCCTGAACCCGCAAATGCGGCTACCGGCGATTGACGTTGATGGCGAGACAGTCGGGCAATCCATGGCGATCCTTGAGTGGATTGATGAGACAATGGCGGGGCCGGGCCTTCTTCCGCGTGATCCGGTTATGAGATTGAAAGCGCGCGCGTTCGCCGACACAATCGCTTGCGACGTTCATCCATTGAACAATCCGTCCGTTCTGAATTGGCTGCGCGATGAGATGGATCAAGACGAGGCAGCGCGCTCGCGCTGGTATGCTGAGTGGATTAAGCGCGGCTTTGCGGCGTTAGAAGCGAGGTATGCGGGCACAGCCTCGCCGTTTTTGTTTGCGGACTATCCTACGATGGCTGAAATCGCTTTGGTTCCGCAAATGTATAATGCGCGTCGGTTCGATGTTAATTTAGAGGCGTTTCCGACGCTCGTTTCTGTCGATGCCGCCTGCATGCGCCTTGAGGCTTTCCAACGTGCTTCGCCGGATACAAACGATCCGTCCAAGAAATGACACTGGCTGGACCGTTCGACTAATTCCGCTGTCCGGGTTTTAAGATGTAAGCGCCATCGCTGATCTCGAACATTTTGGTGATGTCGGGATGCTTGATCGGGATATCGCTCTCATCCGGGACAAGGTTTTGCTCGGAGACGTAAGCGACGTAGTGGGTTCGCTCATTCTCTGCGAACAAGTGGTAATAGGGCTGATCTTTTGATGGCCTAACCTCTTCAGGGATCGCCTCATACCATTCTTCAGTGTTCGCAAACATCGGATCGACATCGAAAACGACACCTCGAAAATCGAATAGGCGGTGGCGAAGCACTTGTCCAATCTGGTACTTGGCTTCGAGGTTCATAAGTTGGTTTGGCAGCGCCGGTTCCGAGGGTGTAGATTTAGGCGTCGCCTTAGGCTCATGCACAGGCGCAGCCTCGTCGCGCGGACGCGAGCCGAATAGACGCTTAAGGCGTCCGAACACAGACGGTTTGTGGCTCATTGCATAGAGCTGTGCTACAGCTTCAGGCAAGACACAAGATTTGGGCCGCACATGGCTAATGAAAAATCGCGTGGTGATCGGGGAGGAAGCAGCCGGCCCCCGCATCGCGCCAGCAAGCGTCCTCCGCTCTATGCAGCGGTGGATCTTGGAACGAATAATTGCAGGCTGCTGATCGCTGCGCGAAAGCGAGATGGGTTCCACGTTTTGGATTCCCACTCGCAAATTGTACGCTTAGGCGAGGGTTTGGAAGCCAGCGGGAAGCTCTCCGACGCATCAATTGAGCGATGCATGGGCGCTTTGCACAAAATATCTGGGAAATTGAAAGCCAAACGGGTTGCGCATGTCAGATGCGTTGCAACAGAGGCCTGTCGGCGTGCAGATAATGGTCGTGCCTTTATTGAGCGCGTTCGTGAAGAGACGGGGCTGACGTTTAAAATCATAAGTGGGGCAGAGGAAGCCAAGCTCGCCCTTGTTGGCTGTTACAACCTGATCGAAGACGATATTCGCAAGGTTCTCGTGATTGATATCGGTGGTGGGTCGACAGAGCTATCCATTGTGAATGCTGAACCGGTTCAGAAAAGCGGTCTGAAGGGGTTGCTGCAGAACAATCCAATTGAGGCATGGACGAGTCTACCGATCGGTGTCGTGACTTTGACAGAAGCCTTTGCGCACCTGCCAGATGCCGAAATGTATCCAGCAATGCTGGACTATGCCCGCAAGCAGATTGCGTCGTGGAAGCGCGGTACGTCCATGCGAGCTGATTTTGAAAGCGGTGAGGCCCATATTATTGGGACATCAGGGACGGTGACCTGTCTCACAGGGGTCCATTTAGGACTGACCAAATATCGTCGTCACTTAGTGGATGGCCAGTGGATTACGCATCCTGAAATGATGCAGACGATTTCGCGTTTGATCGAGGCCGGGCCTGAAGGACGCGTGAAGTTTCCGACGATTGGTCAGGATAGGGCCGGTATGATCTTGGCGGGATGTGCGATTGTGGAAGCCTCTTGGGAGCTCGCACCAGAAGGACGGATGCGGGTTGGAGATCGAGGTCTGAGAGAGGGGCTTCTACTGTCGATGATGCAGGGGCCGCCTCGTCGTAGGTCTTCACGTCGGCGACGTCGAAACAGCGCTGAGCGGGCGCGCTCTAAAGCGGAGACGGTCGAATGAGTGATGATGGCAAACGTCGCTGGAAGGGTCCTGATACCTCCAAGCGCGGCTCTGGACGTCGCTTAGGCGAGCGCAAGGTCACGGCTTACAATGCAAAGTCTGAGAGTTCGAAGAAGTGGATTGAGCGGCAGCTATCCGACCCCTACGTTCAGAAGGCGAAGCGCGATGGATATCGTGCACGTGCCGCCTACAAATTATTGGAAATACAGGATCAGGCTAAGCTTTTAAGACCGGGTTTGCGCATTGTTGATCTCGGCTGTGCCCCCGGGGGTTGGCTTCAAGTGGTTTCGAAGTTTAAGCCAAAAGAAGTTGTTGGGATTGATCTTTTGCCTGTCGAGCCTGTCCCAGAAACCCACGTCATTGAGGGTGATATTGAGAACGAAGCCGATGTTCAGGCCATGATGAGCGGCCTGTCCGGGCGACCAGACCTCATCTTATCTGATATGGCAGCGAATACGACGGGGCATCGACAGACAGATCATTTGCGAACCGCCTCGTTGGCTGACTTGGCCTTGGACTTTGCAGAGATGCATTTGGTCAAAGGAGGCGCATTTTGTTCGAAAGTGTTTCAGGGTGGCGCCACCCCGGATATGCAGGCCCGGCTAAAGCAAGTGTTTCAGACCGTCAGGCACATAAAGCCACCCGCCAGTCGTGCCGGGTCGCCCGAGCTCTTTGTGGTCGCGCAGGGTTATCGTGGCTGAACCGGACTTGCCAAAGCTTGGTGAGTATTCGCTGCGAACGCAAGCTCTAGCGATCACGGCGCTTCTATTGTGCTTTCTCGTCGCGGCTTTTGCGACTGGAGCAAAAGCTTGGCCGGTGGGTTGGATTGGGGTGTCGGCAATTCTCGGATTAACGCTGTTGGTTCTAGCGGCCTATGATCTGAGCGCTCATATTTTGCCTAACGTGTTGACGCTTCCGCTTTTGGTGGCCGGACTGGTTGTGAATGCCATCTGGCCGATCAGCCTTGTATGGTCAGGGCTAGGGGCGCTTTGTGGCTATGGATTGATCGCCGGTTTGCGGTGGCTCTGGCTGCGACGCAAAGGGATTGAAGCGATTGGACTTGGGGATGCAAAAATGCTGGCCGCGGGTGGGGCCTGGGTTGGCGCGTCGGGCTTGTCTTTGATCCTGCTGATCGCGTCGAGCGCTGGCCTTGCTGTTGCTCTGATCGGACGTAGCTATTTCAAGGATAAAGCACTTCCATTCGGCTTTTTTCTGGCTCTAGGAATTTGGGTGAGCTGGTGCTTCTGGGTCACGCCACTGGTCCTGATCGCATAGGGATGTTTTGAGCGCAGTTCTGTCACATAATTTGCATGTGCGATGGCTATAGGCTCACTATGCTCTGCGCACGGAATAGTGCGTGTGGTCCGACAGGGAAATATTTATGGCTCTAAGCGGGTTTCAAAGTCGCCTTTTAAAAGCAGAGCCGGGGGTGCGTCTCGCGGTTGAGACCGCTTTGATTGTTGCTTTGGCTTTGGTCATTGCTCGGATGATTTGGCTCGCTGTTTCACCCCAGGATGCGGTTGCGGCTTATACCGAGCGCCCCTTGCCGACCATGGCGACGGAAGGTGTGCAACGCATTGAGGCAGACGTGTCTCTGCTCGTGCGTTCTAACCCTTTTGAGGGGACGGGTTCTGTCGCCGAGATTGAGGAAGATGTGGTTGAGACTCAACTGAATCTGCGTTTGATCGGCCTGAGGGCAGACACTGGGCCGAGCGCTGGAACCGCCACAATTATTCTTCCGAACAATCAACAGCAAAAATTCGCTGAAGGGGAAGAGATTTTGCCTGGCGTTCTGCTAAGACGGGTGGCATCAGACCGTGTGATCCTGAGCCGTAACGGCGTAGATGAAGTTCTGCGTCTGAATAATCGCTCCGGACGGCTATCGGTCATTGGAAATATTGAAACCGTTGAGGATGCCGAGCCCCGCCTTGAGCGGCGTGCGCAACAACCTCCGCCCGCGCCAGCAACGGTACAGATTTCCGGACCGGAGGCCCTTCTGTCAGCCATCTCTTTGAGGGAGGCGCGCAGTAATGGTCGCGTTCTGGGGTATCGGATTGAACCTATCGGCAGCCTTTCCCGGCTACAGGATTTGGGATTCCAAGCCGGTGACATCTTGGTCAGGGTCAACGGTCAGAGCGTTGTTGATCAGGACTTCGCAGAGGTGTTTGACACAATTGGGTCTTATTCTGAGGCCCTACTGGACATCGACCGCAGTGGTCGTGCCATCCAAGTGATTTTTGAGATTGGTGAGTAAGGTGGGTCTGCACATGAAACATCTGATGACCGGTGCCGTCTTTTTCGCGCTTTTGGGAGTGCCCATTGCGCTTGCACAGGGCGATCAGAGCCAGGCGGAGCGTCATGTTCTAAGTTTGAATGATGTTGAGGTGACCGCGCTGATCGATGATGTGTCGATTATTACGGGCTATACGTTTATTCTCCATCCTGATGTCAGGCGCACCAAAGTGACAGTAATGTCGCAAACGCCGATGACGACGGATGAGATTTTTCAGGTTTTTCTGTCTACGCTTCGGGTGAATGGATTTACCGCGGTTCCGGCTGGACGGGGTGTCTATCGTATCCTGCCTGAACAGATCGCGATTGGAGAGGTTGGCTTTGGCGCTGCTGACGGAAACTCATTCGTCACCGAAGTGATCCAACTGAACAATTTCTCTGCGATTGAAGCGGCTCAAATGCTTAAGCCGATTGTTGACGCACAAGGCCAAGTTGTCGCGAATGCGCGCTCAAACACGATTGTCTTGGTTGATTACGCGTCCAATATGCCGCGACTGCGTGAGGTGGTTGCGGGGTTAGATAGCTCTGACCGAACCAACATTCAGACGATCGCCCTGAAGAATATTCCCGCTGTTGAAATGGAGTCGATCCTCTCAGGCCTGCTCTCGCGCAGTGAAGACGGGCCGAGCGTGAATTTCGAGGTGCGTGCCTCGCAAACCAGCAATTCGATTGTCGTTCGTGGTGATCAGCAGATTGTTGAGCAGGCACTGCGGATTGCGACTGAACTTGATGAGACCGACCCTGTTCAGGATAATTTGCGCGTGATTGCGTTGAAGAACTCGACAGCGGAAGAAATTGTG
>JBCCDF010000089.1:0-10791 GCA_039030935.1 Pseudomonadota bacterium | reverse complement strand
GAGAATGTCGGTGTTGAGTCGCTGCCCTTCCGCCACATTATTGCAGGCGCAGGCTCAGGTGGGTGGTTCCATGGTGACTTTGACGTCCACGGCGTACCAATGGCCTTGCAGAGAATGGGCGGACCCATGGGGTGGCTCGACCTTCAATTTGACGGCGCGGACTATGTTGAGACCTATTATGGTGCCAATACGGGCCGTGACCGGCGGATGTGGCTCTCGATTAACACGCCTGATTTCAGGACGTGGTTTGAGTCGATTCGAGAATGGGCGTTGAGTGATCGAAGAACGCGCGACCCTATTCCTCCCCTGTCGATTCACGATCTGCCTGATGTGAAA
This sequence comes from Pseudomonadota bacterium, assembly GCA_039030935.1. Classification (GTDB taxonomy): domain Bacteria; phylum Pseudomonadota; class Alphaproteobacteria; order Caulobacterales; family Hyphomonadaceae; genus Henriciella. The sequence continues at coordinate 10,455 of JBCCDF010000089.1, read as the reverse complement.
ATTCTGACACCAGAAGACCTCTCGGGTGGAAGCTTCCTGACCGCGAATGTTTGGGATGGTACAACAGAGACGCGTGTCAGTGCTGAAATTGGCGGTCAAATGCTCGTGCTGGAGCGGACGCAAACAGCCAGCGGCGACGCTCCAAAGATCGGCTCGGAATGGGCCGATCCGTTTGCGACGCAGCGCCAGCTTTCTGTCGCGCGCTACGCCATGCAAAGCCGTTCAGGTGAAGAGCGCAATCAGGGCTACGAGGCGTTTAAAGGATCGAGTTTCGGACCCGCCGCGCCGCAGCCGCAGACCTCAGCAGCCGACCGCAACATGCACCTCTGGCGCGTTCAACTGCCCGCTGACCTGCCACTCGGTGTTCACCGCATCGACGTGACAAGTGTTGACCGTCACGCGCGCGAGACAGTGGATACGATTGTCATTGAAGTGAGAGAAGAGCGCCCGCCAATGCGTTTCCGCAAAGATGTCTTCTTTGCCACGCCTGACGGGCCACCTATTCGATAAGAGTTTGGGGCGCGCTACTCGCTTTCGCGCCTCAAAAACTCATCCATGAACCGTACACCCCAGCCGGCATGGCCCTTCGGCTGGGTCGGTGTCGCACTGTCGCGCCAATCGACGCCTGCAATATCGAGATGAATCCAAGGCAGGTCTTCGTCGACAAATGATCCGACAAAAGCAGCTGCTGTCGACGCGCCGGGCTGTCCGCCTGTATTACGCAGATCGGCAATCGGGGACTTCAATTGATCGGCGTGCGAAGGGTGTAGCGGCAGAGGCCAGACATCCTCGCCGGAGGCTTCGCCGATCTCAACCATTTCTAGGCTAAGGTCCAGCTCGCGCGTAATCACAGCCCCATAGTCGTCGCCCATTGCGCGCGCAGCAGAGCCGGTGAGCGTTGCAATATTCAGGACTTTGCTCGGCTCATAGTTTTCTTGCACGTAGTGTAGCGCATCAATGAGCAGCAAACGCCCTTCGGCGTCTGTATTCATGACTTCTACAGTCTTTCCTGACATCGTCGTTAGGACATCACCTGGTCGAATGGCATCCTGCGAGGGCATGTTTTCAGCCAGAGGCATTAGCCCGACAACATTGACCTCTTCGCCGCGTTTTGCCGTAGCTAATAGCGTCCCCGCGACAGCGGCTGCGCCTGACAAGTCAGACTTCATGTACCACATATTCGAGCTCGGTTTGATGGAAATCCCGCCTGTGTCAAAGGTCACGCCTTTGCCCACAAGACCGATAGGCGCCTCATCACGGTCTGCAGCGCCAGTGTACTCAACAATGAGCATTCGGGGATCATGGATGGACCCCTGCCCGACACCCATCAGAGCACCCATCCCCTCATTGCGGATATCGCGCGCTTCGAGTGTTCTCAAACGAACATTTGGGACACCGCGAAAGGCCTCACGTGCCCGCTGAACGAACACTTCCGGATAGACAACATTGCCGGGCTCATTGCCAAATTCGCGAGCGAGTTCGACGCCCTCAACCACAAAGGCGAGATCGTCATTATAAAGAGCCGCGCCTGCTTCACCGCCGATCAGCAATACATTAGACGGACCTTCTTCTTCATCGGCGCTGGATTTGTATTTTGTGAAGGCGTAGTCGCCCAGAGCGTATCCCATTGCGATAAAGGCGCTGGCGTCATTTTGAGTTGCGCTGATAGTTTCGACAATGAGCGCGAGACCACCCTCATCGTCAGCAACCTTTGCTGCATGACCACCAAGATCCTGTAGCGCGCGCGGGGTTAGCTCATCTTCGCCAATTCCGATGACACTGACCGTGTCAAACGGGGTCATTGCGACAAGGCTTAGTGCTTCGCCGAAGTCTGCTGAAAATTCCGTGGCAGCGAGCGCCGCTGAAATCCTGTTTCCTGTTGCAGAATCGATCTCTGCGGCAACGCCGGTTAAGTCCGTATCCGGCGACACATAAATCACAACGTCACCCTCTGCTGGGGCCGTCGCAGGGGTAAAACTGAAGTCCGGGGCTGCAGCGACACTTGGGGTCATGAGCGCGATGGCGGCGCAAGAGGTCAACAAGGCTTTGTATTGCATAGAAATCTCCAATCAGGGTTTCCACACAAGTAGGCGCAACTTGACCAATCGCCGATCAAAAAAAGCTATCAAGGCGAAAGCTTCTTCTTTTTCTTTTGGGAAAAATGGCTCCGCGAGTAGGACTCGAACCTACGACCGGGCGATTAACAGTCGCCTGCTCTACCAACTGAGCTATCGCGGATCACTTGGAGAGCGCGTCTTACCAGAGGCCATTTGGCTGTCAAACCGTGAATATCACTCCAAGATAAAAAAATGGCGGGACGAATGGTCCCGCCGAGGCGTTGGGTGATGGTGGGTGTCTCCAAATGAAGACAATTTCTTTATGATTCAGAAAGGTTAATGACGCGTTAGCGAATGAACGCATCGATCCGCTTCTTAAAGAGAAGAGAGAGTGGAGGCTCCGGCCGGAATCGAACCGGCGTACACGGATTTGCAATCCGCTGCGTCACCACTCCGCCACAGAGCCGCCTGGTGAGCCGAAGCCTGTAGCAGTGACAGAAAATGCTTGCAATCCGATAAAACGCCATTGCTGAATTTAAGCGGCCGGATCGTTGGTTTTAGTCCTCAATGGAATGCCTCATCCAATAGCGCGTAGCTGGCGATCCTTGATTCGAGTGATTCGGTAATGGTCAGCACAAAAAGCTCATCGGCGTTAGCGGTCGCTGCTTTCTGCGCGAGTCGGTCAGCGACCTCTTCAGCTGCGCCAATAATGGCGTGGCTCTGTATTGCCGTGGCCCCGGTTGAGCGCAAGGCCTGAGTGGCCTCATCAGCCATCAAGTACGGTGTGAACTGCCCCGTTTGTCGCGCCATCGACCAAGCCAGCATTGTGGATGAAAGACGCTCAGCTTCGGCCTGTGTTTGCGCGGCGAGTGCGACCAGTCCAATCGCGCAGTATGGATCCGAGGCAAATGGAGAGGGGTCGAACGCCTCACGATAAGCACGAAGGGCCTGGACGGCGCCGTCTGGGTTTAGAAAGTCTGCGTAAGCGAGCTTCACGCCCATACGCCCTGCAAAGGCTGCAGACTCAGGAGATGAGCAAAGCAACCACAAATCAGGTCGCGGTGCAGGTGGATTCGCCGCAATACCCGTGGCGCGATGATCAGCGTCAATCTCCTTTTCGTCGCTGGCATCTAGCCACCAGTCCATCGCTAATCTGAGCATAGTCGGAAAGGTCTGCGCACCGGGACCAAGTAAAGCCGCGCTGGCCCGTGGGTCTGCCCCGGTTGCACGGCCCAGGCCGATTTCAATGCGGCCCGGGTGGAGCGCGCTCAATGTTTGACCGAGCTCCGCAACTTTCAGCGGGGAGTAGTTCGGCAGCATAATGCCGCCCGAGCCGAGACTGAGGCGTTGGGTATGCGCGGCGAGATCAGCCATCAGCACTTCAGGCGCTGTTCCAGCAAAACTTGCTGCGTTGTGATGCTCTTGCACCCAATAGGATCGATATCTCATCTGATCGGTTGCTTGGGCGAGCGCGCGCGTTTCAGACAGCGCGTTCGCAGCGCTACGTCCCTGAAAGACAGGTGAAGGATCAAGGATCGAGAGGCGCGTCATATAAGTTTTATTTAAAGCGGCCTCAATTTCGCCGACAAGCCCCTCAATGTCACACAGTATCTGATATTTTGACACAAAGTCTGCGAGTGAACCCTTGATTGACCCCTAAGGTCTGTCGCTTATGTCACAGTGGTAGAGTGAGGATGGTCGCGATGGCATCGCGCTGGCGGAATAATAAGAACTCGCAAGCGTCGACATGGCGTCAGGCACTCCTATTCAATGCCCTTATGCTCATGTTGCCAGTGGTCGCCGCCAACACGATTGTGGCAGCTTATACGACATCTGCAATTACCAATCCGAATAGTCTTGAAGCGCGTGCGGAAACCCGCTCCGAGATTGATCGGACCTTTAAAACGCTAAGAGGAGCAGAAGCGACAGCACGCCAAGATTGGGCATCACGGATCGATCAGGCTGTGGCAGATCGTAACTTTGCTGTGGCGCGCGGATACCTCCTCGCCGCACCACAAATGCTGAATGAGGCAGATGCTCGTGCAGTTAGGGCAGCCACTCAGGCCGAAACAAGTGGGACGCCAGATCAAAGGATCCTACGCGCCGCATTGCTGTTTCTACCCGATCCCGTTCGAGCCAATTATCAAAGAGCGATCTCTCCCCCGCCTCAACCGCGACCAGAGACTGAACAAAGCGGTGATGAGATTGAGGAGACGACTGATGAAGCTTTGATAGAGACCATTCCCGATTCTGAGACGCCTCAAGCGACGGTCCAACCCGTCATGGATTTAGGGGCGGCTTTGCCGATGGATGGTCGTTTTGCCATTCTTGGCGATCGGGAAGACTTGGTACGCCGATCACAAAGTTGGCTTCGTGGTGAAGGGGGCATTGATACAGTTCAGCTGCGTCTGCGCGCTTTGGGGTTGCGCGCGCGAACCGATGGGCAGACCTCGCCTTCGACCTTCGAGCAAGGCGTTACAGTGATCTTCACGGCGAAAAGGGCCAACCGACTTGTGCCCGAGTTTGAAGATTATCTACGCGACCGGATCGAAGACGCGATGCCGGTTGAGAGCCTGAGGTCCGTTTTGGAGACCGCCTTTGAGCCGGTTATGACATCTTCGCAGCGCGCGGATCGGATTATCACCGATTATGAAGCGGCTATTCAACCTGAGGCCCTCGCACGCTTTTATAGAGATATGGAAACCGTAGCCCTGCTTGCGAATATCACAAGCACATCAGGGGCGATCACATTGATAGAGCAGACCCAAAGCCCCGAGGATATGAGGCGTATTTTGCTCGTCACGCGTGCGGGAGGTGACCGTGCTGTCGCCCTCGCTCAGGAAATTGGACCTGATATTTTGAAACTCGCCCAGATTGGCGTTAAGTGGACAACGCAGCTCGTCTTACAAGCTATGGGCATCGTAGCGATTGGCTTGGCCCTTCTGCTTTGTGCATTCTCAACTTTGACCAAGAGCCCGCCCCTGAAGCCCTATTCAGCTTGATAGATCGGTCGCTAAGCGAGCCCAAACGCCCCTTTAATCCCATCAATCAAGAGCTGGACCGACAGGGCTGCGAGGATAACGCCAAAAATACGTGTGATCGCTCCGGCAACACTTTCACCCAGCATTTTCACCAATGGTCCGGCGGCTAAGAAAATGAGCAGGCAAATCACCATATTAATGCCAATGGCAGCCAAAACAGCGGCTTTTACTGTCCAGTCAGGCGCTTGAGACATGAAGAGCATGGCAGTCGCAATCGACCCCGGGCCCGCCAGCATTGGAATACCGATTGGAAACACGGACACATCATCGGGTTTTTCTGTAGAGGTCTCATCGCCCGCCAGGACGGCATCTGCGCGACTTTCCCGCCGCTCCGTACGTTTCTCGAAGACCATATCGAGCGCGATGAGGAACAACAGAATACCGCCAGCGGCGCGAAAAGCATCAATACTGATATGCAAAGCTGACAGTAGCCATGCGCCGCCAAACGCAAAACCGAAGATAATCAACGTACCAACAGCGACTGAGCGTACGGCCATTGATCGCCGATAAGCGGCATCCCCTTTTGCAGTGAGGGATGCGAACACAGGCGCGACACCCACTGCATCGATTAAGACGAAGAATGTGACAAAGGCACTAATAAAGACTGTGATGAATTCTGCAGACATGCTTCACCCCTCGGAAAAGAGGCTGTGCCTTAATCCTTGTTTCGCAATGCGTCGAGGATCGAAGCCACATCGGCATGCAAGACTGGCTTGCGGTTTTGCACATCAAGATGCGGTTTTGGGATTTGCTGCATCGCTGCGAGAACCGATGACAATCCTGATAGGCGACGGGTCGCAATACCGGATACAATTTGATCGGGCGAGAACGAAACCGCTCTGTCCTGAACCAGCACTGTCAGCTCGGTGTTGGCGGGAAAACGATGGGTTCTTAACAGGCCAAGTGCTTCGGAGATATCCATAAACAGGGCGGCATGATCGATTTTTGTAAGAGGAACGCTCTCAGCCATCATAGGGGTCCTCCTGTTTTGATCATTTTACGGCACTTGGAGAGCGCCTCGTAGACTTTTGCATCTGCGAGCAGGATGGATACGTCTAGTACACGTTGTTTCAAAAGGTCATCGCGACTGATGGCAGCCAAATCAGTGAGCGCCATCGTGGCGTCTTCATAAAGGGCGCCGTCTGTCTCTCCGGTGAGGTAGATTTGCATGATGGCAAAATACGCATGCTCGGCGAGCGATTCAATTGTTTCCGGGAAGACGACGTCTTTCTCGCGGAGGACTTTTGCCCGGTTTTCGATGACCATAATGCCTCGGCGATCACCGTTGCGAACCACCGCACCGTTTACGATGACCGCTTCGCTGGGTCTGAGTGAGAGCTTTAGAGGCATGTGATTCCCTAGCTTTTCAACTTTCGATAGTGACCAATGGTTAACGCGAACTTTCGAATTCATCAGGGTATTGAGCGACACGACACGTATGAGGTTCTCACTTGATGCAGTGTTCTCGCGCAGCGTCATGGTTGCCCCGGCCAACACCCGGCGTATTGTTACGGCGAGGATTATGGAGGTTACCCATGCGCTTTGAAGGCACCGAGAATTATGTTGCAACAGACGATCTGCGCGTGGCGGTCAATGCCGCAATCGCTCTGGAGCGTCCGCTTTTAATCAAAGGTGAACCTGGAACGGGTAAGACCGTGCTGGCTGTTGAAGTCGCAAAAGCGCTCGGTGTCGAATTGATTGAGTGGCATATCAAGTCGACCACAAAGGCTCAGCAAGGCCTTTATGAGTATGATGCGGTCTCTCGCTTGCGTGACGGTCAAATGGGCGAGGAGCGCGCCAAGGATGTCCGCAACTACATTAAAAAGGGCAAGCTCTGGGAGGCTTTCACAGCCGATGGACGGCCCATCCTGCTTATTGATGAAATCGATAAGGCCGATATCGAGTTTCCGAACGACCTCTTGCAAGAGCTCGATCGCATGGAATTCTATGTGTATGAAACAGATGAAACGATCAAAGCCACGCAGCGCCCGATTGTAATCATCACCTCGAATAATGAAAAAGAGCTGCCAGATGCTTTCCTCCGGCGATGCTTCTTCCACTTTATCAAGTTTCCGGATGAGCAAACGATGAAAGAGATTGTCGATGTCCACTATCCGGGGATCAAGCAAAAACTGGTTTCAGAGGCGCTGACGACGTTTTACTCGATGCGCGAAGTGCCGGGTATGAAGAAGAAGCCGAGCACGAGCGAGCTTCTCGACTGGCTGAAACTGCTAATGAACGAGGATATCGACCTTGAAACTCTGGCGGAAAGCGATCCGGATAAGCTGACCCCACCGCTGCATGGGGCACTTTTGAAGAATGAGCAGGATGTGGCTCTGTTTGAACGTCTGGCATTCCTGAACCGACGTCAAAGCGGGGGGGGAACCGCGCCCCGCGGCCCTGTGGGCTAAACTGCGTTAGGTGGGGCTTCAAAAATGACCGAAAGCCAATCAGCATCGCTGGACACTCAGCGCTGGTTTACCAACCGGCGGCCGACCTTAAAGATTAGCAGCCCTTGCTTAATCCGGCATTTTGTTCTGCGGCCGTTTGAAAACAATGATGTTGTTGTTCTCGCTGAAAGCGAACTACGCAGGATTGCTGAAATCCAGTTGGTCAACGCGCTTGATGCCTTCGTCGAGAAACGGACTGACAGTGATCAACTTTTAGGACGCAAGGAGCAAGACCGGTTCAAAAGTCATATCATCCAGTGTGTCTCAAATGACGACCAACGCATCCCGTTTGAAATCACAGTCGATATTCATACAGAGTTTGTAACAATTGAGATCCGGGCTTATCCCAGCCAGAGTGATACAGATAGTCCATCTGACGTGCTTCAAAAGACGCAACAAATTCTGGAGCAGCTTCGTTATGAAACAGGGGGTGTCAGCACGCTATCAAAAAGCGACTCAGAGACGCTTTACGATGACTTCTGGGAGACTTGCACCAAGTTTGGCATATTAGAAACCGAAAAGTTCTTTCGCAGAGACGCCGAAAAGAATCTCCTCGTCGACTATTCATCTCTAGAACAAAAGAAACCACTCAGTAAAAGCGAGAAGGAAATAGCTCGCGCTCAACTCGCAAAGCTGCAAATCAAAGCCGTATTTAACGGGCTCATTATATCGACGCGGCGCGGAGCAGCGCCTAAAGGCGAGAGCCGTAAGCACCCTTCCGCCATCTATCATAGCAGCATAAAGGACATTTATACGTCCTCAGATGCGAGCACGCTTAGCCAGCGCTACGCTGACTTTCATGACACGGCACTCACAGATAATCTGAACTATTTGAACGCGCATTCGGGCTTCTTCATGCCGACTCTGGGATTTGACGAAGAAAGTGAGAAAGAGAAGGATATTCACAGTAGCAGCACCGTTTTATGCGGTGTTCTGGACGGTCTTGGGATTTATGGATGCAGTTTCAGCCTGACCACGACACTAGATGGCGAAAAGGCCAAAAGCGATGCCTACGCTTGCACCAAGATCGATCCAGAGTCATCCTGGAGCGAAGTTCGCTTTTTCGTGGTTTATGCAGGACCAAGTTTTAATCAGTTAGCGAGACTTGTTCGAAGACTGCTTTATTGCGGACAAAACCGTGTCTTCATGTCACCCGACTTCGTTCAATTTCAAAAAACAGCCCAAAAAATGCGGGCCTTAGGCCGCCGTGTTGATCACGAAACCATTGGCAACTTCACGGAAGACGATCTCAGGAAAATCAGAAGGGAGATCGAAAAATATAATAAACAAGTTCGTGGAGGAATTGAGTACCGCGTCAACCGAACGGATTTCTACTGGCAGAACCTGAAACGACGTATTCTGAACCTTCGAACCGTCAGGATTCTTGGGTGGCAGACCTATGATGAGTATGTCTCACGAATCTACGGCCCCCATATCGCAGGATACATAGAAGCCGATGACCTTCGTAAGGAACTTGAGCTCAAGATCGCGCGTGCAGAAGAGTCATTGGAAACGCGAAACTCGATCGAACTGAATAAAGTCCTCGTTGAGCAGGCTACAATAACAGCTGAACAGACAGATAATATGGCTGAGCAAACGGATAGCATGGCCAAGCAAACACGCACTACTGCACGATTAACCTCTATCGCAGCGATCGGAGTTTTGTTCACACTGGCACTTAGAATATTCGACTTTAGACCAGCGTTCGACAGTTCATGGAGCAAACGGGCGACTGCTGAGTTCGCAGTCATCGCGGGCGCTGTCGGTTTGATTTTATACTTTTTATTCCGAGATCAAATAAAGGATTGGATACGTGAGCGACGGCCCTCTGATAAAGATAAGTAGGGATAGTCTTTCTTGCGCCATGAGAGTGCCTCGTTTTAAAAGCAGGCTTACTTCAAGGATACCAATATCGTGTTTGTGTCTTAAAACTATAGCATTTACGTATTCCAAGTACATTAGTTGAGTTGTTTTGTGTCTCTCGCTAGAAGCTTGCAGAGAGCATATCAATCGAGGGAGCATCATTATGAAAAAAGTACTGGTTGCACTGGGCGTTTCAGCGCTCGTTTTTGGTGGCATGGCATCGGTCGGTCATGCCCAAGAAGGCGCGAAGAAAGAAACGGAAAAAGCCAAAGAGAGCAAAGAGAAGAAAGAAGAGAGCAAGGAAGAGCGTGTGAAGCGTCGCAAAGCGGTTGTGGACGCGGAGCGCGAGAAGGTCTCTGAACTGATCAAACCGACGACGCCGGGGCTAGGTGGATTACCCCAACCCGAATTACCGGATCCGACCGAAGACAGCGCTGAGGGCGAAGAGCTCGTCAGTGACAGAGCCTTTAGACGCTCAACTGACGTTTTGATCGCAGACATGATCAGACCCTTCGATAAGTGTCAGAAAAACCCGACGGACTCTGCCGTTCGAGACGCCTACAAAAAAGCTTTCAACGACTTGGAGGCGAAAATTAAGTACCTTGAGCGTCAACTTGAGGGAGACGAGAGACAATTGCTTGAGTCTGAGATCAAGGAGCTAGAAGCTGATCTTGCAAGACTGAAACGGTTCCGCGAAGCTATGCCGAAGCCCGGTTACTGCTACAAATATCATAGCGTTTAAGGATAACGCACAGTCTCAGAGGTCCGGCGGTGTTGCATCGCCGGACTTTTTGTTTGCCCAAATCAGGCGCTCATGATTGCCGTCGCCGCCGGTAATAGGACTGTCAGTCCGACCTGATATTTGCCAGTCTTGAGCCTCTAACCACTCAATAAAGTTGGCTTCTGCTGAGGTGGCTGCGGCGCGGTTGGTGACTATGCCGCCCTTTCCGATATGCGCCTTCCCCACTTCGAACTGAGGCTTGAAAAGGGTAATCAGATCCGATCTAGTCGGCATGAGCGACAAGGGGACACCGAGTAATTTGG
>JBCCDF010000088.1:0-10933 GCA_039030935.1 Pseudomonadota bacterium | reverse complement strand
GGTTTCGAGAAAAGCTTTATCGAAACTGGACGTATCGAATTGAGATTTTGGGTGGCGGGCGGCGACAGCGGCGAACTCTGCGAAAAGCTCCGACATCTCCGCGCGACGCTGCGACCGGGTCTGTCCGTCGCGCGCGGCCATTGCGTTTTCAAACAGGGCGTAGAAGTAAGCGGGCGCGATAATGCCATGCTTTATCTCAGCGCGAGAGAGCAGCATGTCACCCATGCCGCGATCTTCGACGGCAAGGTCGGCACTATCGGCCCAATCGATGTCTACGCCATGCTTCCGAGCCGCCTTAGAGGCTTTGTTGGCTTCTGATCCCGTGACCAATGCACAGTCGATCTCACCTTCATTTATCCGTCGTGCCATTTCATTGGCCAATTGCTGTGGGCTTTGCCCGCCGACGCTCGCATAGATGGCGCGGTTCGGTGTTGCGCCGAGGTCGCGCGCGATTGTGCCCGGAAGGTTGGTGTTGTGCCCATGGGGATGATTATCACCCGGTACGCTATCTTCGAAAATGCGAACGACGGCGAGTGTATCGATGGCATCTGCTGGAAGGCCTGCATCGCTGAGCGCCAGTTTCGAAGCCTCGACGCAAAGTGATTTTGGGCTTGGCGAGCCTTCTGAGCCACTCGTACCATCCCAATGGCTGGTGACTTGGCCAACGCCGACAAGAACTGGGATAGACCCCTTCGCCATATTATCTCTCCCGTACTTTTCAGTCAGAGGCATAGGCGAATAAGCTGATGCTGCAATCCATTCCGTTGGGAAAAGGAGATTAACAGAACATGATGTGGCGTCGATAAATCTGACCGCAACTCTGCACGAAATCCTGATAAAATCTGCCTAGCGTCATAAAAAAAGACTGGGCGGTCGAAAAATGACGGAATTCAAAGCGTTACAGCAGGGTTTGAACCTTGGACTAAATCCAGGCCATGAAGGGCACACATTAGAGCCGAATGAAACGCCATTAGCGTCGCTGCTCACGCCAATTCTTCTTATGGCAAGTCTTGTGACGGCAGCGATCCTTTTGCTTGCAGACTTCCATGCCAGTGTACCGATATTTGGCATTTGGCTGATGATGCACTGTCTCCTGGTCAGTGTGCTGTTTCTTTTGAGTCTTCGAACGAACCTTCTGGTATCGGGATTTAAGGAACGCGCCCTGTCGCGAGACCTTAAACAGCCATCTGTTATTCTCCTGGCCTTTGCATGGGGAACCACACCTGGCATGCTCGGCCTGTATTATGAGGCTCCAGTCCATCTTGTTTTCACATCAATCCTTTGTGGTTTGACCCTCTCAGCAGCGGTTTTAATGCGGCTCATGCCGCGCACGAGCCGCGTTTTAATCTGTTTGGTCGCAGGTGGATTCATTGCTAACACCGTGATGTTGCCCAACACCACCTCGGTGATCGTTTCTATGATCACACTGACTTATTTCAGCGTTCTGGCTGTATGCGCCCGCTGGTACTCGACCCGGCTAGATCGTCAGCTTCACAATGCAGAGCTGATGGCGGTGCAGGCTCAAGAGCTTTCCGATGTCATACAAACCCTCGGAGATTCGACTGAGACTTACTATTGGAGCACTGATGTTGATGGCCGCCTGATCGAGACTGATCGGATCGGAACTTTTGATGATGCAGAGAGCCCGGATCAGCCACCCGTTGGAGCTATTTTGCTCGATCTGTTTGTCGCTTCAAACGACGCCGAAGCGCTCAAGTCGAGATTCTTACGTCGATCTGAAATTGTTGCACTCGAATTGGAGCGCCGTTCACAGGGCGAAAGTGAGGGACATTGGTGGCGTCTGACAGGACGACCTTACTTCAAAGACGGAGTCTTTGCAGGATATCGCGGTGCTGCAACGAATATATCCACGCTACGTGAGCGTGAAAAGCAGGCAAATTTTTTGCTTGAGCACGATCAACTTACAGGTCTGCTGAACCGTGCGAGCTTCTATAAAATCGTGACGAAGAGCATTCAAACATCTAATCCTTCAGCCGAACACAAAGCACTGATCTGGATCGACCTCGATAACTTTAAATGGGTCAATGATACCTTCGGTCATCATGGCGGTGACTCTCTATTGAAGCTGGTGTCTAGGCGACTAGAAGAAATCAGTCCGAAGGGAACATCGCTGTGTCGCTTTGGAGGCGATGAGTTCGCTCTACTGGTCGAGCGAAGCAGTGAAGATGCGCTAACAGAATTTACGCGCACGCTAACGAAGAAATTGAGCCAGTCTTATCGGATTGACGAGGCCGAGGTCCAATGTAGCGCGAGCATTGGTATGCGTCGTCTCAGCAGCGACATCAAAGATACTGACACAATGATGAAAGAAGCGGATCTTGCCCTATACGCGGCAAAATCCGCAGGTCGCGCAACATGGCGTGAATACTCAGAGAGTTTTGAGGCGCGTGTGCGTGGTGAACGAGAGCTTGCCTCAGAGCTTAAATTGGCGATCCAAAACGAAGCCCTATCACTACAGTTCCAGCCGATCATTGACTCAAAATCTCTACAGCCTGTTGGTGTTGAGACGCTGTCACGTTGGGTGCACTCAGAGCGTGGTAATGTAACCCCTGACATTTATATCCCGATTGCTGAGAGCAGCGGCCTGATCGTTGATCTGGGTAATGCTGTCCTGAAACAGGCCATCCGTGCAGCGGCAGATATGCCGGATTATTTGGTCGTTTCTATCAATATCTCGCCTGTTCAAATTCACTCCACAGCGCTTCTACAGCTCATTGGGGATACGCTTGCGGAATACAATGTTCCACCAGAGCGCATCGAATTGGAGATTACAGAGTCTGTCTTCCTGTCTGATAATGAGTTTGTTTTATCACGTCTGCGAGCCCTGAAAGATATGGGCCTTAAAATCGCGCTTGATGATTTCGGAACGGGCTTTTCATCGCTTGCCTATCTACAGCGTTTCCCATTCGACAAGTTGAAGCTCGACCAGACATTTGTTCGCGGGCTTGAGCATAGCGACCAAAGCCGTGCAATTGCCCGCGCAACGATCTCTATGGCCAAAGCGTTGGATTTGGTTGTAACGGCAGAGGGCGTTGAGACGGAATTCCAAGCTCACTTCCTGCGCGAGCATAAGTGCGATTACCTTCAGGGCTTCCTGTTCAGTCATCCGCAGGATGAGACAGATCTATCCGATGCGCTGAGCGATATATCAGCTCAGGCTGGTGAACGCGGTGAATCATCTAGAGTGGTGTCTCTGAGCTCTTAAGCGACCAAGGCGGCTTCTGTTTTCTCGGTCACCTCGTCGAGCGTCACGTCTGGCGCAAGTTCAACGACTTTCAGACCGCCTTCGATGACATCGAAAACACCAAGATTGGTAATGATGCGATCAACAACGCCTTTGCCGGTCAAGGGCAGCGTACACTCTTTTAGGAGCTTCGCATCACCGCGCTTATTATTGTGATCGGTGATGACAATCACGCGACCGACACCTGCGACTAAGTCCATCGCGCCGCCCATGCCTTTGACGAGCTTGCCGGGGATCATCCAGTTGGCAAGATCGCCGTTCTCAGCAACTTCCATTGCACCGAGGATAGCCATCGCAATCTTACCACCGCGGATCATGCCGAAGCTGGTCGCGCTATCGAAATAAGCGCTTTCAGGCAGCTCGGTGATGGTCTGTTTGCCCGCATTGATGAGGTCTGCATCTTCCTCGCCCTCATAAGGGAAGGGACCCATGCCGAGCATCCCGTTCTCGGATTGAAGCGTGACGGTCATGCCTTCAGGAATGTGGTTTGCGACGAGGGTTGGGATGCCAATGCCGAGATTGACATACATGCCGTCTTTCAACTCTTGCGCAGCCCGCGCCGCCATTTGATCTCTATCCCAAGGCATTACTATGTGTCCTCCTAAAACGGGCTATTCTTGGTTTCGACATCCAGAACGCGTAGTAAAAGACCAGATCCTCTTAGCCTTTTATCCGTCAGTTCGATCTCTGCAGTAATCTGACTGGGTACGCCATATGCTGGAAGTCTTGGCTCGGGTCGTCCATCAACGGGGACGCCGACGGCCAGAACACCATATTCGAGAGGGCCGATCTCTCTGCCATTGTTACGCTGAAGTTTCAAACACACAGGCGAATCAAAACGCAAGCCGATCCATCCATGTTTCGTCGCTTCGAATACCCCTTCAAAGCGCATCGGCTTGCCCTCGACGATATCAATGACATTGATGCTCTGGCTGCAGGCGCGACCAGTATCTGGCTCAAGCGAGCGATCGCCACTGCATCCAGCAGTCCATAAAGAGCAGAGCGCTACTACAGCGGAAAGTCGGGTAACGAACCTCATTTAAGTGCGCTCTCGAAGCGTCCGTTGCTCGATCCGTTTCTCGTGCTGGCCTTGAATTAGGCGATGGACGTAGATGCCAGGGATGTGGATCGCGTCGGGGTCGAGTTGGCCCGGCTCGACGATTTCCTCGACTTCCATGATGCAGACTTTGCCACACGTTGCGGCGGGCAGGTTGAAGTTGCGCGCGGTCTTGCGGAAGATCGCGTTGCCTGTCGTGTCGGCTTTCCAAGCTTTGACGATGGCGAGATCGGCGAAAATGCCCTCTTCAAG
Source organism: Pseudomonadota bacterium (assembly GCA_039030935.1). Classification (GTDB taxonomy): domain Bacteria; phylum Pseudomonadota; class Alphaproteobacteria; order Caulobacterales; family Hyphomonadaceae; genus Henriciella. The sequence continues at coordinate 6,359 of JBCCDF010000088.1, read as the reverse complement.
GATATAGTCCTCGCCCTTGAACTGTTTGACCTCTTTGCCCTCGGCGATCACCGTCCCAACGCCAGTCTTGGTATAGAAGCCCGGAATACCCGCCCCGCCAGCGCGCATCCGCTCGGCCAGTGTGCCTTGCGGGTTGAATTCGAGTTCTAATTCACCGGAGAGATATTGCTGCATAAAGAGGTCATTCTCGCCCACATAGGACGAGCACATCTTCTTCACTTGTCGCGTTTCCAGCAGAAGACCGAGGCCAAAATCATCGACCCCTGCATTGTTGGAATAGACGGTCAAATCCTTCGTTCCCGCCTTGCGAATGGCCGCGATCGACAGTTCCGGAATACCGCATAGGCCAAATCCGCCAGCGGCAATGCTCATGCCGTCAAACAGGACCCCGTCGAGTGCTGCGGCCGCACTTTCATAGACTTTGCTCATGGCGTTTGGTTACGCTGCGTGAGCGGCGTGGGCAAGGGGTGATTTAAGGGCAGTTAGGCGGGACAGTTTCGCTCATCATCAAGAGGGTTATCTGCTTCGGCAACAGATTTTAAGACGCTGGTGAGGTTTGATCGCTCCGATTGGCAACGGTAGTAGTGTCGAGATCAAGCGCAAAAGGGGATTCGGCTAGGCATTGCTGCATCTTAGCTTGGAATTTTTCCGTAACTTCAACCGGGCCTATTTCCGGGACAGGCTCAACGATACCGCCTTGGCTGGTTATGACTTGCGCGGTTGGTGCAAAGAAGATGGCGGGGGTTTCACTGTCTGCCTTAAGCGTTAGTTTTGGCAACGTCTCATCAAGTTTAAACAGTTCGATCTGTATATCATTAGGATAGATACTAAGAATTGCACCTGTTGCAGTGTCGATTAGTGTCGAGCCAATTCCCAAGCCGATGATTGCCCCGCCAGCGACATACGTTCCAACCCCTGCACTAACCGATGACGCTCCCAGAGCAGTTGAGCTAACTGCAATCCCTGTGGGAATTCCCACAGCTGTTGTCGCTCCTGCAGAAACCGTTCCGACACCGCTGAGATTGCTTTCTGCACAGATAAGTGCGGGCTGATAGCCTTCCTTCTCGATCTTTAGATTGAAATTCGCGCGCCTTGAGACCTCAAAGCTACAAGGTGTCGAGGTGCAACCGTAAAAAACAGGTGCCAGATCTTGATTTGATCGACGCGCGCGTTTGCTATCTTTGGTCTCTAGATCGGTTATGACCTGAGCACCCGGCGGGATGGTTTCAAACGACATGTCAACATTGGGACCGCGGACCGCTGTCATGCATCCTGTCAAGCTGCTGCTCACGATGATGGCGCTTGTGGCAAGCAGTTGTCTTGAGATTTTCATTCCTTGTCCTCCCTTTTTACGAGCTCACGATCAGAACATACAAAGATCAATTGAACTTTTGTTACAGGTTATGAGTGCAGGCCTCGATTCGGCGAATAGATAAGACCCAAAAAGCCGGAGCATGTGCCCCGGCTTTTCGTTGCCACCGTCGTGGCTGATTTGGGTTTAGAGCCGTTCGCTTACGCTCGGGCCTTTTAAACCTATTTTCAGTCCACTGGACTGAAAATTTCACCAGAGGCGAACCGGTTTAGAAGCCCATTCCGCCCATGTCTGGCATTCCACCGCCTGGCATGGCTGGCGCTTCATCTTTTGGCGCTTCAGCAACGGCTGCTTCGGTTGTGATCAGGAGACCTGCAACAGAGGCTGCATTCTGCAGAGCAGAACGAACAACTTTCGCAGGATCAATCACGCCCATTTCGAACAGGTCGCCATAGGCCTCTGTCTGAGCGTTGAAGCCGTAGCCTTTGGTCTTGTTGCCTTTGATATTGTTGACAACGACAGAGCCTTCGACGCCGGCATTCTCAGCAATCTGGCGGATCGGTGCTTCCAGAGCTTTGCTGACGACATCGATACCGGCTTGCTCATCATCGTTGACGCCTTTGACGTCGATGTTGCCAGCCGCTGACAGGAGGGCAGTTCCGCCACCTGCAACGATACCTTCTTCAACCGCAGCGCGCGTTGCGTTCAGGGCGTCATCGACACGGTCTTTACGCTCTTTCACTTCGACTTCAGTTGCGCCACCAACTTTGATCACGGCAACACCGCCAGCGAGTTTCGCCAGACGCTCTTGCAGCTTCTCACGGTCGTAATCAGATGATGTGTCTTCGATTTGCTTGCGGATCTGGCCCACACGTGCCTCGATATCGTCTTTGCCGCCAGCACCGTCAACGATGGTTGAGTCGTCTTTTGTGATGTTTACGCGCTTAGCAGTGCCAAGCATGTCGAGGCTTACGTTTTCAAGCTTGATACCGAGATCTTCAGAGATGACCTGTCCACCTGTCAGGATTGCGATATCCTGAAGCATGGCTTTGCGGCGATCGCCAAAGCCTGGTGCTTTCACAGCGGCGATTTTCAGGCCACCACGAAGCTTGTTCACGACCAGTGTCGCAAGCGCTTCGCCGTCAACGTCTTCAGCAATGATCAGAAGTGGACGCTGAGACTGAACAACAGACTCAAGGATTGGAAGCATTGGTTGAAGCGAAGACAGTTTCTTTTCGTGGAGTAGAATGTATGGATCTTCGAGTTCTGTCGTCATTTTGTCAGCGTTTGTGACAAAGTAAGGGGACAGGTAACCGCGGTCGAATTGCATACCCTCTACAACGTCGAGTTCTGTTTCGAGCGATTTTGCTTCCTCAACAGTGATGACGCCTTCATTGCCGACTTTTTCCATCGCTTTTGCGATCATTTCGCCGATTTCAGTGTCGCCATTGGCAGAAATGGAACCGACTTGAGCGATCTCATCATTGTTTGCGACTTTGCGTGAGTGATGGGCGAGGTCGGAAACGACTTCAGCAGCGGCTTTGTCGATACCGCGCTTAAGATCCATTGGGTTCATGCCAGCAGCAACACGCTTCATGCCTTCGCGAACAATGGCCTGTGCAAGAACTGTCGCTGTTGTTGTTCCGTCACCGGCCACGTCGTTGGCTTTGGAAGCCACTTCGCGCAGCATTTGTGCGCCCATATTTTCGAACTTATCCTCAAGTTCGATTTCCTTCGCGACGGTGACGCCGTCTTTGGTTGTGCGGGGAGCACCGAAGGATTTTTCGATCACGACGTTGCGACCTTTAGGGCCGAGTGTTGTCTTCACAGCGTTTGACAGAGTGTCTACGCCTTTCAGCATACGCTCACGAGCGCTTGCGCCGAATTTTACGTCTTTGGCAGCCATTTTAGATGACCTTTCAGAATTTCAGTTGATGGAGACAGGCGGGAGAGGCTTAGCCCTCGATCACACCCATAATGTCGCTTTCTTTCATGATCAGCAGGTCTTCACCGTCGATCTTGACCTCAGTACCACCCCATTTTCCAAACAGGATTTTGTCACCGGCTTTTACGTCGAGCGGAACCCGCTCATTATCATCACCAATCGCACCATTTCCGACGGCGAGGACTTCGCCTTCCTGTGGTTTCTCAGTGGCTGTATCGGGAATGATGATTCCACCGGCAGTTTTGGTGGCTTCTTCAACGCGGCGAACCAGAACACGGTCGCCAAGTGGGCGGAATTTCATGAGTTGATCCTCATCTCTTTAGTTAAACCTCTTCGTGAACCTTCATAAAAGCCAGCGTTTTAGCACTCGGCTTGCATGACTGCTAACGATGCCGCGCAGGTAAGTTCGCGAACGCTACGCGTCAACGCCTAGGGAACAAATTTTTCAGAGGCGACTGTTCTTCTGTAAAAAACGACGCACCACAGCGTGAAACACTTGCAACCTGAATCCCTGTTGGCTATATCGCGCCTTCAAACGGTGCGCTCCCTTCGTCTATCGGTTAGGACGCCAGGTTTTCAACCTGGAAAGAGGGGTTCGATTCCCCTAGGGAGTGCCATGTTTGCATCACCTTAACCTGAAATCATGCTTCAACGCCCATTATCGGGTGACACGATCAAACCGCCTCCGTAATGATGTGGTGAACAGGGGTGCTGTGTGAATCAGATAGAACCGACTTTGCAAGAAGATCGAGAGCCTGAGACGGTGCGTATGATCGGCCATGTTAAATGGTTCGATCTCGCCAAGGGTTTTGGCTTTATTGTTCCCGAAACTGTCGAAAGTGTTCTGGTAGACGGCGATGTCATGTTGCACGTGTCATGCCTGCGCGCTTATGGAGAGAGCCTGATCGATGAGGGGGCTCGGATTGTCTGTAACATCGAAAGGCGGGAGAAGGGCTGGCAAGTCGTCCATATTATCGACATGGAACGCTCAAAACTCGCAATAGCATCCAATGAAGGCGCTTCCTTTGAAACCGTGATCGTCAAATGGTTCGATGGCGTAAAGGGCTTTGGGTTCGTGAACCGGACAAACGCGACTGAGGACATTTTCCTCCACATCACGGTCCTTCGGCGAGCCGGACTTGATCAGGTTGAGCCAGGCCAACAGCTCGATGCCTTTGTTGTGACTGGAAATAAAGGCCTGAGCGTTCAGACCGTAAAGCCGCTCTAAGAGGGCTGCCGCCGCAATTCCGGCTTGCTGCGATGAGACTCCAGCGATAAGCAAAATCATGATGAAACGAACACTTTTAACAGCCTGCGCGAGCGGGCTCGCCTCACTCGGCGTTTGCTTTGCGGACCCTATGCAGGTCACACCACTCTCCATTGTCACAGATGACGCGACCCATGAGTTCAGCGTTGAGATCGCTGATGATCAGGAAGAAATCAGCTTCGGATTGATGGAACGCGAAAGTCTGGGGCCAAATGCGGGCATGTTGTTCGATTTTGATCCGCCGCGCAGTGCGAGCATGTTCATGAAAAACACGCTGATCTCGCTCGACATTCTGTTCATCTCCTCTGATGGCACAATCGAAATGGTGGCGCGTAATGCCGTTCCGGGCTCGCTTCGTACGATTTCAGCTGGGATCCCGGTCGCCGCTGTCTTGGAGATTAATGGCGGCCGAGCAGCGGAATTAGGCATCGAGCCGATGGATACCGTAATCCACCCGCTGTTTGGAAATACCGACACAGCAACCGACACTGAGTAATGCGCGAAAGCGATTTGCCGGATCATCTTCGCGTTCCCGATGGCTTTGCTTTGGCACAAACGCGGGGTGCGTTTTCAAACCATAATGGGCCCCTCTATCAGGCAAGTCAGCCACAAGACCTACGTTCCGGCATGTTTGTCTTGGATCGTCATTGCAACAGCATGGGCTTTCTGCATGGCGGCATGGCGAGTGCTTTTGCTGATCGTGCACTGGCGGTCGCGGTTTGGGATGCGACGAAGCGCTTTTCTGTGACGCTAAAACTGACCCTTCATTTCTATGAAACCGTCCGGCTTCATGACTGGCTCGAAGTCCATCCGACTGTCAGCTCCGCCAGCAATGGAATTGTCCAAGTCCACGCGGATTTATTGATCGGTGGAACCAAGCTGGCGGCCCGTGCTGACGCAACATTTCGATCGCTGCGAAGAACAGCAAAATAAGGTTGCGGTTCAAAAAACCGAAACTATACCGGGAGGCCGGAGTGTGGCGCAGTCTGGCAGCGCATCTGGTTTGGGACCAGAGGGTCGTAGGTTCGAATCCTATCACTCCGACCATTCTTTACATAATTCAGATTTCAGCCGGACTTGTTCTGCGGTTTCACATTCAAATACGGCGACGTATGTGCCGATTTGTAAGCCCGATCAAAGACAGATACTAGTTTGACTAGCGTACAGATAAGACAGGAATTGAGGCTGACTATGAAGAATTTGCTCGGTTTGTGCTGCATCACATTTGCAGCCCAGCTTACAGGAGTTATCCATTTTGGCGGAAACCCAGCGCAAGCGGAAGAGATGATGGTCAAGCGTGCAGAGCCTGTTACGGTGGAGGATCGCTTTGCCATTCTTGCGCTGGATTGCGTGCATCGCGAGTACCCAAATAAGATCAGTCATGTCCTAAATTCCGCTGAGGACGCCGGAACACCGCAAGAGCTGACCCCTGCCTTTTATGGCTGTTTTGATTGGCACTCTTCGGTACACGGTCATTGGTTGCTCACGCGAATTCTAACCACCCAGCCTGATAGTGTGTTTGCCGACGAAATCCGTACCACTTTGGCCAAGAGTTTTACTGAAGAGAACTTTGCCGGAGAATTAGCATACTATCAAAGTCCCGGACGCGCCTCATTTGAGCGGCCATATGGCATCGCGTGGTATCTTCAACTCATCGCTGAACTTCATGAAAGCGACGATCCGCAACTGCAAACGTGGCGAGAGATTTTGCGCCCGCTTGAAAACGCAATCGTGGCCAACACGCGCGCCTGGTTACCAAATTTACAGTATCCGGTTCGCCTCGGTACGCACAATCAAACGGCCTTCGCTTTCGGGCTGATGATCGACTATGCAAG
>JBCCDF010000087.1:0-10970 GCA_039030935.1 Pseudomonadota bacterium | reverse complement strand
TCGCCTTTTTTAAGCTCAGAGATGGCTGTTCGAATGGCTTCGCCCCGGTCTCCGATTTCGCGGCCCTGTGGCACAGCGCTTAGGACGTCTGCGCGGATCTGTGCAGGGTCCTCGCTGCGGGGATTGTCGTCTGTCACAATGACATGGTCAGCATGTTTGGCTGCGATCTCGCCCATCTGGGCGCGCTTGCCTCTGTCTCGGTCACCGCCGCACCCGAAGACAATGATCAGGCGTCCTGCCGTGTGAGGACGCGCAGCGCGGATCAGAACGTCGAGGCCTGCAGGGGTATGGGCATAATCAACAAAGACCCCCGCGCCGCTGTCGCTCTCGCCGACATATTCAAGGCGACCTTTCACGGGATTGAGCTTGCAGAGCCCGTCGCAGACCGTCTGCAAGTCCATGCCTTCACCGAGCGCCAATCCGGCCGCTGTTAGCGCATTGAGCGCCTGGAACTCACCGATCAGTGGCAGGTCAACAGCAGCTCGCTCACCCCGCCAGCTCAGGAAGAGACGTTGCCCTGTTGCGCGAGGCATCAACTCTTCGATTTTCAGGTCACTGCCGCGCCAACCGACCGAAATGACGTTGAGGCCGTGCGCCTTCGCTTCAGCTTCAAAGGCGGTGCGCTCGCTGCTATCGGCATTGACGACCGCGGGGCAGCCTTTTGGAGCCAGATCACCGAATAGTCTTAGCTTCGCCGCCCGGTAGTCTTCCATCGTCTTGTGATAGTCGAGATGGTCCTGGGTCAGATTGGTAAAGGCGACGGATGTCAGTTTTACACCGTCCAGCCGAAACTGTGAGAGGCCATGCGATGAGGCTTCCATCGCAACGTGGCTGACGCCGTCATGGGCGAGCGTGCTAAGTGTTTCGTGGATGGCAACGGGGTCTGGCGTCGTATGGCCGAGGTCAATGCTGCCTTTCGGTCCAATTGCACCGAGGGTCCCCATAGAGGCCGCTTGTAGCCCAGCATGGGTCCAGATTTGGCGTAGGAAATCGACGGTGGAGCTCTTCCCATTGGTCCCTGTGATGCCGATGATTGTTTCGGGTTGGGTTGGGTAAAAGCGAGCAGACGCTTCTGCGAGCGCTAAGCGCGCATTGCCAACCTCAATTGCCGCTGCGCCTTCAATTTCGGCTAAGTCTTCGCCGAGAATGGCGCTCGCGCCCGCCTTGACCGCTTGAGGGATATAGTCCCGTCCGTCAGCAGCGACGCCTTTTAAGGCGGCAAAAATAAATCCCGGTTCAACTTTGCGGCTGTCTGCCGTCAGCCCGGTCACGTCTATTTTTGGAATATCTACAAGGTCTGGAAACAGATCATCTAAGGTCAAAGGTCGCTCCTTCTTCTCTCAGAGACAGAGCGCACGACCGGACCTGTTTGGGGCAAGGTGTCGAAGCGGGGCTTAACCCCAAGAATTGGGGCAATCCTCTCAATAACCCGCCCGGCGGTCGGGGCAGCGTTCCAGGCGGCTGTACGGCCACGGCCTGTCCCTGCTTTCGGGTTATCCAGCATGATCATTACGACATATTCAGGGCTATCGGCGGGAAAGAGCGCGGCAAAGCTGCAGATATTATCGGTATCAGAATACCCGCCTTTGATTGGTTTCTCGGCGGTACCTGTCTTTCCGGCAACGCGGTAGCCTGCGACTTCGGCTTGTTTTCCTGTCCCGGTCACAACAGCTTCACGCATCATATGGGTAACGAGATTGGCCGTAGTGGCAGACAGAACGCGCCGTGGCGAGGGGGCCTTATTCGGAGAGAGAATAAGGCTTGGATCGTTATATTCCCCGGCATTGGCGAGGGCTGCAAACGCCGCGGTGAAGGCAACAGGCGTGACTGCGATACCGTGGCCGTAGCTTGTCACCGCGCTGTTTAGATCATCGAAGTTGGTCGGTAAAATGGGTCGCTGGCTGGAGGTCAATTCAATTGGAGCGCGGTCTAACAGGCCGAGATTAGAGAACAGATCCTGCTGGCGGCGTGCGCCCATCTGCCAAGCGACTTTGACGGTTCCAATGTTCGAGCTTTTTGAGACGATATCGGTTACACTGGCGCGCCCTGCAATCGGATGATCGTCACTGATCCTGCGTCCTCTGATGACCAAGGGGTCACGCACATCAAACGTATCGGAGGGACGGATCGCGCCGCTATCAATTGCACCTGCAACGGTTAGTGGCTTGAAGACGGAGCCGAGTTCATAGACCGCGCCGCTCGCCCGATCGAGACGCTCCGCTGCATCTTTGGCAGTTGCTGTCGCGCGGTTTGGATTGATGGGCGGCCAGCTCGCAATGCCTAGAACTTCGCCCGTTGAGGCGTGCATAATGACGCCCGCCGCACCCTCAGCACCATATAAACCGGCAGCATCTGATAGCTCAGCCTCAAGACTGAATTGGACATTGGAATCGATGGTTAGAGCAAGCGGTCTGCCGCCTTCTGCTAAACGGTCCTCCATAGACAGTTCAAGGCCGCCTAAGCCATTACCGTCAACGCCAGTATAGCCGAGCGCGTGCCCTGCAAGTGTGCCTCTTGGATAGGATCGCCGCGTTTCCTTCCGAAAGCCCGTGCCTTCCAAACCAAGTTCAAAAACCGCTTGGCGCTGACGTGGTGTCAGTCCGCGCTGTATCCAGACAAAAGCGCGTTCTTTATTCTCAAGACGCTTTGTGATTGTCTCAACATCAATATCGGGCAGAACTGCTGCGAGCTCTCGCGCGACAAGGGCCCCGTCCATCATGGCGCGTGGGTCTGCGAAGAGGGAATAAACGGTAACGGAAGTGGCCAAAAGCTCACCATTGCGGTCAACAATATCGGCCCGTTGTGGGGCCTCTGCGAACGCTGTTGAGACACCGCCGGTCTGGCCTGTCTCACTCAGAGCGACAGTCGCGCCTTTCACAGCGATCACGCCAAACAAGATGAGCAATGCGATTGAGACGAGACGCGAGCGCATACCCCCGCCGCGCATTGTGACCTCTGAGCCGATTTGATCAGTCATTGGCAGCCCCGCGATCAACTGTTTCGGATGGATTTGGTCGGCTGATGGGAGGGCCTATGCGCCCATCAAGATCGACCATGCGGATGAATTGTTCAGCTTGCGCAGGCACCATACCCAGCTCTTTTCGGGCGTATTCTTCAATCCATTCCTGGCGGGAGCGGTGAGAGAATTCGGTGCGCAGCGATATTTGCTCTTGTTTGGCCACTTCAATTCGTTGTTCAATTTCCTTGATTTCAGCCACGGTTTCCTGAGCGCCATATTTTGCGCGATAGAGGCTGAAAATCAGAACCGCGATGACGGCTATTCCGAAAAAGAAAGCCCGTTTGCTCATGCTGCCATCCTGATATCTTTGATCGAAGGAACGCGGACACCTGTGTCTACGGGATCAGACCAATATGGCGCTTCGGTCCGCACAGCGACGCGTAGGCGTGCAGAACGAGACCGTGGATTGCTAGAGGTCTCTTCATCGCTTGGATCAATGGGTTTCTTGCTCGGCAACAGGAATGTCGGGTCTGGTCCTTTCTTTTGTTCTGGACGGTAGCGTGATCCGCCCCCGCCATAGCCGGAACGGGCGCGCATGAATGTCTTCACAAGGCGATCTTCGAGGGAGTGAAAACTGACCACGACGAGCCGCCCACCGGGAACCAACATCCGCTCAGCGGCGGCGAGACCACGAGCCAGCTCACCAAGCTCATCATTCACAAACATGCGTAGCGCCTGAAAGGTCAGCGTTGCCGGATGCGTCTTCTTTCCACGCCGCCCGCCAACCGCGTTTTCTATAACGTCAGCAAGATCAAGTGTCGTGTCGAAGGTTCGCTCAAGACGCCGGGCGGTAATCGCGGTTGCGATCCGTCGCGCCTGTCGTTCTTCGCCGAGCTGGCGAATAATCGTCGTCAAATCCTGTTCGTCGGCGGTGTTGACGACGTCTGCTGCACTGGGGCCACGACGGCCCATCCGCATGTCGAGCGGCCCATCGCGCATAAATGAAAAGCCGCGCTCGTCTTGATCGATCTGAAACGAGGAGACGCCGATATCGAGCATAATCCCATGAACGTGATTGATGCCGTTGTTTAGAAGGAGGGCGTCCATATCCCCAAAGCGTCCGAGAAGCGGGGTCAGGCGCGGCTCTTCTTGAGCCATGCGTTCGGCACGCGATATGGCGTCGAAATCTCGATCGATGCCGATCAGACGGCAGTCGGCGTTTTGCAGGACTCGCTTTGCATAGCCACCACCGCCAAATGTTCCATCCACATAGATCTCGCCGTCTGTCGGTGACAAAGCCTCAATCACTTCACCGAGAAGGACAGGGATATGACCCATCACGTCTTCTCCTGACCAATAACGCCTAGGATACCGCCCGAGGCGAGGGCGGCTTGAAAAGGCTCGTCTATGGCCTCTTGGACTTGAGGAAGGAGGCCCTCCATCTCCGCATCAAAAGCGGCGTAGCGTTCTGGCTGCCAGATATGAAAGCGGTCCATCGATCCTACAAAAACAAGGTCTTTGGTGATGCCAGCGACCTTTAGATGGGTATCGGGGATTTTGATCCGGCCGGTATCATCGATTTTCAAGTCTGCGGCTTTGGACACGATCCGATGCATGAGCACACGGCGGGCTTGGCTGTTTGGACTCATTCTTGATAGGGTTTGGCGATAGGTCAGCATGAGCGCATCGCCGCCGCCTTCCAGGCAAGGAGAGCCATCTGAGGCTGGCCAGAGATATAGTCGTGTTCCACCTTCCAGCGCATGACGAAACTGGGCGGGAACAGAAACCCGTCCTTTTGAGTCTAACGATGTCTCATAGGTTGAGACAAACACATGCGGCTCCCTTTAAACCCCGCGCGGGAAATTATGGCCCGATAGCGATTATATTGGGATAGCATGGGATGAATTGGTTTTAAATGGTCAGATTGCCGATTAACCCTGTCCACAGGTGGGATAGAGTTGAACATGTGTAGAATATAAAATGAAACAATAGAGAACAGTTTTTGGATGTTTCCTGGGCCTGAGAAAAATACCATATTTTTCAGCAGGTTATACTAGGTCACTTGCGGTGCAAATTCCTGAAATTTTTATTAAAATGACAGCGCTTGGAGACCAAGGCAATGCACTTTCATCCAGATTCCGCAGCTTAAAACGACAAAATGACATGCCATGACAGCCTTTTGGTTGGGAGTATGGTAAACGGAGCCGCAAAAAATATACGCCTTCTCAGGAATTTCCTGTTATTGACGCTCCATGCAGTTACGCATGGTTTTTTTAGTTCTAGGGATCATGACGCTGCTACTCGGCGTTGCTATGGTGCCGTGCTTGCTGCTTGATTTCGCAGATAATCAATCAGATTGGCGTGTTTTTGCGGGCAGTGCCCTGATCCTGTGTGCTGTCGGTCTGATCTTTCTGATTGTGTCTGGTGGACAGTCTCAAAGGACCGGGTCAAAGGGCGCTTTCCTCCTGACCGTTCTTGTCTGGGTCGTTCTGCCAGCCCTTGCAGCCATCCCATTCATCGGGGTCGGAATGAGCTTCACGGATGCCATGTTTGAGAGCATTTCGGGGCTGACGACGACAGGCGCAACGATCATGGGCGACCTGGATCAAACGACGCGTGGATTGCTCCTATGGCGCGCGATCCTGCAATGGTTTGGCGGCATTGGCATTATCGTGACCGCGATTGCGATCCTGCCTGTTTTGCGCGTTGGTGGGATGCAGCTCTTCTCATTGGAAAGTTCCGACGTCTCTGGGAAGTTCATGCCGCGCATCGGTGAGATTACCGCACAAACCGGACTGATTTATCTGGTGATTTCATTTGCCTGCATGATCGGGTACTGGGCGAGCGGGATGTCGCCTTTTGAAGCGATTGCTCATGCGATGACAACGGTCTCGGCAGGCGGTTATTCAACTTATGATGCGTCCTTTGAGGCGTTTTATGGAACACCAGCGATTCTGGTCGCGATCCTTTTCATGATTTTGGCCGGTCTTCCGTTTAGCCTGCTGGCGCTTGCGATGATCCATGGCCGGGTGCGCCCGATCCTGACCGACCCGCAGCCAAGGCTGTTTCTGGGTCTGATCCTTCTGATCACCATTATGATCTTCTTTTTGAGACTTCTCGATGACCAGAATCTGGTGATTATTGATCCCATCGAAGGGTTCATTGAGACCCTCTTCAATGTCGTCTCGGTAATCACGGGGACGGGCTATGCGATTGCGGCCTACGACACCTGGAGTGAGCCGGTTGTCCTGATCTTTCTGGTCACGATTTTCTTGGGTGGCTGTGCCGGATCAGCGGCGTGCGGGATCAAGATGTTCCGACTTGAGATCACGTTCAAAGCCGTCCTCGCTCATGTCAAACAGATGACAAGTCCCAATCGGATCGTGCGTGTTCAATATGGCGGGCGCATTGTTGATAATGATACGCTGCAATCGGTTATGGTGTTTGTCTTCTTATACATGGCGACTTTTGTTATCGCGGCCATCCTGCTGAGCCTGACTGGGCTTGACCCAATCACATCCATTTCAGGCGCTGCGACCAGCGTATCTAATGTGGGTCCCGGATTAGGACCTGTGATTGGACCGTCCGGGACGTTCGAGACCCTGACAGATCGGGCGAAATGGATTTGTGCCATTGCAATGCTGCTCGGGCGGTTGGAGTTTACCGCCGTTTTCGTTTTGATGACGCGCCGCTTTTGGTTGGGCTGACCTAACGCGCCGAGAGACGTGACAAGTCAACAGAGACGGTTAAAGCGGTAGGATGACGACCTCCAATGATATCCCGCTCGCCAGTCACCCCATTGATCGTGCTGCGCATCATCGCACTGATGAAGCATGGCTTGAAGCGGCGTTCACAGGTGACACAGCGCTCGTTTTTCTGATGCAAAAGGGCCAACCCTTAGTCGCGGCTGATGGCCAGTCTCTGGTGTGGTTGGGGTCTGAAGTGGCCAGGCTGCAGCCTCAGGCTGAGCGCGTTTTTCTCGGCGTCGATAAGGCAGAGAACCCAATCTTTGCGGTGAATATGCGCGAAGGCTTTCGTCTTGATGGCTCCCTGATTGAGGGAACCGGTGAGTTCAGCGATATGCGCGGCGCGGCCGGCATGTTGTCACCTATGCAATCTAACTTAGCCGCAACGGCGCGCTCGATCTTGGAGTGGCACCGCAGCCATCGTTTTTGCTCAAAATGCGGTGATGAGAGCGAGGTGGCGGAAGCGGGCTGGAAACGGGTTTGCCGATCGTGCGGGGCTGAGCATTTCCCGCGCACAGATCCAGTCGCGATTATGCTGGCCACACATGGCGATATGTGCCTTTTAGGTCGTCAGGCAGCATGGCCCGCAGGGTTCTGGTCTGCCTTGGCAGGCTTTGTCGAGCCGGGCGAAACGCTGGAGCAGGCGGCTGCGCGTGAGCTGGAAGAAGAGGCAGGGATCAAGGCCGACCCTGCTAATGCGGAGTATCTGTTTTGTCAGCCCTGGCCATTTCCATCGTCTTTGATGGTTGGGATATTGATCGAGGCTGAGACGACTGAGATTTTCGTTGAGCAAGACGAGCTAGAAGCGGCCCGCTGGATCACCAGAGAAGAAGCGCGTCAGGTTTTGGCGGGTGACCATCCAGAGATTTACGCGCCGCCCCCTATGGCCGTGGCTCATCATATTTTAAAAGTCTGGGCGGAGCGAGAGGCATAAAAAAAGACCCATGCGGAAGGGGAACCGCATGGGTCTTTCTTGGACGCGCTGGGTCAATGACCTCCAGCGCGTACAATTTGATTACCTATTGCAGGACAGTCGGCCACTCTGTGTCGGCTTTCACAATGAAGCCTGCTCGATCAGCATCCCACGTCTTCTGGATCGACTTATTGTAATTCAGGTACAGTTTACCATCGACAATTGCCCAGTGATCGGCATCGCCTTTAGCCGTCTTGCCTTGGCTGATCGCCCACGCGCAGTAGCCACCATATTGAGGGGCATATTTGGCAGGGTCAGCCGTAAACAGAGCAAGGTTTTCAGCGCTCGAGAAACGGAATTCTGCGCCCTGATACTCGGTTGAGAACTCTTTTGAGCCTTTGACGGGCTTGCCTTGCGTGAAGTAGGCGACGGCATCGTGACCTTCGACGGCGGTGTTTGAGAAGCGGCCCGTGTAGATTGGATCTTTGTCTGCATAGGCGGCAGGGGTTGCTGCGACGACCGGGACAATGGCAAGCGCGCCAGCAGCGATAAGAGTGCGGAGTTTCATGGGTTTACCTTTATAGGTTGAGGGAGATGAGAGCCCCTATACGGGGTCTCTACTGATGAAGGGGAGGAAACGGTTCTGTTTATGAGCGACCTGGAACCAGCGCGCGGCGCAGGTCACCGAGTAGACCGAACAATTCCTTGCGGCGCAGGAAGAGCATGGTCAGCGATCCAACCCAGACGACACAGGCCATGAAGAACAGGCCGCCACCATCATTGTTTGGATCAATGCCAAGTGGCGTGAAGAGGTGGAAGCTGATCGCGCCTGACATCACCGCGACCGCGATGAGAGCACCGACCGCTTGAAGGCGACGGAAGGCCGGTAGGATACCGATTAGCAGTAGCGCGGAAGCGATCAGTTCTGCTGTGCCGATCGTGTACTGGCTGAACAACCCCGTCTGCGCGAACAGTCCATCTGCACCGAGACTCGCAGCCCAGTCATTCAGCTTTCCGAAGATCACCTGAGTTTCAGGCGCGTTGGTAAACTTGAACCGCAAGCTGTCGAGAAAGACGAGGCTTGCAACTCCAGCGAGTGCATGTGGGGCAACAGTCTTTAGTGTGCCTGCGATACCGTTTGTGACAGGTTGTTTTGTGGTCTCTGTTAGCGTGGTCATATCTGATCTCCTTTGTTTGTGAGCTCTAGGTAGCAAAAGCCTTAATCACATGCGAACAACATGTGTGTGAGTGCTCGTAACGCGTGTGTGAGCGATTTGTGAGATGGCCGTGATGGCGCATTCGTCTTTGGGGATATCAAGGCAGGCTTCGACGTCATATGGGGTCCAAAGAAAAAGCCCGCGCCTTTGAGGGCACGGGCGAGTTTCAGAGGAAGAGGAAGTTTGAGGTCTTGAGCCTTCTATTTATGCCAGCGCTGGCTCGCGCTTGGTTTTTGGGGTCCAAGCATGTTTGGCAAAGGCTTCATTGACCGGCGTCTCGGCAACATGATTGGTGTAATTGGTAATGACTTTCATGGCGACGCCGAGGATGACAGCGAGGACATCTGAGCGTGTGTAACCTGCGTCTAGGAAAGCGTCGACGTCTGCATCAGAAACAAAGCCACGATCAATGACAGTCTTTTTTGTGAATTGGCGTAGCGCTTCAAGTTTGGGATCATCAATCGCGCGGTCTTCGCGAACGGCATAGATGACATCAAGATCAAGGCCGGCCCCCTCAGAAATCGTTGTGTGGGCGGCGACACAGAAATGACATTCGTTTTCGACGCTCGCGGTAATGGTAACGACTTGTTGTTCCAGAGGGCTGAGACCGGACTTGCCGAGTTGATCAGCGAGTTGAGTGTATGCGTTCAGAACCGTTGGGTTCTCAGCGAAGACAGCGTAGAGGCTCGGGACAAAGCCCATTTTTTTCTCGATGCCAGCAATAAAGTCGCGGGCACCTTCCGGCGCGGTTTCAGGTGTATGCAGATCAAATTTAGCCATGGAGAGGCTCCTTATTTGTGTGTCTGGGGCGGCCACTCCGCCTTCGATGAAGCTTATATGGATGAAACAGGGGTTTCGCAGAACGTGTGTTTCCCCCATATGGTTCATGCAAAACGTGCATAGTTGGCGTTTTATGTTGTCACGTCTGCCCGCTCCCCCTCCCAACCACCCCACAGTTTGGGCACCCGTGGGGCGGTTGGGAGGGGGAGCGGGCGGACCGAGAAGGAATAAAGATCATGGACCGAATTGATGCGATGCGCCTGTTTATTCGCGTCGCTGACGCTGGAAGCTTTTCTCGCGCAGCAGCCGATCTCTCGATTGGTCAGCCGACCGTCTCGCGGCGAATACAGGATTTAGAACACCAGCTTGGCGCCGAGCTGTTCCATCGCACAACGCGCGCGCTCTCTTTTACTGAAGCGGGCGAGCGGTTTTATAAACGTGCCCAGGACATTCTCTCTGAGTTTGATGAAGCCGAGGCCGAAGCCCGCGGCCTCGATAAAGAACCTGTCGGAATGTTGCGGATTAGCGCGCCGCATTCTTTTGCGCAACTTGTGATCACGCCGGCGGTCGGCCCCTTTCTGCATCAGTATCCTCATGTTCGCGTCGATCTAATGACGGATGACACGTATACAGATCTCGTAACGGAGGGCGTCGATGTTGCCTTCCGACTCGGTGAACTCACAGACAGCGCCCTCATGGCTAAGCGTTTAATGGTGGCGCAGCGCGGCATCTGGGCCGCGCCTCGCTATTTGGAAGAGCGGGGTGTGCCGACAACGCCGGAAGAGTTGAAGGATCATGAAGGTCTCGTTTTCCGTCAATCGCTGCAGGGTCAGCAATGGACCCTTTATCACTGTGAGACCGGCGAGGAACGCCGCCTTCAAATGAACGGGCGATTTAGAGGCTCATCGGGTGACACGCTGGTGCAAGGCGCAGTCGACGGGCTTGGTATCTTTGTTGCGCCAGACTGGCTTGTCTGCCCCCATGTCGCCAAAGGGCAATTGGTCCGGATTATGCCGGACTGGAAGGGCGCAGATTTACCGCTGTCAGTGGTCTGGACCGGCGGAAAGCTGCGCGGCAAAGCACGACTGTTCGTCGATCATGTTAAAGAGGCTGTCGACGGCCTCGAAGTGCGCCAGTGTTGAGGGTTAGGCTAGCCCCAATCTGATTGTCATCATATCTGCGATAACGAGAACTGAGTGTTTCGATAATCAGTCGCAATGTTATTACATTGCATGATCATCGCGCTGCCTTATATCTCTAACAAAATACAAAAAGGTCCAAAGATGACTTCACACGCTGCAGCACACTCCTCGCGCCTTCCTGTGACCGTCCTTTCAGGGTTCCTCGGCGCTGGC
>JBCCDF010000086.1:0-11046 GCA_039030935.1 Pseudomonadota bacterium | reverse complement strand
GACCCGAAAGAAGTTGAGACGGTGAAGAAGAACTTCTTGATTAAGAAGCTCGGCCTCAAAGATGGTCCTGATCTGGATAAGGCCATTGATGCTGTCATGGAGCAATATGGGAAGTCTGTTCGTGCCAAGTATCGCGCAGTCGTTTATTATTTGCTCGCCAAGCACTTCAAGAAGGAAGCAGTCTACAAATAGCCACAGATTGTAACTGGTCTAAATCTAAGGGGTGAGTTTGCTCGCCCCTTTTGATTTGCAGTGGAGACGCCATATGCCCCCAATTGTTGACCTCATCGCCCTCGTCGCTCTTGGTTTTTGCGCGCTACTCGGCCTTGGGTCTCTTTTTTCACCGAAATGGGCCGCTGGTGTCGTGAGACTGGTCGCTGATCCCGATCCAGACAAACCGGGTGGATTTTCAGAATTTCGAGCCACTTATGGCGGCTTGCTGCTTTTGCTTCATCTCACTGCAGCGATCATTTTGTGGCAGCTGTCTGGAAATGAGAACACCGAAGTGATGCTGATGAAAGTCTTCACTCTAATGCCGATCGCCGCCGCTTGGATTGGCGCTGGCATCGGTAGAACGTTTTCGCTGCTTCTGGACAGCCAAGACAATCGGAGCGCGGGCATGATTCCGATTTGGATCGCGACCGAGTTCGCCCTCGGTCTCTTAATTGCTGCACCTGTGCTACAACTCATGTGAACGAATTTGAGGATTAATTAAATGACGGACCGTCGCGAGACGAACCGGCCTGCGCGAAAGCCGCGCTCGAGACCGAGATATCACCGCAAAGCGAAACCAAACAACGCCCCTGAGACCCAGTGGAGCGAAGGCGAACGCATTGCCAAATATCTCGCGCGCGCAGGGATATCATCCCGCCGCGAAGCAGAGGCCTTGATTGAAGCCGGCGAAGTCAGGATCAATGGTCGGAAGCTGACAACGCCAGCTTTTAAGGTCACTGGGCGAGAGCGCATCGAAGTACGAGGTAAACTCGTAAAAGCACCTGAACCGGTAAGAGTTTGGCGATATCATAAACCGTCTGGCCTGATCACGACGACAAACGACCCTGAAGGTCGGTCCACGATTTTCGAGCAACTGCCAAAAACCCTGCCTCGCGTTGTAACAATTGGACGATTAGACCTCACGACAGAGGGACTTCTTCTACTCACAAATGATGGCGGCTTGGCCCGCGCAATGGAGTTGCCCAAGACAGGGTTTACACGTCGATATCGCGCGCGCGCGCACGGCTCTACAACGCAAGCGGCGCTCGATACGTTAATGTCAGGTATCACGCTCGACGATGGAACGCGCTATACGCGGATAACAGCGACCCTCGAACGGGAAACCGGGACGAATAACTGGATCGATGTGGAACTCACCGAGGGCAAAAATCGGGAAGTTCGCAAAGCGCTTGAGTTTCTGGGATTACAGGTCAACCGCCTTATCCGAACTCAATATGGTCCTTTTGAGCTAAGTGATCTCCGGCCCGGCGCTGTCGAAGAAATTGATCCAACAGCGCTAAGAAATTCACTTGATGGCCTCGTGCCCATCGACGAAATCAAAGCGCCAAAAGCGCCCAATGGTCAAAGACGACCACGCCCTGGACAAAAGCGACCGAACCAGAGACGTCGCTAGAACTTAGGTCAGGAGCTTGAGGGCTTCGCGTGCGGGCATCGGACGTCCAAGTGCATAGCCCTGGACATGATCAAATCCGAGATCAGCGAGAACCGAAAGCATGTCCCGGCTTTCGACGCCCTCGGCAACACTGCCCATGCCGAGGTTGCGCGCCAACATCGAAATTGCGCGCAGGATGGTTTGAACCCTCATGGTTTCGATTTCAGCAATCAAAGCAGCATCAACTTTGAGGCTGTCAGCGGGTAGTTTTGCGAGCCACAAAAAAGACGAGTGACCTGATCCGAAATCATCGAGGACGAGCCGAGCACCGGCATCTTTGAGCGCGCGAGCCATCGCAATCGCGCCATCTGTATTACGCAGTGCGGCTTGTTCGGTCAGCTCAAGGCGAAGCTGCCCATCGTCTAGCCCATATCCACTGACCATTGCGGCAACCAGGTCTGGCAAGGTTTGGTCGGCGAGGTCCTGGCCCGTCATGTTAACCTGTACGAAAAGATCTTCACGCCCTGTCTCATCTCGCCAAAGGCTCAATGCATTGCAAGCACGAATGAGCATGTTCGAGGCAAGTGCGGTATCTTCAAGACGCTCAGACGATAAGTCCGCACCTTCCCATCTCGCAAGCGCTTCAAAACCAACAATTCGTTGTCCAGCGACATCAAAAATGGGCTGATAAACGGGTGAGAGGGCCGGACCCGGTTCCGTACCTGAAACATCTTCGCTAGCGGCAACAATCAGGCCAGCTGCACCATGGTCGCTCGCACGGCCTATTAAGTTCAATCGCCGTCCATCCGCCAGCGTGATCTCGCATGAGACACTGTCGAGAGGAGCGCTGAAAGACCGCTGCAGTCGTGCACCACTCAAACCATCCATGGTTTTAGCAATGTCGGAGAGCGTCCAAGCCCCTAAGAGGTGTCCGAGCCCCTCGCCCGCTTTTGGTGAAACACTCAGCGTTTGTGCTGTTTTATCCCATGACCATTCACCGATGGGTCGATTGCTCATGCGCCGCGCACCCGTTGTTTCACTTCTGCGAGATCATTGCTGACGCACTCGAACACTTCAGGGCGTTCACGCAATCCTCGGCAACGTTCTGGAAGCGGCACAGCGTAGCCTGTCGCGGCTTCCACGGTCTCTGGAAATTTCGCGGCATGCGCTGTCGCCAACACGACTGTTGCGGCATCTGTTTCAGGAAGATCGCGTGCGACCTTCGTGCCCACGGCGGTATGCGGACAGATCAGTTCACCGGTTTGATCAAGGTAACGGACCAGTTCAGCCTCTGTCTCAGCGTTACTAACAGAGTGCGCGGTCAATCCCGCGCAACCCAGTGGACCACGGATCTGGTTTGGCAACTCAGCCTCACCAGCTTGTTTATATTGGCCGTAAATGTTGCGAACCGCTTCGCTGTCACGCCCAGAAACTTCAAACAATAGTCGTTCAAAATTGCTCGGGACCGAGATGTCCATCGCTGGACTTGGTGTCATCACAGCTTGGCTACGTTTCATGATACCGTGTTCAAATAACTCAGCTAGGGAGCGATTTTCGTTCACGCCACAGATCGCTTCAAACCCGTTTAACAGGCCACAGCGCGCCGCGACATAGCCTGCTAGCGCATCCCCCATATTGCCGCTCGGGACAACAAATCGAATTGGGCGGTCAGGCCCAAGTGCAGCTTGTGCTGTCGCATAGTAAACTGATTGCGCCGCGATACGCGCCCAATTGATCGAATTCACGCCTGACAAACCAACAGACTGAACAAAGTCACGGTCAGCGAACATCGCTTTGACGAGCCTCTGACAGTCATCGAAGTCCCCATCGACAGCCAAGTTGTGGACGTTCTGTGCGCCCGTCGTGGTCATAAATAAACGCTGGACCGGCGAGACACGTTCATGCGGGTGAAGGATGAAAAGATCGACTTGGCTTGCGTCGGCGAACGCGGCGGCAGCGGCACCGCCTGTATCACCGGACGTCGCGCACACAATCGTCATGCGCTGATTGCGCGCTTTCAAGACAAAATTATAGAACTGCGCGATGATCTGCATCGCGACATCTTTGAAGGCCAGCGTGGGCCCGTGATGAAGGTCCATTCGAAAGCTATTTGCGCCATCCTGAACAAGAGGTGCAACACTCTTGTGGCTAAAACGCTCATAAGCGCGCGCGCACAGGGTCTGGATGTTATCCATCGTCATCGCGTCCCCTGCGAAAGCACTCAAGACGCGCGTAGCAACACTGACATAGGACTCGCTCGGTTGGGCGGGGGTGATCCGCGGCCACGCTTCTGGAACGTAGAGGCCACCATCAGGGGCCAGACCAGATAAGCAGGCTGTCACGAAATCCACAAGCTCTGCCTGTCCACGTGTAGAGATGTACTTCATGCCTTAGCCCTAAACCTCAATCGTCCGTTTGACTGGTGCATGACGACATAGATACCAAGCAGACCAATTGCGATCCCCCACCATGTTAGCGCATATCCCAAATGACGCTCTGGCGGTAAAGGGTCACGTGTCTGCTCATAAGCGTAAGGGTTTTCTGCCTGACGTGTCCGGGAAAGATCTTCAGCGAGGCGGACGATCAAAAATTCAGGTTCTGCCAGAAATGGCGCGTCAGCGCTGACGCCTGTATTCTGCGCCATCGCAGCGGGGTCGCGGGTGAACCAAATGTCCTGCTCAGGTCGATCAGAATTGGTGAACCATCCCCGCTTGGCAGGCTTTTCAAAGACATTGAGCCTGAGCTTATCAGGTAAAGTCACGGCACTGAGCGGCATCGCGACCGGATCGATCCCACCTGTCGCATCAAGCGCCAGCATGGCTGCCTCGCCTTTGATCAGCACCGGCACATAACGCCGCCAGACAGCTTCGCCGTTCAGGATTGCGTTGACCTGCTGGACATTTCCGGCAGCATCTGGATGAAGCACGACCTCAACATCTTCAAAGACGGCCAATGCTGCCCCGTCTTTGAAATCAGGCGCTGCTTTTTGAGCATATCGCTCGTACTGCCAATTCCCAAGCATAATAAGAATCACAAAACTGATCAGGCTCAAAATGGTCAAAACAGGCATCGGGCGGAATGTCATCGATCTTCCCACTTGGCCTCTTCGGCTTGGTTCTTCCACTGCAAGGCAAAGAGAAGCGATTTGAACGGACGCAAAAGCCACCATGCCAGAGCCAGACTGACGCTGCCCCAAAGGCCAAGTTGGAGCCAGACGGGTGGATCAAATATGACCTGCATCAATAAAACGGGAGGTGTTACAATAATCGCGATCAAGAACATCACGAAGAAAGCTGGCCCGTCTCCAGAGTCCGCATTTGAAAAGTCAGCACCACAAATTGGACAGCCAGAGGCAAGGCCAAGATGAGTCTCAAACACCGATCCTTGACCACATTCCGGACACTTACACAGCAATCCGGCTTTGATGGCAGAAACGCCATCAGCCATCTGTTAATGTCCGAGCGTCAGATGCGGCAATACATAAACGAACGCGAATAGGAACAACCACACAACGTCAACGAAGTGCCAATACCATGCAGCAAACTCGAAGCCGAGATGCTTTTCTTTCGTCATATTGTTCATGTAGAGGCGTATTAAGCAAACGGCTAAGAAGATCGTCCCGATGACAACGTGAGCCCCGTGAAAGCCTGTCGCCATAAAGAAAGCGGATCCATAAAGCGTTCCGTCAAAAGTGAATTGGGCGTGTGTATACTCCAGAACTTGGAGACCGGTGAAGCCTATGCCGAGTATGACGGTCAGGAGAAGCATGAACTTGGCGTTCTCCATTTTTCCATGCTGGAGAGCATGGTGTGCTGCGGTAACAGTCGTTCCTGAAAGCAGCAGGACAAGCGTATTCATAAGCGGTAAGTGGAACGGGTCGAATGTCTGAACACCAACGGGCGGCCATTGACCAAATCTCGCGAGTTGTTCGGCATATTGTGGGTTCGCTGCATCAAACGTCAGACCGACGCGAGCTTCATGCCAAATCGTGAACTCAAAGAAACTCCAAAACCATGCTGCAAAAAACATGACTTCAGAAGCGATGAAAAAAACCATCCCATATTTGAGACCGATTTCAACGACAGGTGTGTGATCTCCCGTCCGGCCCTCTTTAATGACCTCGCGCCACCATCCAGCCATCGTGAACAGAACGAGCCCAAGTCCGGTCAGCATGACGGTCATGTTGCCTTTCTCAAGACCGAACATGCCCTTCATATAGATCACTGCGCCGACCATGAGGACGACAATGGCCATCGATCCGATAAGCGGCCATGCTGATGGATTTACAAGATGATAGTCGTGTTTGACGTCTTCAGCCATTTGAGATCATGCCTTCGAAATTCTTCGCGTTTTAAACCGCATCCGAGTAAAACGACAAGCGCTTAATTAAGCGATGCTGTTTGTGTCACACCCAAATAATCACCTTCAAAATCGTCTGTTTGGAAGAAGGTGTATGACAGTGTAATGGTTCGCACGTCATTCAAACCGCGTTCGTCATTGAGTTCTGGATCGATAAAGAATACGACAGGAAGCTTCTTTGTCTCGCCGGCTTTGATGATTCGTTCTTCGAAACAGAAACACTCAATCTTATTGAAAAAGCGCCCGGATTTATGCGGGGTGACGTTGTAGCTGGCAACGAGGCTAACATCACGATTGCTCGGGTTTGTAACCTCGTAAAATGCCAGGCCGTGTTCGCCGAGACGGGCTGGCATCTTGGTCTGCAGCGAACGAAATCGCACGGGCGTTCCAGCCGTATTCGCATCAAATCTCACAGTGACTTCACGATCAAGGATCGCACTTGGCGCAGCCTCAGCGATTTGGGTCGTTCCTCCATATCCGGTCACGCGGCAAAAAGCGTCGTAGAGCGGCTTAGACGCGAACGCCAAACCGAGCATTCCGAAGGCACCGATCGCGGCAATAAGAGCAACACGCGTATTATTCATTAGGACGCTCCGAGCTTTCAGGATCAAGCGTTAACGTCTCAGAACTTTGCGTTTCAACATCGGTGACAGCAGGCTGTTCGACCTGCTCTTCAAAAGGCACAAAGTTGGGATCGGGCATGCTAACAACGTCGCTACTATGCTCAGGCATGCTCCAGTAAATTCCATCCCGAATTCGTGTGATTGTGATCACGAAGGCTAAGACCAGAAAGGCGACCAGCATCAAAGCGAGCCATACATTACGACGTTTCTGGGCATCAAGCTCTTCCGGCGTGCGATGCGGAAATTGTGGTGCCTCAGTGGTCATTTATAACACTCCGACCTGATAATGTAGACCGAAAGCATGCTCAACTAAGAGCGCCGCGAAAAGAATGAAAAGATACAATATAGAGAAGGCGAAAAGGCTAAGCGCGCGTTTCCTGCCACCTGCGTCTGAAACATCGTCACCGACGGTACTATTCATGATCGAGAAGCACATGCCTGCGAAGAGACTGCCCAGCACCAAAGCACTGACCCCATAAATCGCTCCACCTAGTCCAGTCGCAACAGGTGCTAATGAAACCATCAAAAGGATGAGCGAATAAACAAACATCTCAAAGCGCGTGCGTTTCGTCCCCGAAGTGACAGGCATCATCGGAATATTTGCTTTTTCATATTCTTTGTGAGCAACCAGTGACAGCGCCCAAAAGTGGGGCGGTGTCCAGAAGAAGATAATTGCGAACAAGATCCACGCATCCAGTGGAGCATTGCCTGTAACGGCGGCCCAACCAATCACAGGCGGAAAGGCACCTGCCGCCCCACCAATGACGATATTTTGAGCCGTCCGGCGTTTCAAAACCATGGTATAAAACCAACCATAGTAGAGGATCGAAAAGGCGAGTAGCGCAGCCGCCAAAACAGTCGTCGCCATCCACATAAGAAGAACAGACACAAAGGACAGGATCAGTCCGAGAGACAGGGCCTCTTCGCGAGGCACGATTCCCGCCGGGATCGGGCGCGTTGATGTTCGCGTCATCACAGCGTCGATGTCAGCATCGTACCACATATTGATTGCACCAGCGGCACCGGACCCGAGTGCGATGGCAAGCACTCCGATTGCTGCGAGAATGGGGTCAAGCATGAGCCCGGTCATATTTTGCGCAGCGAGAAGTCCAACAAGAGCCGTGAAGACGACAAGACCCATTATTCTGGGCTTCAGAAGCTCAAAATAGTCCTTCGCTGTCGCAAACCGGGCGACGGTCGCAGAGCTTTCAAGACTGTAAGTCTGGTCGGTCATATTCCCTATCGGGCTCCTTTGCCCTTAACTCGTAAGAAGCTTTTAGTGCTCATATGCCAAAAAGTAGGTTCGAAAACAGTGTGACAAATACAGCGTTTGTGAAAAGCCCGCCAACATCATGCGGCGGGCTTTTAAATTCGGTCGAGAGGTTAAATCCGTCTCGAATGCCTAGTGGCCACCTTTGGTCGTTACCACAGGGAGTTCGTTGAACTGGTGGAATGGCGGCGGGCTCGGCAGTGTCCACTCCAACGTAGTTGCACCCTCGCCCCATGGGTTAGCCTCTGCCTTACGACGTCGCACCATCGATTCGATCAACAAGACAAAGAAGATGACTGTAGAAAGCAGCGTGATCGCATAACCGATTGATGACCAGTAATTGAACAATGAATATGCATCGCTGTAGTCCACATAGCGACGCGGCATGCCCTGCATTCCCAAGAAGTGCTGTGGGAAGAAGAGAACGTTCGCGCCGACAAACATCGTCCAGAAATGCGCGTAAGCGAGGACATTGTTATACTTGATGCCGAACATCTTCTCGTACCAATAATACCAGCCTGCAAACAGGCCGAAGACCGCACCGAGCGACAGAACGTAGTGGAAGTGAGCCACGACATAGTAAGTGTCATGCAGCAGCGTATCGATGCCTGCATTGGCCAAGACCACACCTGTCACACCACCCACTGTGAAAAGGAAAATGAACCCGATGGCCCAAACCATTGGCACCGAAAATTCGATCGAACCGCCCCACATAGTCGCGATCCATGAGAAGATCTTGATCCCAGTCGGAACCGCGATCACCATAGTGGCCGCCACAAAGTAAGCCTTCATATCTGATGGCATGCCGACGGTATACATATGGTGCGCCCAAACGATGAAACCGATCGCGCCAATAGAGACCATCGCATAGGCCATCCCCAAATAGCCAAAGATCGGTTTTTTCGAGAAGGTCGATACGATATGAGAAATAATCCCAAACGCAGGCAGGATCATGATGTAGACTTCAGGGTGCCCAAAGAACCAGAACAAATGCTGGAACATGATGGGGTCACCGCCACCTTCAGGCACGAAGAACTGAGACCCAAAGTTTCTATCAGTCAAAAGCATCGTCAAGGCTCCGGCGAGCACGGGCAAAGCCAGAAGGAGCAAGACGGCTGTGATCAGCATCGACCATGCGAAGAGCGGCATCTTATGAAGCGTCATGCCGGGTGCGCGCATGTTCAGGATCGTGACGATGAAATTGATCGCACCGAGAATAGACGCAATCCCTGCTGTGTGCAGTGAAAGAATAAGCAAGTCCATTGCAGGTCCTGGGTGGCCCGCAGTGCCTGACAATGGCGGATAGAGCACCCAGCCTCCGCCAAAACCATTCACGCCTGCACCGCCAGGAACGAAGAATGAAATGATCAGCAATATGAACGCACTGGTGGTCAGCCATAAAGAGATGTTGTTCATGCGCGGAAATGCCATGTCAGGCGCGCCAATCATCAGCGGAACAAACCAGTTGCCAAATCCACCAATCAAAGCGGGCATGACCATGAAGAAGATCATGATGAGACCGTGATAGGTGATAACAACATTGTAGAAGCTTTTCGCCTGCTCAATCGCCTGCTGACCTGGTTCAGCGCCAAACCAAACCATCATCTGCATCAGCGGGCCAATACCTGGCTCAGCCAATTCGAGGCGGATTAGGCCAGACAGGGTATACCCGATGATCCCGGCAATCAGGGCGAAGACAAGATAAAGTGTCCCAATGTCTTTATGGTTGGTTGAAAGAAACCAACGCGTAAAGAAACCCGGTTTGTGGTCATGTGCGTGGCCCTGGTCGAGGGCAATTTCATCCATCGGCATTCCGATATCCTCTTAATTCAGGTCCAGAGACGCCAATTGGGTCTCGGCTTCATCTTCAATTACGGCGACCACCTGATTAGCAGCATCAAAGTCACCTGTTTTCATAATTTCGAGCCAGCGGTCATACTGAGCTTGCGGAACAACTCGTACTTCAATTGGCATAAAGGCGTGATTCTTACCGCAGAGTTCCGAACACTGCCCGTAAAAGACACCGGTCTCTCGCACCAAGAACCAGCCTTCATTCAACCGTCCAGGCACCGCGTCTGTTTTGACACCAAACGCAGGAACAACCCATGAGTGAATTACGCGGTCGGATGCGGTCTGATAACGGATATAGCGATTAACTGGCACAACCATCGGATAATCTGCAGCGAGATAACGCGGGCGCTCTGCGCTGTGCGGTGGGTCTGTCGGCAGACCAAGGTGGATTCCATTCGAGACGAAGCTGATTGGAAATCCGTCGCCATCCAGTTCATCTGGATACTCATACGTCCAAGCCCAGTTACCCATGCCGATCGCCTTGACCGTAATCCAACCTTGTTTGGCGGCCTCGACGTTGACGTTCGGATCAGCCGTACTTCCACTCTCTGCAATGGCGGCAAGATCTGGCTCATTTTCTTGATAGAAGAGATTTGAGAATGACGGTCCAGCAATCCCGATAAGAATCAAGACGGGGACCACCGTCCAAACAACTTCAACGGTGGTGTTATGGCTGAACTTTTTTGGCTCTGGATTTGCTTTCCTATTGTACCGGATGCAGACCCAAATCAAAAGACCGAGAACAAATAGAGCAATCAGCAACATCGCGAAGTGGATGCCATTTGAAAACGCGATAATGCGCTCAGCAATCCGCGTCGCGGGTTCCTGAAAGTTCAGCCCGCCGGGCTTGGGTTGACCAAGAGGTGTATTCGCAAGCGCTGGCAAAACTACGCCAATGCTCGTCAGAACAGCCACAAAAAAACGCAAAGAACTCTCCATTCGAATTTTTTATGGCAATACGGAGTTCTTACTGACCCGTCCAGCCAGATAACTGTAGTCTCATAAATTGTCGCAGGCGGCTGGCTGTTTTGTCGCGTCTCCGCTATACTAAATCCATCAAAGGAGATCATCATGACAGCATCATTGCGCAGTTTGGGTATAGCAGTAGGCCTCGTCGCACTCTCACTACCAGCGACGGCACAAGTCTTTGTAATCGGCAATGGTCTCGGCTCCGAGTGCTATCAAAAAGCTGCAAGCAAATCGAGTAATTTTCTTGATGCTGAAACGACATGCACGAGAGCTCTGCGCGAAGAAACGATGACCCGGGATAACCGCGCGAAAACGTATACGAATCGAGGCGTTTTGCGCATGCGCGACGGTCGATATGACCAAGCCTT
>JBCCDF010000085.1:0-11136 GCA_039030935.1 Pseudomonadota bacterium | reverse complement strand
TGCGCGGATCAAATGCCTTTGCCGTTGCGCCAAGCAGGAGCGATGACGGGAAAACACGCCTGATTATCAATTCTCATCAACCCATGACAGGACCCGTGGCATGGTGGGAAGCCCACACCGTCTCTGAAGAAGGCCTTGATATCACAGGCGGCTTATTCCCGGGAACGCCGGTCATCCTGCATGGCTTTAATCAGCATCTTGGCTGGGCCAATACAGTCAGTAAGCCCGACCTAACCGATATCTATCGCCTCGATATCAACCCGGAAGACGACGGGCTTTATCGTCTCGACGGGGAATGGCGCGCTTTTGAAGAACAAACGATCACAATCAAGGTTAAACTTTTCGGCCCCTTCGCCTTTCCGACCAAACGCACCATCAAGCGGAGCGTCCACGGCCCCGTCATCGAAGCCAAACACGGCACCTACGCTGTTCGTTATGCCGGGATGGGCGAAATTCGTCAGCTTGAGCAATATGTCAGGCTCAACCAGACGACGAATTGGGACGAGTTCACCGAAGCGATGGCCATGAATGCCCTTCCAAGCATCAACTATATTTACGCGGACAAAGACGGCAATATCGCTTTCATCCATAATGGTCAGTATCCGGATCGATTGCCAGACTGGAATTGGCAAGCCGACCTACCCGGCGATCGCTCAGAATTGATTTGGAAAGACTATATTCCGTATACAGATGGACCAAAGCTCATCAATCCGCAAAGCGGCCTCATCTTCAACACGAATAACACGCCCTACAGCGCGACCGATGGCCCGGATAATATCCAGCCGGGCGATTATCCTGAAACACTAGGTCTGCAAGACAACCAAACCAATCGTGCCTTGCGTGTGCTGGACCTCACTAATGGCGAAACACCACTCAGCCGAGACGCACTCCTCAAAATCAAGTTTGATACCGCCTATGCTAAGGGCTCTGAAGCCGACCTCTTTATCCAGCAGGTCCTCGCGCATGATTGGAGTGCAGACGCTGAGCTCCAAGCTGCGAGAGATCACCTCGCCACGTGGAACTACCATATGGATATTGATAGTCGTCATGCCGCCTTGGGCGCGCTGACCGTTCTGCGCCATGTCACAGGCCAATTCACCGGCGATTACGGCCCAGAGCCAGCCCAAGCCTTTGAAGACGCAGTCACGGCTCTGATGACCCATCATGGCCGGATCGATCCTAAATGGGGTGAGGTCAATCGGCTTGTACGCGGCGACGTCAGTCTCCCGCTCTCTGGTGGATCGGGCAGCTTACGATCCATCCATCCCGATGGCTGGCTCACCGAAGACGGCATACTTGAGGCCACTGCCGGTGACACGTGGATGGCGCTGATTGAGTGGGACAGTGACGGCAATCAGGACGCAGAAATCATACATCAATTTGGCTCTGCTACGCTGGACGAAGCCTCACCGCACTATGCAGACCAAGCTGAACTCTTTGCTCGTAAAGATTGGCGAACCGCCCTTGTGAACCGCGCTGATATAGAGGCCGATGCAACCCGCATCTACCGGCCGGGCCGCGACTAGTCTCGATGTTATCTCACCGAGGCTGCTGCGCGTGCCAGACGCCGCGCTTTCGCCTCACCCATAAGACTATCGAGCGTGAACACGAGCAAGGCGGCCCAGATCAATACGAAAGCGATCGCATGGCTCTGCGAGAAGGCCTCTTTGAACAAGAAAACAGCGATCACAAATTGAAGCGTCGGCCCAATATACTGCATCATTCCAATCGTTGAGAGCCTTAAGCGCTTGGCCGCAACAGCAAATAGGATAAGCGGTACGGCTGTAATCGGGCCCGACAGCAGGAGGAGCGGAATATCCCATCCACCCTCACCCATAACTCTACCCTCAGGCTGTGCCACAAACCAGCCCATCCAGATAAGGGCGAGAGGGGCGAGAATGGCCGCTTCCACCACAAAGCCCGCGCGTCCATCGACTTGGACTTGCTTTCGGATCACCGAATAAAAGGCGAAGCTGAAGCATAGGACCAGTGAGACATAAGGGACAAATCCGAGCGCGAACGTCATTACGCCAACCCCGCACGTTGCCAGCCCAACAGCGGCCCATTGCGCAGGGCGTAACCGCTCAGCGAAAAACAGCGATCCAATCAAAACGTTGACGAGCGGATTGATATAATAGCCAAGGCTCGCTTCCATCACGCGCTCTTGGGCAACCGCCCAAATGTAAATCAACCAGTTCAAGCCAATCAAGAGCGCCGTCACGCTGAGATAGCCAATCCTGCGCCATGTCAGAGCCGCTTTCAGCGCGTCCCAGTTTTTCGCAAGCGCGATAAAGGCAAGACCTGTGGGCACACTCCAAATGATGCGATGCGCTAACATCTCATCAGGCGCAATATGGCCTAGCACCCGGAAATAGAGCGGCAGGCAGCCCCAAATGAAGTAGCAACCGAGCCCTGAAAGGAGGCCAAGACGAAGCGAGGGTGACATGCTCCGCCCTTAGGCCGTTGTTTCTCGTCGCGCTAGGGTGCTTCGTGTTTAAAAATGACACTGAGATTGTTCGCGGGCATCTCTATAACTCTAGATAGACGAAGACCACTCTCTTCCGCGAGAGGAACAATATCGCGCTCAAGATCTCTCACGCCCCAGCGTCGGTCGCGTCGCTTCAGACTCTCATCAAAATTAGCATTCGAGGGCGCTATCATCCCGTCGCGCGCAAATGGGCCGTAAAGCATCAGATGCCCACCCTGACTAAGCAGTATGCCCGCGCCTTTAAACAAGCCAATCGCCGCCTCAAAAGGAGCGATGTGGATCATATTCGCGCAGAAAATGGCATCAAACTGACCCAGAAGTGACATCGCCCAACCCTCTTCCGTCACATCAAGAGTGAGAGGCCCAAACAACTGCTCATGACCGCTCGCCGCCTGCCAAGCCGCTTGGCTCTTCAGGCTCTCCTGATCGATATCGGAATAGGTCCAACACAGCTCCGGCAAGCGATCCGTCAAATGAGCCCCATGCTCACCCGTTCCGGATGCGACCTCAAGAACACGTGCCTCATTTGGCATCACATCCGCAAAAACCTCTGCGATCACGTCTTTATTGCGAGAAATCGACGGCGAATACCGACGCCCATCATCGGTCACAGGCCGATCCTCTAAAGCGATGGGCTTTCCATCCGCACCGCTTGAGCTGGGATAGTCGTCCGTCATCTCTCCAGCCTTAGCCGCGCGCCATAAACCGCTCTCTCAAAACAGGCTTCAGGATTTTACCATTGGCATTGCGAGGCAGAGGCTCAGCCTCAAACTGGATTTCGACTGGAACCTTGAACGCCGCCAAATGCTCGGCGACATGCGCGCGAAGATCATCCTGAGTGACGTTCGTGCCGGGCTTCAATTGGACCACAGCCCCAACTTCTTCACCCAGAACCTTGTGCGGAATCCCGACAACAGCCGCGTCCATCACGGCGGGGTGATCATAGAGCGCGCTCTCTACCTCGATGCAGTATACATTCTCGCCACCGCGGATCAGCATGTCCTTGGCTCGGTCAACGAGGAATAAGAAACCTTCTTCATCGATATAAGCCAGATCGCCCGTCACCACCCAGCCATCCTTAAAGGTCTCAGCGGTCGCGTCAGGACGATTCCAGTAAAGCTTGCAATTCATTGGGCCTTTGACCCAAAGCTCACCGACCTCGCCTTGAGGCAGGGCTTTGCCTTCCCCATCACCGGGCACACAGACTTTCAGCTCAACAGCGCCGGGAGGCGCACCCGCACTATCGGGCCGGTTCACATAATCCTCACCCAGATTGAGCGTTGAGGTCGCACAGGTTTCCGTCATCCCCCAACCATTGCCAGGTGCGGCTTCTGGGAAGCGCTTCTTGATCGTCGCCACCAATTCCGGCGCAGACGGTGCCCCGCCATAGGAAACTGCTGCAATCGAGGATAGATCATACTTATCCCGATCAGGATGCTCAAGAATTTGCCAGGCAATCGCAGGCACGCCGCCAACGGCTGTCACCTTTTCAGCTTCAATGATCGGCAGCGCCTTACCAGCATCCCACTTATACATAGACACGATCTTATCGCCGCGAAGCATGGTCGGGATCAGGATCGCGAACGCCCCTGTGGCATGAAAGAACGGAATCGCCAGAAGCGTTGCCCCCGGCTCGCGTTCACCCGGCTCCGGCAAGGCTTCACCGCGTCTTAGAAGCATCCGCGCCTGACACGTCATCGAGTTCAGCATGTTCGAAATGATCGCCCGATGTGAGGCAAGCGCCCCTTTCGGACGCCCCGTCGTTCCGGACGTATACATAATTGTCGCATCATCATCCGGGACAAGGTCCACGAGCGGCAGACCAATCTTCTCAAGACCGGCCCATGAGGGTGCAGGCCCGATCAGGCTCTCCATCGATGTCACCCGAGGATCGCCATGCTCTTCATTGTCATCGCGCGCGATAATCACCGCCTCTAGGTCCGGCAAAGCGCCCATATGCTCCCGCACGCGCTCATAGATCTGCGTGTCGACAACCGCGATCTTTGCGCCGCTATCTTTCAATCCGTATTCCAGCTCTTCGCCGGTCCACCATGAGTTCATCGGCGTTGCTATGGCGCCAATGGACAGTGCCGCGAAGAAGGGAACCGGCCATTGTGGATAATTACGCATGATAATGGCGACGCGGTCACCCTTTTTTACGCCGTAGGTTTCCGTCAGGATTTTCGCAAAGTGCTCAACCGCACGGGTCATCGCTGAAAACGTGACACGCTCATCCTCATAGACGATGTAGTCAGCATCCGCGAACTGCGGTTCTGCCATCTCCAGAATAAACCGGATCGTTGGCGGGGCTTGGTCATAGATCTTCATCGGCACGCCGTAGACTTTCCCATCGGCCAAATGGAGCGGCGATTCAGAGGCCGCTAATCCGGCATTCGCATGAGCGATCGATAAAACGGGCCAAGCATCTGGCAAAGGGGCGACAGCTGACATTAAAATCCTCCGGAGTTTTATATTTTATCCGGATAAAACACGCTGCTTGCCTCTGCGAAAGGGGATATCGCAACGGCAAGGTCGAAAAATCGAACTCTAGGTCGAGGCGTTAAACGGGTTTGCCTCAACTGTGATGGCAAGCGTTTCGATTTTGGTTCCGCTTTCAGAGACGAGATGGCGGGTCTCCATCGGAATGTCCGAGCGGATTGGACGCCCGGTTTTCAGTAATAACAGGCTTGAATTCACTTCGCGCGCATCTTCATGGATATCGGCGGGGAGGTCTGCGGTCTCAAAAGACAGGCGCGAATTGACGACTATGAAGTTCGACGCATGTCCTCCGAGATCTCTTTCAAACTGTTCCTGTACAGCCAAACGTGTATCGGCCGGAATGCTAATCCTGAAATCATAGTCTGAGCGACCTGACAGAGACACAAAATAGGTTTTGCCCTGCTCGACAATGATCTTTGGCTGATCGAGAATTTCACCATTCTCTTCCAAAGTAATCTGCAGCGCATACTGGCCACGCTCCGTCTCGGCGTGGCTGGGGGTAAGCTCGAGTGCTGCACAGGCTAGACCGCAGGCAATCAAAGTCTTGAAAACAGTTGGCATCCGAAAGTCTCCTGTCTAATCCACACTTGCGACTGGCAATCCACATGCCAAATTTCTCCAGACAAGGGAAAAGACTCGAAGATTTCGGTGGGATCGACTATAATTCTACCTTAAATAGAAACACTATCGTAAGGCTTGCCGCCTTACCTGCACTTATGGCCCAAAGGTTCCTTCAAATGCGTCTTCAATTCGCCATTCTGATCCTCTTTGGGTCTTTACCTACGGCTTTAGCAAAGCCTGTCGAAGCAACAGGAAGCGCAGGCGCAGAGATCACGATCCCTCTTGAAATCATCGCCTCTGAAGAACGGTTCTTTAGCGCGGGGCTCAACTCAGTCGCACCACCCGTGCCAGAGCTCTACGCAATAGAATGGTCGAGCCTCTATTTCGGCTCGATTGTCCCGCCAACCGCGGGAACAGCCCGCATCACGCTCTCTCCGGAAGGCGCGCGTCAGTGTCCCGCTAATGCCAGCTGTCTCACCAATGATTATCATGCCGCGCGATTTGGTGTCACCGGGGAAGAAAACCGCTTCTTTGTTGTCTCCATTCCAAACGCGATGACGGTCGCGAACGGCACCGACACTATGACGATTGAGAATATGACATCCTCGGTGCCGGTTGGCTTTCTGGCGAATGGCTATGATGAGTTCTGTGTGGGCGGCGAATTAGTCGTCAACGCAAACCAGCCTAGCGGCGACTATGCAGGGACCTACAATGTGGCGGTCGAGTACCAATAGGCCCCAACACGTAACGTCTAACCAGCAAGCTCTTTCGCAAAGCGCCTCGCGAAACGGTCAGACGCGCGACGCGCATCCCCCCAAGTGCCAGTTGCAATGACCTGTCTGATATCGGTCTCGAAATAACGATAGGATTTCGCACCCAGTTCATTTCCATCGGTGTCAAAGGCCGTGCCCTCGAGCGACATTCCACCCAGAGAGCGAGATCGGAATCCGTCGAGACCGGGCGTATCACCAAGCTGTTTGAAAGTTGGGCGATTAGGTTTTGCGTCGATAATGGTGACCTCAATGCGAGCAACATCTAGATCACGCTCAGAAAACTCACTGGTCAGGTCTTTGGTGATTTTCTCCACCAGACGTTCACCCTCACGCTCTCCGTAATCTTGATCAAGCTTTTCAGCGAAGTCCTCACTGTAGCTGACATTAACCGTCGTCGCCTGAGCGAGCGGAGCAAAAGCCAGAGCCATCGTGGCGAAGAAGAGCGTTTTCATGAGAAGCCTCCATACAGTAGCCCCTCCGATATAGCTTAAAATACCGGAGGGGTCTAATTTTTGGCGATCACAAGCGCGTTAAATCGTATCCACAAAGACGATTTCCGCATCTGCGAGGGCTTTCAGCGTGATGATTTCAGCGCCTGTTACAGCCGCACCATCGCGAGCATTCAGGACCTCACCATTCACTTCAACAGACCCAGCCGCCAAAACGAAATAGCCATACCGACCGGATTTGACCTCATAATCGAGGCTTTCACCTGTCTTCAGCGTCGCGCCCAAAATCTTGGCGTCCTGGCGGATACGCAGAGCACCATCGTCGCCATTGCCGCTCGCGAGAACCGCCCATTCACCGGACCGATCCGCTTTAGGGAAGGCTTTCGCTCCCCAATCCGGTGCGCCACCTGCTTCAGCAGGCTCGATCCAGATTTGAAACAGCGTTGTGTCTTCGTTTTCTGCGTTCCACTCCGAATGCTGCACGCCGTTTCCAGCGCTCATAACTTGCACGTCGCCAGCCTCGGTTCGGCCAGTGTTGCCCATGCTGTCTTTGTGCGTGATGGCCCCTTTGCGAACATAGGTGATGATCTCCATGTCACGATGGCCATGAGGCGGGAAGCCCGTATCCGGCTTCATCGTATCATCATTCCAGACACGCAGTTTGCCGTGGCTCATGCGGTTCGGGTCATAGTAACCCGAGAATGAGAAGTGATAATGAGCATCGAGCCAGTCATTCTCGAATGTACCCAAATCGGAGAACCGTCGAATATCAATCATATCGCGCTCCTTTCATCAGTTGCGATGTGCAAAAGATGTCACCGCGATGAAATTCCTGTAGCGGTTGAAGCCTGAAAACAGTTATGCGGAACACGTATGCGTGAGCGTGACAATCATTTGCAAACATTCAAGTATTTTAGGGCTTTTGTCGCGTTGACAGGCGCTCAGTGACATAAGAAAAACCCATCTTATATCTTATGTGAGATACGGAGTATTTTATGGCTGGAAGCGGTTGGACAGATCCTCGTCCCCTCTCCCCACATCTGCAAGTGTGGCGCTTCCACATGACGATGCTTGCCTCAATCATTCACCGCGCGACCGGCGTCGCGATGTATTTCGGGGCGTTCCTCATCACAGGGTGGGTCGTTGCTCTTGCGAGCGGTCCTGAAGCCTATGCGATTGCAGATTATATCATCAACCATCCGCTGGCTCAGATCGTTCTCTTCGCATGGGCTGTCGCGGTTATGTTCCATCTCGCAAACGGTATCCGTTATCTGTTTTGGGATGGCCCGAAAATTGGGTTCAACCCGAACACGGCCAGCCTGATCTCGATCGCTAATTTTGGCTTCTCCATCGTCGCTGCGGCAGCGATCTATGGTTACGCCGTATTCGCGACATAAGGGGGAAAGCAAGCATGACACGTAAATCAACGCCGATGGGAAGTGTTCGCGGTCTTGGCTCAGCCCAAGCTGGAACAGAGCACTTTATCCACCAGCGCGTCACCGCAATCGCCCTCGCCGTGCTCGTCCCATGGTTCATTTTCTCTATCATCCACGCGACAAAAGCAGGCTATGCGAGTGCTCTCACTTGGACTGCAAAACCGTGGAATGCAATTTTGCTTATTTTGCTGTTTTCTGCGGCGCTTTATCACATGCGCCTCGGGCTTCAGACTGTCATTGAAGACTACATTGGTAAGAGTGGCACACGACAGGCGCTTCTCATTCTGAACACGTTTGCTGTGTTTGCATTGATGGCCGCCGCTGTGTTGTCAGTTTTAAAAATTTGGATCGGGGCTGGCGCCTGAGATTCGATGGAAGGGAATTTATGAGCGATTACGAGTTCATTGATCACACATATGACGTCGTCGTTATTGGCGCAGGCGGCTCAGGTTTACGGGCAGCTCTGGGGGCAGCTCAAGCTGGCCTGAAGACAGCCTGCATTACGAAAGTC
This sequence comes from Pseudomonadota bacterium, assembly GCA_039030935.1. Taxonomy (GTDB): domain Bacteria; phylum Pseudomonadota; class Alphaproteobacteria; order Caulobacterales; family Hyphomonadaceae; genus Henriciella. Next base: position 2,419 of record JBCCDF010000085.1, on the reverse strand, counting down.
TTCCCAACGCGTTCTCACACGGTCGCTGCTCAAGGCGGTATTGCCGCGTCCCTGGGCAATATGGGGCCCGATGATTGGCGCTGGCACATGTATGACACGGTCAAAGGCTCAGACTGGCTCGGCGACCAAGACGCGATTGAGTACCTCGCGCGCGAAGCGCCTGCTGCTGTCTATGAACTTGAGCATTGGGGCATGCCTTTTAGCCGAAATGAAAATGGCAAAATCTACCAACGTCCATTCGGTGGTCATACGACAGAAATGGGCGAAGGCCCTCCGGTCCAGCGCACCTGCGCGGCGGCCGACCGCACCGGCCACGCCATGCTGCACACGCTGTATGGCCAGTGCGTGAAAAACGACACCGAGTTCTTCATCGAGTACTTCGCCATGGACCTGATCATGGACGAAGAGGGTGTCTGTCGAGGCGTGACCGCGTGGAAGCTCGACGATGGCACACTGCACCGTTTCCGCGCGCAGAAAACGATCCTCGCAACAGGCGGTTATGGTCGTGCTTTCTTCTCTTGTACGTCGGCGCACACCTGCACAGGCGACGGCAACGCGATGGTCCTTCGCGCTGGCCTGCCGCTTCAAGACATGGAATTTATCCAATTCCATCCGACCGGTATTTATGGCGCAGGCTGCCTGATCACAGAAGGCGCGCGCGGTGAAGGCGGTTATCTGACCAATTCAGAGGGCGAACGCTTCATGGAGCGCTATGCGCCAAGCGTGAAAGACCTTGCGCCTCGCGATATGGTTTCGCGCTCCATGACGATTGAGATCCGCGAAGGGCGTGGTGTCGGTCCAAAGAAAGACCACATCTTCCTTCATCTCGAACATTTGCCACCAGAAACCCTCGCGGCTCGCTTGCCCGGCATTTCAGAAACGGCGAAAGTCTTCGCCGGTGTTGATGTGACCCGTGAGCCGATCCCGGTCCTGCCGACAGTCCACTACAATATGGGCGGCATTCCGACCAATTATCATGGCGAAGTCCTCACCAAAAAAGGCGGCGACCCTGACGCAGTTGTCCAAGGCCTTATGGCTGTGGGTGAAGCCGCATGTGTGTCGGTCCACGGGGCCAACCGTCTCGGCTCGAACTCCCTCATTGACCTCGTGGTCTTTGGGCGTGCAGCCGGTCTGCGTTGTGGCGCAACTTTGGAAGCAGGCGCAGGCCAACCAACCATGCGTGACACGCTGACTGATAGTCATATTGAGCGCTTCGACCGCATCAGAAATGCCGATGGCGACACTCACGTCGCTGACCTCCGTCTTGAAATGCAGGTCGCGATGCAAGAAAACTGCGCCGTCTTCCGCACAGGGGAAATTCTCGACGAAGGCGTTGAGCGCATTGATGCTGTGAAATCCAAAGTCTCTGACATGAAAGTCGAAGATCGCGGCATGATCTGGAATACGGACCTCTTAGAGGCGCTTGAGTTCGATAATCTCATCGATCAAGCTGTCGTGACGGTGAACTCAGCGGCAAACCGCAAAGAAAGTCGCGGTGCACATGCCCGTGAGGATTACACGGAACGCGACGATAAGGATTGGATGAAGCATACGCTCGCATGGTCATCCGAAGGTGATGACGTGAAAATCGATTACCGCCCGGTCCACGACTACACGATGTCGAACGAAATCGAATACATCAAACCCAAGGTTCGGGTTTACTAAGGACAAAACGCACGCATGGTTCAGCTCACGCTCCCCCAGAACTCCAAGATCGGTAAAGGTAAGATCTGGCCGAAGCCCCAAGGCGCAGCCGAAGAGAATCTGCGCCAGTTCCGCATCTATCGCTACAGTCCCGAAGACACCGAAAAACCGCGTTGGGACCGCTTTTTCGTCGATGTCACTGATTGCGGCCCGATGGTCTTGGACATTCTGATTTACATCAAAAATAAGATCGATCCGACGCTCGCCTTCCGCCGCTCTTGCCGTGAGGGCGTCTGTGGGTCCTGCGCGATGAATATTGGCGGCCATAATACGATTGCCTGTACGCGCGGCTGGGATGAGGTGGCCTCCAAAGTCATCACGATTGCGCCTCTGCCACACCAGCCGGTCATCAAAGATCTGATCCCGGACCTTACCAATTTCTACGCCCAGCACGCCTATGTGCAGCCTTTCCTGAAAACCGACACGCCGGAGCCGGAAAAGGAGTGGACGCAATCTGAGGAAGATCGCGCCGAACTCGACGGGCTTTACGAGTGCATCTTGTGCGCCTCGTGCTCGACCTCCTGCCCATCCTATTGGTGGAATGGTGACAAGTATCTCGGCCCGGCGGCATTGCTACAAGCCTATCGCTGGCTCATCGACTCGCGCGATGAAGCAACAGGTGAACGCCTTGATGACCTCGAAGACCCCTTCAAGCTCTATCGCTGCCACACAATCATGAACTGCGCGCAGGTCTGCCCGAAAGGACTCAACCCGG
>JBCCDF010000084.1:0-11202 GCA_039030935.1 Pseudomonadota bacterium | reverse complement strand
ATCCTCTCGGGCGGTGCAATTAACAGCCCACAACTGCTTGAGCTATCAGGCATCGGCAATCCGGAGCTTCTGCAATCCAAAGGCATCGATGTCGTCTCAGCTTTGCCCGGCGTCGGCGAAAACCTGCAGGACCATTTCGTCCTCGGCAATCGCTACCGCATGAAGAAAGGCGCGCCCTCGGTGAACAGCCAGTCGCGGGGCCTCAGCTTGGTTGGCGAAGTCTTCAAATGGCTGACCCAGCGCAAGGGCATGCTGACCCTCTCGGCCGCCCACATCGCCGCTTTCGTTAAGACCCGGCCCGAACTCGCGACGCCGGATGTGCAGTATCACATTCTGCCCGCCACGATGGACCTCAAGAAAATGACCGAAACCGGCGACATGGAGCTCGAAAAAGAACCCGGCCTGACCATTGCGCCTTGCCAGCTTCGCCCAGAGAGCCGCGGCAGCGTCCACATCAAATCTGCAAGCCATGACCAGCATCCAGCGATCCTGCCCAACTATCTGCACGATCCGCTCGACCAGCAGACCGCCGTCGCTGGCCTACGTTGGGCGCGTAAGTTCGCACAGCAAGAGGTTCTCGCCAAATATCTCGAGCATGAAATGGAGCCGGGTGAAGCGCTGCAAACCGATGACGAACTCCTCGCTTTCGCGCGCGAGACCGGCGGCACAATCTACCACCCCGTTGGCACCTGCAAAATGGCCCCTGAAGGTGACACAATGGGCGTGGTCGACGACAAACTCCGCGTGCGAGGCGTCGCGGGTCTACGCGTGGTTGACGCCTCAGTCATGCCCCGCCTTGTCAGCGGCAACACGAACGCACCGACGATTGCGATTGCAGAGAAAGCGAGCGACATGATCCGTGAGGCTGCGAAAACTGAGATGGCGGTGGCTTAAACGCTGGCAGGGTGATCTGTAGAAATGCTCGCAGCGATCCTTCGAGTTTAGCTTTTGTCTATCAGATAAAAGCCAAACCCAAGCGTTGATCGGCCCCATTGCTCATAGGCCGAATACCATTCTTGATGGCCCTCTAGGCTGGCAAACGCGACTTCATCGGCGGGGCTCTCCTGCACTTTCATCTCCGCGCGGCGCAGATGATCTCGCTCAAATCGATCCCATTCCCGATCAGTCGAAACCGAGCTCTTAAGCACGCGCAGACCGATCTGTTCAACGCACGCTAGATTCTCGTCATGGCTTCGATAAATACCGACAGGCTCGCCCAAAATAGTCAGATACTCTGCCGCTGGCACTGTTTTCCAAAAACACTCACCAATCAAAATGCGACCATCAAATCGCGTGGACTGGCTGAGCTGTGTCAAAGCCGATGGAAAGGCCGCTTCACCTTCTTCAAAAGCATGGGTCGACCCTAAACACACGCTCGCTTGAAACGCCTTATCCTCAGAAATACCGCTTTGAAGATCGGCTTTGCTCAAAGTGAGGTGTCCAGCTTGGATCAAATCGGCGCCGTCCTGTTCGGCTATCGCTAGCGCAGCGGCATCGATATCAACGCCAAAACCCATACTCCCCGAAGCCCTCAGCACCTCCATCAAAAAAGCCGCGCGACCACACCCTGCATCCAAAACGAAATCGTCAGACTCGAGGCCAAGCCAATCGATCAACTCTAAGGCCCGCGCCTCAGACATCGGGCAATTATACGGCGTTAAGGTCATCTAAGGCGGCTAATCATACCAAGAGCCGGATAGCAACGCCCATCGCCCAATGCGCTTGTGTGTCTTGGCACAACCCATATTCCTACGCCGAATTCGATCTTGATTTCGTCTGATGAATAGATTCAGGTGTCGCTATGACCGTCATTTTCCTCAATGGATGCACATCGGCTGGCAAATCGAGCATTGCGCGGGAGCTTCAGTCTAACCTTCCAGAACATTACCTGTTGACCGGAATTGATGATGCCTTCGCGATGCTGCCGCCAAAACTGCACGGCCATAAGGACGGGTTTTACTTTGACCGGGATGACGCAAACAGAGTCCGCCTGAACTTTGGTGCGTTCGGCTTAGCCACACTAAAAGCCCATCGGCGCGCGTGTGCTGCCATCGCCAAGAGCAGCGTAAACCTCATTCTTGATGAGGTCGTTCTGGCCCAAGATATGGCCGAGGATTGGATCTCCATTTTCGAGGCAATCGATGTTTTCTGGGTCGGTGTTCATTGCCGTCTCGAAGAATTGAACCGCAGAGAAATCGCACGAGGCGACCGCATTCACGGCCAAGCAGAAGGGCAATACGACATTGTTCACAAGCACTTAGAATACGACTTCGAGATTGACACGTCCGATAAGCCACCGTCGGCCTGCGCCGCTGAAATCATGAGCGCTTTCGCTCAACGATAGACAATCTGCCGAGTCAATTCGCCGATAGACGAAACTATAAGATGGCCTGAACTTGCGTCCTCAAACCCGTCATCGCATTCCGCCATGGCCACGGCCCGTGACTGATCCTTGCGACGCCCACTGCGGCAAAATCTGCGATATCGGCGCCATCAAGGGATCTCATCACATTCACGGGCATATCGACCGCGTCACAAATCCTCTTAATGGTGTCCAGATCGGACAGACCGGGGACGAACAGCCCATCCGCGCCCGCCGATTTATAAGCCTTTGCCCGGCGCAAAGTCTCGTCGATTAACGGCTCTGTCGCAGACTCACCACCAGCAAGAAAAATGTCCGTTCGCGCATTCAGATAACCATCGCCAAGCGCCTCTTTCGCAGCCGCCACCCTTTGCGCTTGGGCGTCAATCCCGCGAAGCGCGCCTTCCTCTCCAACACTGTCTTCAAGGTTAACCCCAACCGCGCCCGCCTCAACAATTTCGCGGATGTACTTGCCCACAGCCGCAGGCGTCTCGCCATACCCGCGCTCAGCATCATGACTGACAGGGGTCTCCGTCACACGACAAATCAAATGTAACGCACCGAGAACCAGCTCTTTCGGGCACTGTTCCCCATCCTCATAGCCAAGCGCACCCACAAGAGAGAAACTCCCCGTCGCCAGAGCCAGCGCCCCAGCCTCGCTGACGACCTTCGCTGACCCGGCATCCCAAACATTCATCAATACCAAGGGCTGCCCCGGCACGTGCAACGTGCGAAACGCCCTCATTCTATCCATCTGGCTCATATCGCAATCTCCTAGACCTCTGACCATCACGCTAAGACCGCGTCAGCTCAGCCGCCACCCGATCCTTGCGACACGGCATTGAACTCAGCATAGGCCGCCTTTAGAACACTCAAAAAGGCTTGCACCTTCGCTGTCCGATGCAAATCAACATGTGTGGTTATCCAGAACTTGGTGTCCCAATTTTGCATGCTGGGCATGACCTCAACTAACTCAGGATTGGCTGCCGCTTGGTCCTTCGGTAAAAATCCAATTCCAAGTCCAGCATGAACAGCTTTACGCTGGATCCGGCTTTGATTGCTGACGAATGTAATATTCTTTGCCGGTATGGATTTTCGCATCCAAGCCCGAAACGGTATGTTAGAGACCTCACTCGGATCACCAATAAAACAATGGTTCGCTAGGTCGTCCATTCCTTTAAATTCGCCACGTTGATCAAGATAGGACCGATGCGCATAGAGCGCTGTCTGCAAAGTAAACAGCGGCAGAACCACATTATCGGGATGGTCCGGTCTGCGACCAGCCCGTATAGCGATATGGGCTTCGCCATACTCTAGATTCAACACAGAATTACTGATGTTGAAATCGACATTCGTATCTGGGTGTAAACCGCTAAATTCCTGAATAACCGGCAGTAGATAATCATCCATGATTTCCACCGATGTGACGATCAGTTTACCCTGAACGCGCGTAGCCTTGGCACGGACCCGCAAAGAAAGATCATGTAATTGTTCTTCCGTCACGCTCGCGACCTGAAGAAAATCCTGCCCCGCCTCGGTTAAACTATAGCCGCGCATGTGCCTTTGAAATAGCTTTCCACCCAAGGCTTGTTCAAGTTCATCAATATGACGAATAACCGTCGCCCGGTGTATTTTGAGTTCTTTCGCTGCTGCACTGACAGTACCATAGCGAGCGACATAAAGAGCGGTTCGAACCGCCATCCAATTATTCATTTGCCTGTCTCAATTTTGCTCAATAGAAGACATAAAATAAAAAATTGCGCAAGAATGCACATAAGGCAGACTTGCCATTTAAGCAAAAGTCGTGTGAGGCTTGGCTCACTCTCGCTCTGGAACGATTGAAACGAGATTTATCTTCAAGCCTGAGTTCCAACGGGACATTCAGCCGCTAGCAATGCGTGTGTTAAAAGTGCCAACCGATTGAGACTGCTCCATAGTCAATATCGTCATCACGATCCTCAAAAGGTGTTGCACCAGCAGAGATCCCGACACTTACGATCAGTTTCTTGTATCGCATTGTGACTCCCAGACTTGCTGTTAGGATAAAGGGCTCTGAGTCAACTGAGCGGCTATCGCGAAAGACTGTCCCATCGAGTGGCAAGTAATGTGCGACTCCATAACCACCAATGCCTGCGTATAAAGCCCAGTTGAACTCGTCCTGCGGGGTCGACCCCAGACCGACGCCGGAACCTAAACCTTGTCCCAACGAACTTGTTGCAACTGTATCCGGTAGATCATTTCCGTATTCCAGCAATGCACCTGTACCAATGGCAGTGAGATATGTACCGACCTCACCATTTCCCAATACAGTTAGGCGCCAATTCTCGGCCGAGCCGTTCTGATCTTCTAACAGCCTGTATGCGCCTGTATATCCGACGTTGAAGATAAGTTCATCCTGTAACTGTGTGTCCCAACCACGAGGCTCATCTGCGCCGATCAAGTCATGATAATATGTCTGGATATGATCGGCTTGTGTACTCGGACCAACAGCGCCAACGCGAATGTCCCAAGCATTTACCCAGCGCTCAGATTTGCTGAAAAAGCTCGTCCCGAGCAGTAAGACGCCTGAGTATGGCTGATCATCAAGTGGTGGATTTACCAGTGTAATATCCGTCGGTGTGTTCATTTCGTGGATCACGCTGAAGCCAACATAAGACTGTTCTAGGTCAGGGTCGAACCCCGGTAAGAATGATCCGAAACGCGCCCACTTTGAAAGCAACGACGTCTCATCATAAACCATGATCTTGTCGCTTGACCAAGTCAGGCTCACACCGTTCGTATAATTATTATCGGATCCCGTGAAAAAATCATTTTCGAGAGATATCACGACCACTTCAATAGGATCATCTTCGGCAAAAGCCACGGAACTCAAAACCGATTGAAAGGCAATGGCTAGGCCAAACAAAGAACGCCGTAAAACAGGTCTACTCTTCATATTTGTCACGACTTAAACGCCAAACTTTGATGTGATCTGAAGCAGAAGAGTGGCACCAGACCCCACAGAATAAGGCCGGCATAATAGAGCTCGACTGGGAAAAGGCTGTACACATTAGCGGCGAACAGCCCCGCAAACAGGAGCACGTGCCCAAGAAAGCCCCAGCCAATACCTGCGGCGAGCATAATCCGGGTGGCTGTCCTCTCTTTAAGCAGGCTTCTATAAAATAGCATGCCGATAGGAATGAAGATTAGCGTGCCCGTGAGCAGACCGGAATTATAACTTTGATAAGCTGCCGCATTGAGCAAATGAGCAACGCCGTTGACCAACATGAGCCCGGCCATTGCGATCGCAGGAAACGAAAATTTCGGGCTCACCAGAATAGCTGTAAAGCCCACCGTCCAAACCATGCCAGCATTGACATAAAAAAGAGCACTCGGCGTCAGTACGCCATAGCGATCTTCGCCAGCGACATCGGCGATTAACGAGTTCAAGAAGTCATAAAGAGGATATTCTCGCCCTAAAATATCTATCCAGTGCTCCTCGACCTGATGGATCAAATAAGAGACGGTCAGAACGCATGCCATCAATGAAATGTCTTGCAAGAAGGGCGTTTTTGAAGTGCCGCGAGCGTGGAACGCCATGAATATTATAATTGGCGCTATAAATGCTCCAACCTTCATCCAATTGCGTTCCAGAAAGGCTTGCTGTCCTAGCGGAGTCCAAGCCATTGCAGCGAAAATAATAAGAGCGATCGCACTGAGTAAACGGTTCATGGTCCAACTCCTTTAATGGGGGTGAGGCTTGCTTTTTATTGAATTGATCGAGCGAAGACGGTTCAGAATGTCGAACAGGGCTGCTGTGTAGAGACCGAAAATGATAAAGCCAGCAGCCGCAACGAACCCTGAGATTAAGCGCCAAGGGTCTGGCAACAGAATATCCCCAAAACCAAGGGTGGTGATTGAAATGAAAGAGAAATAGTTGGCTGCTTCCAGAGTTTCAAAGATGCCCAGAAACCAGAACAGATTAGCCCAAACAAATACAATAATCACAATACCGAGCATCATCCATGAGACGCTCATCATTAAAAGCGTCCAGTCCCGCAGGATCTGATTGGTCTTTTGAAAGAAACGGATTGTGGAATCCAGCATCTTATCGAGCGCAATGATGAAACCAACAGAAATACCGACTGTCAGACAGGTCCATAGAAATCCAATTATGATTTGCGTCAGCAAAATAAGAACCTCAGATGTGTCTACACCATCATCGAGAAACGAAGCCCGCCTATTGCCACGAGCCACCAAGCGCGAGGTTAAGCGTGACACGTTGATCGAGAAGAAGACGCTCCACAGATGCACGGTCGCTCTGAGCCGTGAAAACACGTTGCTGAATGTCCAGAACGTCGATCAAGTCGGTCTCTCCTTCTTCGTAACGAAGCTGGGCGACCCGGAATGCGCGATCGGCTTCTGCGGCCGCTTCACTCAAGGCGCTCAAGCGATTTTGCAAAACAACCCCTTGGTCGAGACCGGTCTCAACTTCGTCGAAGGCTTCAAGGGCGGCTTGAGCATACTCAGCGACGGCTTGCTCTTGCTCAGCTGTCGATATCTCGACTTGAGCTTCACGCTGACCGCCATCAAATATCGGCGCAGTCAGATTGCCAATGACACTCCAGGCCAAACTCGCAGGATCGAAGATATCGGATAAATCTGTTGACGCGCCACCCACCGTACTTGTCAGCGAAAACTGAGGAAGGCGGGCGGCCTTGGCTTCATCAAGACGATTAAAAGCAGCAGCAATATTACGTTCAGCGGCGATCAAATCAGGTCGACGCTCGAGAATGTCCGAGGGAACGCCTGCGCGCGGAGCTTGTGGTGTTACAGGAAGTGTTTTTTTGACGCTGAGATCGGCAGCGGGATAACGTCCAAGTAAGACTTCTAAAGCTCTAAGTGCGTCTCGGCGTGACCCTCCGGCATTCTCGACGACATCTCGTGAAGATGCGAGATCACTTTTTGTAAGAGCAAGATCCTGAGAATTCGCCAGACCATTATCGTATTGCACAGTTACGATCCGAAGCGTTTCCTCAAGAGACTGCGTTGTTTGTTTAGCGATATCCTCCTGAATGCCGGCTTCAATGGCGATGAAGTAGGCTTGAGCGACGCCAGCAGCGATGGAGTATTGCGTAAATATGAAATCCGCTTCTGCTGCTTCCGCAGTTGCGACCGCAGCCTGTTCGCCCGAGCGGATACGACCCCAGACATCAACTTCCCAATCGATCTGTAAACCTGCTTCGAAAGCAGAATTTGATCCATTACCGCTGAAACCGCCTGTTTCAGACGCGCCAGCAACCCCTGTTACGCTCGGGCTAAGTGCGGCGCCTGCTTGCCGGGCGAGCGCATTCGCGCGATCCACGTTTGCTGCGGCCGCTTGTAGATTTTTATTGTTTGACTGGGCTTCTTCAACCAGTGCCGTCAAGACAGGATCCTGGAAGGAGGCAATCCATCCGACTTCAACGTCACCAACTCGTTCTTGAGCCATCGCCCATGCGTTTGGCAATTCAGGCAGGCTGGCCTGTACAGCAGCTGCGGTATCCTCAGTCGTATTCGTACTGGCACACCCTGAGAGGATCCATAAACTTGCACCTAGGGCAAATAGCGTTTTGTACGTCTTCATAGGCCTAACTCGCTTTTGTCGTGTTTAAAGCTGTCTCGGATGATCGGATACCGAAGAAAATGGCGTACAGAACCGGGGCACCAATGAGTGTGAGAACTGTGGCAAAACTCAATCCGAAGACCAAAACCACCGCCATCGATCTGAAAAATGCGTCCGTAATGAGCGGAAGAACACCCAAAATTGTTGTCAAAGACCCCATCAAGACAGGACGAACCCGGCTTGCGGCAGAGTCGACGACCGCATCGAAGCGCGGTTTGCCCTCACCGATCTCAAGGTCCATCTGATCGACGAGAACAATTGCGTTCTTAACGAGAAGGCCTGAGAGCGATAACAGACCAAGAAGTCCCATAAACTCGAGAGGAATTTGAGTGAGCACGAGGCCGACGACAACACCAACGATTATGAGCGGAACGAGTAACCAGATGACAAGAGGCTGGCGAATGGAATTGAATAATAGGATCACAGTTAGGATCATCGCTCCGAATGCGATTGGAAACGTACTTGCGAGGCTCGCATTGGCTTCTGCTGAGTCACCCGTTTCGCCATCCCAAATGAGTTCATAACCGTCAGGTAGCGGGATTGCTTCGATGGGGCCTTGGACTCTCGCCAATAATTCTGATGCCAATTCATCCGGTCGGGGGTCCGCTTGGGCTTTAATAGTCCAAACCCTATTTTCGCGAATTAACTGAGCGTTGCGCCAATTTGTTGTAATACCGTCTGCGACTTGGCCAAGCGGTACAGTTTGGCCTGTCGCACTGCTCAGAATTTCAATCTCGCGAATATTGACGATACCCCTTCGCTCATTCGCAGGCGCGCGCGAGACAATCGGAATTAAAGTATCTCCGTCTCTGTAAACGCCGACCTGGCGACCTGAGAAATTTGTCTGTAGGGCGTTCGCAAAGTCTTCCCGCGAGATCCCAAGTTGTCGCCCGGCGCGCTCTGAGTAGATTGGCTCGATTACGCTGACCCGCTGGCGCCAGTCATCTTTGATAGAGATTGCACGCCCGTCAGCGATAATGATCGCTTTGGCTTCGTCAGCTAAGCTGCGCAAAACGTTTGGGTCGGGGCCCGAGAACTTGGCCTCAATTTTAGAACCGCCGCCCGGACCCATTGTGAAACGCCAAACCTTTCCTTGGCCGTTCGGAAAGCGCTCATCAAGATAATCCTGAATGACAGGGATGAGACCCGGAATTTCATCAAAACTCTCAGTCTGAACCAATAACTGCCCGTATGAAGCATTCTGGGATTCAAAGGAGTAAATCAGCATATAGCGCAGCGCGCCGCCGCCTATCAGAGTTTGGACGTGCTCGACGCCGTCTAACTCGGCAACGTAAGCTTCCATCGCGAGCATATCAGCTTCTGTTGTTGTGATGTCGACGTTCTCAGGCAACCAATAATCAACGACAATTTGAGGCGTCGTGGATGCTGGGAAGAAGCCGCCCTTCACGAAATTGAAACCCCAAACGGCCGTCGCAAAGAGAGCAATGGCGGCCGCGACAAAGATATATCTCCCATGCAAGGCAAGACGCACGAAGCCCTTGAAAAGCTGTGTTAAACGGCCGTCTTTTCTCTCTTGGACCTGGTCAGGTGGGATTTCCTTGAACAGTAAGTCGCAAAAGAATGGAGTGAGGGTGAGCGCAAATATCCAGCTAAACAAAAGCGATATCATAATCACCCAAAACAGGTGCCCCGTGTACTCGGCAGTGTCGCCCGGCGCGAAACCGACAGGGGCAAAAGCGAGTATTCCGACGACAGTTCCACCAAAGAGAGGCCAGACTGACTTGGAAACAATATCCTTGGCAACGTCCAGCTTACGCTTACCGGCCTGTGTGCCGACTAGGACGCCCTCGGTTACAACAATTGCGTTATCAACCAGCATGCCAAGCGCAATAATCAAAGCCCCGAGTGATATCCGGTGCATGGGTATGTCAGCGATCTGCATGACAGCGAGTGTCGCTGCGATGGTCAGGACAAGACCCAAGCCGATAACGATACCCGACCTTAAGCCCATAAAAATCAGCAAGGTGATAAGAACGATCGCAACAGCCATGGCGACGTTTACGAAGAAATCAACAATCGACGCGTTTACGACTTTGCCCTGATGGTAAAACTCGTTGAGTTCCATTCCGATTGGACGACGCGTTTCGTTTGCAGCTAGGGCTGCATCAATGGCTTCACCCATCTTAACAACATTCGCGCCTGTTACATTGGAAATCCCAATAGCTAAAGCAGGCTGAGCGTCGTAGCGAATGAGTTGAGTTGGCGGGTCGGCATAGTCACGATAAACATCTGCCACATCACGTAGATAGATTAGTCGGCCATCTGCCGATGTACTCACCAGCAAATTTTTAATCGCCTCAACGGAACTGATGCTGCCCGACGGAGATATCTCAACGCGAGTCTCACCAATCTTTACATCGCCAGCGGAGAGAACAGAATTCTGCGTCTCCAGCGCGCTGAATATACTATTGAGGGATAAGCCAAGGGCGGAGGCGCGCTCTCTGGAGATTTCGACGTAAATCGTCTCAGTTTGTTCGCCAGCGAAACTGACTTTTGCAACGCCGTCAATTTGCAAAAGTTCAGTTCTCAAAGCTTTGGCATACTCAAGAAGTTCTCTTGGGGAATAGCCTTCTCCGGTCAGGAGATAGTAAACACCATAGACATCGCCAAACTCGTCAAACACGATCGGTTGAGATGCGCCGGGCGGTAAGTCGGCCGTCGCATCATTCACCTTATTGCGTAGCTTGGTCCAAACACCTTGAAGCGCAGACTTATCAGGAGAAAAATCAAATTTGATATCGACTTCTATTTCCGAGAAGCCTGCGCGTGAGGTCGCACGGATATCATCGACTTCCTGCAATTCCTGTATTGCTGTTTCCAAGGCGTCTGAGACTTCTTCAGCAACCTCTTCCGCGCTCGCTCCAGAGTATTGTGTTAAGACCTGTGCCGTTCGGATCGTAAATTCAGGATCTTCAAACCGGGGCATAGTTTGGTAAGCATTCCAGCCTCCGAATCCGGACAACAGGATGATAAGCACCATAATTAGGCGGTTTTTGATCGAAAACTCGGCTAAATTCATAACGCGTCGCCCTTAGCGCACAGTGTCTGCGCTATCCCAAGCGCGAACTTCCATGCCATCCACCAGATAAGACGCGCCCGCGCCGGCGATCACTTCACCACCTTCCAGCCCCTCGATCACAGAAACGCTCTCGACAAATCGTTCCACGGCCAAAGT
>JBCCDF010000083.1:0-11210 GCA_039030935.1 Pseudomonadota bacterium | reverse complement strand
GTACTCAAGAAAAGGTTCGGAACGAGCAGACCAATATCGCTCAAACCGTCAATATTTGCGTTTTCGATGTCATTCTCTGAGAACGTTGTTAGTGACTCCGGCACGTCGAGTTCGGATTCAGCTTTCTTCCGGGCTGTGACGGTTACAACTTCCAAAGTCTTGCGTTCTTGCTCTTCAACTGCTCCGCCGTCAATTTCGGTGTCAGCATCAGGACCCGATTGGGCGATTGCCGGCGAAGCGGCGCATATCATTCCGATCGAAAGCGCTGCGGCTCCTAACAGATGCGTACGGAATTTGTTGCCCGAAGACGTGCGCTCGGAAATAGATTTGTAGCGGCTGATAGACAATGATCCCAACTAAACCTCCCTTGGGTGCAGGCATTTTTGCCTTATTACCTACAGGATGGCGATCCGCGGCTGAAACGGCTTTACTCATAGCGCAAAGCGTCTTGGATATTCGTGCGAATCCGTCCGACAGCGGGCAGTGTGTGGGTCGCTAGGTCTGCCGGGGATGTTGCCATTCGGCGAGATTTGAGAACACGCAAGTATCCTTCGGCAGTCAATGAGCGGAGGCTACCAGTCTGTACATTTGGCGAATAATCTAGCAGTGTACGTGAAAATACGTACTCAAGTTTAGGCGAGTAAGGAGGATATTCGTTGGCTGTTGTTCCAGATGCCCAATCCTGGACTACAACAAATCACGTATCGCATCAGCGATACGATGCATGGGTGCATTTACTCAATGAGACGTTCGGCACTTGGGGTACACAGTCTAATTCAAACCGAGACTTCAACGCTGAAATAAAAGCGACCGATATAGGGTCGCTTAAGGTAGTCGAATGTGTTTGCGACCCGTGCGGTGGTCAACGTACTGCCCGTACAGTTCGGATCGACGATGAAGAGCGGCTCGCCATACAGCTCGTCGTCTCGGGACGTGAGCATATGCGCTTGGGCGATCAAGATGCAGTTCTTGAGGCTGGCGATGTTTTCGTTTGGGATACGACTCAGCCGATGACATTTGAAGTCCAGCAAAGGCTCCACAAAATATCTGCCGTTCTTCCTCTCCAAAGGTTCAAGGAGTGGATGCCAGACACATGGCTTTCCGTTCCAAGACATGTGAAGGCTGGTTCACCCACGTCGTCGCTCGTCGGATCATTTCTATCAAATCTGGCGTTTTCGAACATGGCGGACCGCCCCGTGAATGACACGGCTTTGATCGAAGCTGCGATCGCCTTGTTTGCAACGCGGGGCAACCTAACACCTGCCGATGTCACCCTGAGGTCTTCACAGTTGCGGCTCGTGAAATCTTCGGTGATGCGACGATTGTCCGATCCGTCTCTGTCGGTGGAGAAAATTGCTAAACAGAACGCGATGTCCGTTCGCAATCTTCATTGGCTGTTCGAGGAAAACGACGAAACCGCTTGGCGCTTTGTCGTTTCTGAACGCCTTAAACGGTGTCAACGAGACCTCTCCAATCCAACGATGCGCTCGCGGAGCATAACAGACATTGCTTTCACGTGGGGCTTCTCAGACGCAGCATATTTCAGCCGCGTCTTTAAAGAAAAGTTCGGCGCGAGCCCGTCCCAATTCCGGAACGCAAAACTTAGGCTTTGAATTTCCATTCAAGATTGTAGTTTTATACCGCAAATATCTGAAATGGGTGAAACAGCGGGCATCCTTGGCGTCCAATAACGGGAACTTTTAAATCTCAGCCGGTTGTGGGCAACGCTGTTCGGCTTCGAAACACTAAATTACGCTACGATAGGCTACGATAGGCTACGATAGGCTACGATAGGCTATGCTAAACCTCGTTGGGCGACGTTGTGCTACTTTAAATTCAATGACTTATCTGAAGTCGGAGCGTTGCCAAAGTTGGGGGTGTGCGTTGGATTCTAATGTCCGGTTTAGGAATTATCTGCCGGGCGACTGCGCTCGGCTTTTCGATTATTACCCATCTGTTTTTACCAAATGACCCCACCGACTGTCATTAACTACTTGCCGCGTAACTTGCCCCACAAAGAATTCAAACCTGCGTTCCGCGAGCGCCTGTGCAGCCTCCCGCTCTCCGTCTGGCAACGGATCGGTTCGCGCCAGCCAATAAAAGACAAATTGACCAAACGCCTCCAGTGAAAGAGCGAGATCTCTTTCGACACCACCAAGCCGGTCATCAAAGCGATCCAATCTTTCTATCACATGATCCTCAAGGCGCCGCGTGCATTCGGGATTGAAGTAGCGCTCCAACGCATCTTCAAGAATCGCCGTTTTTGTCAGTCCGTAACACTCGGCGCGACGGCAAAGTTCGGCATGTAGTTTGGTGGACAGGCGCAGGTTCGCGCGAGGTTTAGACATGGGTTCTCACATATTTGGTAGAAGGCCTGGGTCAGTGCGATCCAGCGCTGCTGCTTTTCGAACAGTTTCCAAGTTCTGATCTGAAGACGCATAAGGCCCATCATCTTTTCCCATCTTAGAGACGACCTCCTGCTCTAAAGGACGATCAGGTTCGGCTTGCTTGAATTCGGTGTGGTGCTCCCCATTGGTGCCCTCCGATGCATCAGTGATTGACGCGGATGATTCACGATCAGCTGCTATACCCTGCTCTCCTTTGATTGCGGATCGACTTGATTGGGCCGGCGGGGCCTGAACGCGTTGCTGGAAGTTCCGATCTTGGTAGTATCGAAGTTTCTTGCATTCGATTGGCGGCACGCCTGAGATCATTAGAATCTGGGAGGTCCTTGGCATTTGCATTATCTCGCCCGGCGTCATGAGGGGTCGCTGGGTTTCCTGGCGCGCCACCATCATATGGCTGAGCCATGGTGCCAAGCGATGCCCCGTATAGTTCTTTTGAGATCGAAGCTCTGTTTTTGTGCCCAGTGCATCCGAAAACCGCCGTGCGGTGCGCTCATCATTCGTGCCGAATGCTATCCGAACATGACAATTGTCCAAGATAGAATGGGCCGGGCCGTATGCCTTTTCGATTTGGTTGAGCGATTGGGCGATCAGATAGGCACGCACACCATAGCCAGCCATAAAGGCAAGCGCTTCCTCAAAGAAATCCAAACGGCCGAGCGCTGGGAACTCGTCCAACATTAAGAGGACTTTGCGCGCGCTTTCTCCGGGGAGGCGCTCGGTCAACCGCCGAGCGATTTGATTCAACATAAGCCGAATCAGAGGTTTCGTGCGCGAGATGTCCGAGGGTGGAATAGACAAATAGACGGATATGGGTCGATCAGCGTGCAATAATTCTTCTATGCGCCAATCGCTTTTTGATGTCGCCTGGGCGACGACTGGATCTCGATATAACGTCAAAAGACTGATAGCGGTCGAAAGAACTCCGGAGGCTTCATTGTCTGTTTTCTTGGCCAACTCGCCCGCCGCCTGCAACACACTCGGATGTGTTCCGCCACATGGCAAGTGCGGTGTCGTTTTCATTAAATTGACCGTGTCTTTGATCGTGCGCGATGGATCAGAAAGAAACCGAACGCAGCCTGAAAGTGTTTTGTCCTCTTCGGCATAAAGCACGTGCATGATCACCCCGACAAGCAAGGCATATGCGGTTTTGTCCCAATGGTCTCGAGACTTGAGTGAGCCTTCCGGGTCGATGAGGATGTCGGCAATATTCTGAACGTCTCGTACTTCGGATGCGCCAAGACGAACCTCGGCTAATGGATTAAACCGAGCAGAGTTCAGATCGGTCGGATTAAATTTGTAGCAACGACAAAATTGGCTTCGCCATCCAGAGGTCAGCTCCCAATTCTCGCCTTTGATGTCATGGACAATTGCGCTGCCCGTCCATGAGAGGAGCGTCGGTATGACGAGCCCAACACCCTTTCCAGATCTTGTTGGCGCTATGCCAAGGACATGCTCAGGCCCATCATGCCGTAGATATTTGTTCCGCCATCGACCAAGAAATACACCTTCAGGTATTAGGAGGCCTTCTTTTGCGATATCGCGAGCGTCAGCCCAGCGCGCCGAGCCATAAGTTGTAACGCGTTTCTCCCAGCGCGAGCGCCAAATAGACCCTATGACGGCAGCAATGATGCCGAAAACTCCTCCGCTCGCTGCAATCGCGCCTGAGATTGCGAACACATCTGGTGCGTAAGCCTCGTAGGCATACCACCATTGGAAAATGCGCCACGGTTTGTAGATAGGCACGCCTTGCAGTTCAAACCAAGCGACACCGAGCGCGGGCTGATAATCCAATGAATGAGCCGCCCATTGAGTGGCGCTCCAGATTGAGGTCACAATAATTGAAAGAACAATTATAAACTGACCAACAAGAATTTTGGACGGCGACATCGCATTATTAGCCTCTCAATAAAACGCTGACACTCTGCCGGAGCCGCTTGCTCACCACCATTGTGAATGGCGGCAAAAGCCCGCAACACATTTTTATCGCGACAGCCCGCGGGTTCGCCGCCCAAGCAAAGTCCAGGAAACTTCCTGTTTACGTGCCTCAACAACCAGCGTTTGCCCGCGATAGCGCTCGATCTCTCGCCGCCATGGCGCAAGGGCAAATTCTTTGGCTTTCCCAATGAGAGCAAAACGCCCCTGCCCCACATCAATTGTGCGCTCGAACACACCTTCAAATGAAGAGGAGTTTTCTATCCGTTGAGGTATACGACCGGATCGATTGGCTTCCGTCATTTCGACATTACGTAACTCCTCGGCGTTCATTTGGGTTCGCGTTGCGGCTCTGAGATCAGTTTCATCCAAGTTTAGGCGCCCATTGTCGCGAAGGAATTGAATTCGTTTTACTTTCGCGCTCTGGACTTCGCGATCCTTAAGAGAAGCGAGTTCGCTGGCGTCCACCTGATCCAACCAAGTTTCACCCAGCGCTTGAACCTGCGCCCTTAATGATATCCATGACATCACTTTGATTTGCGCCGCGCCCTGGGCGGCTTCGTGCGCGGCTGCGCGTTCTAAAAAGTCTTGCCCCACCTTCCAACGTCCATCTTTCAGACGCTCTACAATTCCCGCTCGCCGTAGTCTCTCAACGCGACGTTTGTGGGCAAGGCGATAGGCTGCACTTGAGCTGGGCTCATGTGAGACGTGCAAGGCATCTGAGTAGAAGCCGGCTGAACGCTCAGCAATTTCAGCGATTTTTCGGTCTGATTGCCTTGGCTCGTTCATGACAGCCGCAATTTCGACAATGGCCCCGCGTGGAGGCAAAGGACCATTCTTCATCTCACCTGCCGCGACGTGCCACATATGCCCGTCAAAATCGCGCACAAGCAAGAAACGCGTATCACGCAATTCATCGCTCGGCCCCTGCCGGAAAACCACCCCAAGCAAAGGAGCCGCACTCGCCGGTCGTTCCTCTATGAATCTGACACTCTTTGGAACATGTCCCGGCTCCATTCCCGCGGCGATCGCTTTGATGATATCACCGCGTTTTCCCATCGCTTTCAGCGTCTCATCCCAGCCGCGTTGAAGTTGCCACTCAGAGTTGGGTCGCTTTTCGGCTAGCCGCAATTTCTCCAGGTGTTTCAAACGTTGCAATCTCATGTCACGTTCAAAGCGATCTTTGGCTGTCGATGCTGGTCCGATCACGACCAAGCCGTTTTCTTGAATGCCGATAATTTGTCGATCTATACTTGTGAACCGCTCCTGCTGAGTCTCCCGGGCGCGTTGACGCAATATTTCCAAATCGCGGCGCGGTCCGAGCATTTCAGTGGCAAGCATCGAAGCGCGCTTTCTGAACCCACGCCCGATATAATCTGGAGCGATAACGAGATCCTTGCGAGAAGCATCCTTCCCCCGCACCACGATGTGGGTGTGACTGCGCCCCGTATTATGGTGGTCAACCGCCACCCAATCGAGCCGAGTTCCGAGGTCACGCTCCATGATTGTCATAAGCTCGCGCGTATAGGCTTTCAGATCCTGGATCTGCGACGCATCTTCGGGAGAAACAATAAACCGAAATTGATGGCGGTCTTTCTGGCTACGCTCAGCAAACCCTTCAAGGTCCACTTCCCGGCCTTCACGCGTGTAGATCTCACCGCCGCTACCGTCCCGTTCTACTCCGTCACGCTGCAGGTAGTTGATGTGTTTAGAAAACGCTGCGGCACCGACAATTTTTCCAGGCTTGGCAATATGGGTTTTGGTCACCACGCGGCGCAGTCTGGCACTGCTATATCGACGGGTTGCAAAATCAGCGTGCGTTGAAGAGGCTTTCCCGCGCCCTAGCCGAGTGCCTGTGAATGACGATTTTTTTCCTGATCGTGCGAGCTGTTTGGCTGTGCTCGTCGCGCGCTTTCGAAGTCGCGTTCCAGCAGCGGCGCCGCGATCTCTGATTTTGCCGAGGCGCGGCGTGAAAAGGTCTTCGGTCGTCATCGGACGACGCCCTCCAATTCGATCGCCATATCGACGCCAAATTCTGTGCACCGCAATTCACTGCAAAATGCACCAAAAAAGAGATGTGCGGACAATAGATTAGGCGCCTATTGGTGCATGAGCTTTTATCTTGCCCGTTCGGATTCGCTGCATGGTTCCCATCATTCCATTGAGATCGCCTTATCGGCGCTATCGCGCCTTGCGAATAGGTCGACCTTATGCGCACGGCCCATAAGGTCGTCTTTTTGAGTTGGACCAAAATACCGCCCATCGAGACTGTCAGGATGCTTATTTAGCAAGAATACCTGATCTGCTTTCAACGCAACGCATCCTGACCAGCGCGGTAACACCCGCCCTGCTTTGTCTCTTAATTTGGCGACGCTCACGCTTTCATCATTGATTGATATCTCTGCCTGATGACGACAAATAGTGTCGCCTGAGACCGCCGAAACGCGCTTGAGAAGCGGCCAATTTCGACCAACATATCCTTGGTTTTCAGCCCATTCAGTATCAGCGCTTGTCGCTGAGACGATGACCCAATCACCCAGTTTATATGACCCATCGCTCAGCCAATATAGTCCAATAGGCGCGCTTTGCGTACGATTCCAAATGAGCTTTTCCTTTGGATTCCAGATCAAGGTCATCAAACAAACGCTAGCTGATGTAACGGCCAAAATCGCAACTCCCGTCCGCATTTTTTTAGTCTTTCAGCTTATTAGATGTAGACGACCACCGCTGACCATTTTGCCATGCAATCAGGTCCGGTTCAGCATAGGCAACACGCCATCCAAATTTGTAGAAAATAGGTCCGCCACCCTGACACCTGTAATGCGCGAGCGTGCTGTAAGACAGGTCTAGATATACTGCTGCCTCGTGCGGCGTTAGCCATTCGGCCGGATTTTTTCTCTTAGATTTGAACTTCCTTTTCGCCATCAGTTTCCTCTTATTCTTAGGTTTCTGACGATGAAGGTGCCAAGCTAGAGTCCTAATTTATAGACGAAAAATCGCTTGTCGTGATTTTCCTTGGCGGGGTTAACCATATAGACTGCAATGACAGGAGCCGCGATGGATCGCTCCACCACGGCTCTTTTTCTAAAGTTTCTTCTTTAGTCGCGAGGGTTCCAGAGGATGACGTGTCGACCGTCTTGGCCTTTCAACGGGGCGAGATTTGCAAAGATTTTTCTTGGTCCAATTTGCGGATCTGCGAGCGTGATCGAGACATAATCGCGGCCCGAATTTTTAGCCTTTCTGACCCAGCCGCCACCAATTTCTGTGCTCGTTTCCCCGGCAAAAATTCGATAGTCGGGCTGGCCTTCACTTTCTTTTTCGCCGTTCCTTTCGATCCGGATCGTGGCTGAAAGGTTCATCATTGAAAGTGCGCCTTCAAACCCTGATTTCGTCTCGCTGACATATCCAAGTGCATTCGCCATAAGTATATTCCTTTTCGTTTCTTTGGCTGTCGCCTGAAGCCCCTTCGCCCCCGTCGACGCCGGACCAAAAGGCCGGCATTTGACCGGCTTGAACCGATAAGCGGGCGAAACGGAGTGAAGCACCGCTCCATCCAAGATATATGCCCCGCGAGGAGCTGCGAAGCAGCGGGGATATTTCTTGGATGGAGCGGTTTCAAGTTGAGCAAATGTCGGCCAGGTCACACGGCAAGAAGACAGGAGCGAAGTGCTTTGGCTACCGCTTACGAATAGAAAATCGAGCTCAAAAGTTGGGGTCACCTTGGGAGCTCAACGACGGAAATAGTGTTAAGAGCGCCAGGGTTCACTCGTCTACTCTGAAGTGGCGCATTAGGCAGATTGAAGCGGCCAGATGGTGATGTTCGCTAAGCCGGATCTATCCGTCGCTATTCTAAGTGCCGACATTGAAGAGACAGACCTAGCGTCCATGCTGGTGCATTCCAGTTGATGTGAGAAAAGGCAAAACCATCTTGGTCTCGCATTGGCTCTTGGTCGGTTTCGCCTTCATCATAGTCTCGAATTGTAATGATGGGCGCGCGACCATTCACCCAGATTTCAGCGACACACCCATCGCAAATGACTAAGGTCATACGGGGTCTCGGTCCGAGGCTGGCAAACACATTTTGTGACTGGATCATGATGTATCACACCTTTCCGATTTAACATTTTCTCAGCAGGAGCGAGGGTGGGAGGTGGAAAGGCCATGCCGCCGCCGGGTATCCAGGCCGGGGTGCAAGCGTTTTGGTAAAATGAAATTGAGTGCTCAGACGGACAAAGGGCCAAAGCGCTTGCAGTGCGGCTGCCCGGCGGCAGATTGGCCATCCTCCCGCCCTCGCTCAGAAAGCGAAAACGCGAAAGGCTCACTGCATGATCGAAAACTGAGCCAATAAAAGTTTTATCGTACGAGAACGCCGTGCTTGAGTTTTTCATAGGCTTGCAGCGCCTGCTCTTCGCGATCGAAGAGATGATAGCACCCATCAACCAAGAGACACCAATAACCGACATCGTCAGGTCTGAGCCCGGCATTCCGCACTGTTTCCTCGGTGAGTTTGAACGGCGATGGCTGGCTCATGACTTGACTATAAGACATGAGTCGAACCGGGTTTCGAGGTACAAATGTGTTGCCGTTCTCGGTTATGCAGCCTGCTTATTGGGACCAAGGTGACTGCCGAGCAATTCCACTCGAAATCCGCCATCGCGCAGCGCCGTCGCGCGCGAGATCAAATAGTTGACCGAGTCGCGAATACGCCCGCTTTCCCATTCATCGGTGACGCGTTCGACGCCATAGAGAACGTTGGCGATCTCCTTGCGCGTCATTCCGAGTTCCAGGCAATCCAGAGCAATCAGACCATCTCGTAGAATTTGAGTGCGCTTGGTCCATTTTGGTGTTTCGGCTGCTGGGTCATTGCCAAAGACGCGCATTCCTTCCTCATGGGCTTTGGCTTTTCGCTGGTAACTTTCGAAGTCTGGCATGCTGAGTTCCATTCTAACTGGCTCCATCCCCAAAAGGGATAATCCTCTGCACCGCGCTTGAAACAGGCAACCATTGCCGCGCGTGATCAGAAACTCCCGACCCACGGAATCGGTAAAATGCGATATCTGGCAAAGTTCGACGCTTTTGTCATAGATTTCGCAAGTCTCGCCTTTCGCGCGCGGTACAACATTGATCGCAACTTGGTCAGGATAGGCTTCCTTTGTCCAGACTGCGTTCGCTTCGATGGCGCCCAGATCCGGGTCGACCATCATGATCAGCCCCCAGCGCTCGGCAACCGATTGTGACACGCGCGACTTATAGACTTTGATACTGTGACAAACCTCCATCTCAGAGATGTCGTCAGGCGACATGGCCTTAGCATCTTCGCGATAGTCCGGGTTGCGCCGTTGATACTCCCACGCCCAACGGTCGTTCATCATACGCCAAAGGTAAGAATAGCGTTTGGTGACGCTGTTTTCTTCGAGTGTGAATTTTTTCATTATCAGTCCCCACAATTCTACCCTTAACTCTGGCAACTCGTGTGCCAAAACACCTATTTTAACCAAAACTGTATTAGATTTCGCCTTTGCTCATTGGCTTCGCACTTTGAGAAATTCTGTTTCGAATTCAAAACCATGCCAGGCACAAGGCGCGATATTTTCTGTTTGGAACATCAAAGAGCTCCATTTTACCAGCTTTTGCGACCCGTTGCCGATACTTGCCAAGACTTGCCGAGATTTGCGTGAGATTGCCGCCATTTAGAATTCCGCAGGCGCGCTCAATCGGTCACGTTCTTGAGGTCGAAAACTCGCCTCGGGAGCAACCTGATGTCCACGCCGGACACAAAACAGGAAACGAAAGCGCGCCGCACGGCAATGC
The DNA here is from genome assembly GCA_039030935.1 of Pseudomonadota bacterium. Classification (GTDB taxonomy): domain Bacteria; phylum Pseudomonadota; class Alphaproteobacteria; order Caulobacterales; family Hyphomonadaceae; genus Henriciella. The sequence goes on along the minus strand of JBCCDF010000083.1, from coordinate 1,059 downwards.
TACGAACGGCGTTCTGTGAAACGGTTCGCGAGGCGCTAGAAGACCCTCAGACAATTGAGGTCATGGCCAATCCGGACGGGTCTGTCTGGATTGAGAAAGCGGGCGCCGGAATTATCGTCACAAAAGCTTCTCTAGACTCTGCAGCGCGCGAGCGGGTAATTCGCCTTGTGGCGGCAGGCGCTGGGGACGCACGCCTAAAAATTTCCTCCTCCATCGTCTCTGCGGAACTTCCCGGCGGCGGCGAGCGGTTTGAAGGGCTGCTTCCGCCTGTCGCCACAGCTCCTTGTTTTTCCATCCGCAAACCCGCGGCGAGCCCGTTTTCGCTTGATGATTACGTCGATCAAGGCGCGCTCTCGCCAGCGCTCTCTGCGGCGCTTCGAGTCGCCGTAGAGCGGCGGAACAATATCGTGATCGCGGGTGGAACCTCCTCGGGGAAAACCACTTTCACAAATGCGCTTCTGGCTGAAGCAGCTTTTGAGCAGGATCGCATTGTTATTCTTGAAGACACGCGAGAGCTAAATTGCCTCGCGCCGAACAAAGTTCAACTGAGAACCCATCCCGGGAATACTTCGCTTCAGGATCTGGTTCGCTCAACGCTTCGCTTACGTCCCGACCGGATCATCGTCGGCGAGGTTCGCGGCGGCGAGGCGCTCGACCTCTTAAAAGCGTGGAACACCGGTCACCCGGGCGGCATCACGACATTACATGCAAATTCTGCGCGCGGCGCGCTTCAGCGCCTGGAACAACTCACCATGGAAGCCACGCGCCATGTCCCGTTCGATCTTATCGCAGGCGCCGTCAATGTGGTGGTCTTTATGAGCCGGGCTGATGGAAATCGCCGCGTCGAAGATGCCGTGCGCATCCTAGAATTCGATGGCGGCGACTATGTCACCGAGCCGCTGGTATCCCGCTCTCTTTCACTTGTCACAGAAGGACAAACGTCATGACTCTTAAGTCGACTATTCGAACCGCGCTGGCGCTCGGGGGCGCCGCCCTACTCGCAGCGCCTGCATATGCCGCTGGGTCTGGCATGCCTTGGGAAGGTCCGCTTGATCAGAT
>JBCCDF010000082.1:0-11330 GCA_039030935.1 Pseudomonadota bacterium | reverse complement strand
GCGCCCTGTGCGCCCCTCAAAGCGGATCCAAACCACCCCCAGTTTCGCCTTCAGAACCTTCCCAAAAGCGGGGATAGATTTTGCTCTATCCTCACGCTTTGAGGCCCTGAAACACCGTCCCCGCACCCCAAACACAGGCCGAACCCAAGTCCCGGCCCGTCCGCTGCTTGAGCGTCTCACCCAACTCCGCGCCCTGATCAAAGCCCCACAGGCCCGCGCGCGAAAGCTCGCCTGGCACATGGCCCGCCGACGCCCCGGCCTGATGCTCGCCCCGGGAAACCACGACGCGGTCAAAAACCGCTACGGCACAGAATTCTCAACAACCTACACACTGATGGGACACGCCATCCTGAGGCTCAGCCGAGCACGCCCACCCCCGATCGGCCCTGTGCCGAGACCCCCACCCAGAATTAGAGTGCTCTAACGCGCCCGCGCGAATACGGGCGTGTGTCCGGTGTTTAAACACACACCCAACAACAATATCGGATAGCCTTTTCTCGCCTGCGGTGGCATGGACGCGCATATGAGCGAGCAGAAAATTCCATTTGATGTAACGCGTGTGCGTCGGGCTGGGGCGCGGCTTGCCGCTGTGCAGGCGCTCTATCAGATGGAACAGACGGGCCAGAGTGGAAAGGCGGCGATCCGCGACCTGATGAATGATCGTCTCGGCGTCGGCGCGGATGAGGCACCAATCGAAGACGCCGACCCCGATCTGTTCAAATCCATCGTCAATGCTGTGATTGAGCATCAGGCGACGGTGGATAAAGCCATTCTAGCCCGGCTCTCAAAGGGGTGGAAACTCTCACGGCTCGACAGCACGACGCGCTCAATTCTGCGCGCTGGCGTTGCCGAATTGGTGGCCCATCAAGAGCTATCGCGCCGGATCCTGCTCGATGAATATGTCTCGCTGGCCCACGACTTTTTTGATAAGACTGAGGCGAATTTTGTGAACGCGGTCCTCGATAATGTGTCAAAGGATTTGCGACCAGAAGAGGCATGAGGCGAGACTGATCCATGAAGGAACGCGATTGGATCGACCGCTATATTCGTCCTCTGGTTCGCGCGTCCGGCGCTGACCAACTCCGCGATGATGTTGCGCTCTTATCATCGAAGGCTGGCACAATTGTTACAATGGACACTCTGGTGGAGGGCCGTCACTTTTTAAGCAGCGATCCTCTCAACACGGTCGGGCAAAAACTCGTCCGTATGAACGTCTCTGATATCCACGCCAAAGGTGCTTTGCCGAAAGAGGCGTTGCTTTCAGTGGCTTGGCCGAAAGACCGCGATGAGGGGGACTTTGCAGCGCTGATGGCAGGGATGAGCGAAGATATCGCTACATTTGGAATAGACCTGATCGGCGGTGACACTGTCTCAACCGATGGACCGCTGGTTCTGACCCTCACACTGACAGGCGAGTGCCTCGGTGAAGCGCCAATTCGGCGCGCAGGTGGTGTGGCGGAAGGGGCGAAACTCTGGCTCAGTGGTCCGGTCGGTGGCGGCGTCCTCGGTTTGAAAGCCGCCTTAAATGGGGGAGATGACAAAGATATCCAGCGCTATCGCTGCCCTGATATCTCCAATCGCGAGCATGCGAAACGTCTTTCTTCTAAAGCGCTCGCAAGCATCGACATCTCTGATGGTTTATTGCTCGATACTCTGGCTCTAGCCGAAGCGAATGGAGGAGGCGCGCAGATCGATCTGGATCAAGTCTGGCTTTATAGGCCGAGCGAAAACGTGGATGAAGTGCTTGAACAAGTCACGGGTGGGGACGACTATCAGATCGTTATTGCAACGCAGCCTGATATCACGTTTGATCCGCAATACTTCCGCCCCTTTGGTCAGTTTACCTCACAACCCGGACTCGCTCTTGTCTTGAACGGGACACCTATTCCTCTGCCCGAAAAACTCGGCTTTGAGCATGAGTGAGCAAGAGCACAGACGTTAAATTACACAGGCAAATTCACCCACAGCACGATATGCCTTGCAAGCGAGCGCGACCTGTAGCAGTAGGGCGCGATTGTAGGAAACGGGCGCGTCAGTCCGTAGGAATAAGGGAAAAGGACGGGCAAAAATGACCCTATGGTTCTGGATTGCATTGGTCGCGGCAGTCGCGGCAGTGCTCTATGGCTGGCTCCAGTCAAGTTCGATTTCGAAAGCCGATCCCGGCAACGAACGTATGCAAGAAATTGCAGGCGCGATTCAGGAAGGCGCGAATGCCTATCTGAAGCGTCAGTACACAACAATCGCCTATGTTGGCGTGGCGGTAACAGTTGTGCTCGTCATTCTCTTCCGGAATTGGGAAGTGCCGCTTGGCTTCGTGTTGGGTGCTGTTTTGTCTGGTGCGGCGGGCTTCATCGGTATGAAAGTCTCCGTTCAGGCAAATGTTCGGACAACTCAAGCTGCAAGTGGCAGCCTTCAGGCTGGCCTTTCAATGGCATTCAAATCCGGCGCCGTAACAGGGCTTCTAGTTGTTGGCCTCGCGCTCTTGGGCGTTGTTGCATATTACGGCCTTCTGGTCGGCGCTGTTGGCTATGAAGTTAAAAGCCGTGCAGTTGTTGATGGCCTTGTTGCGCTCGGATTTGGGGCGTCTTTGATCTCAATTTTTGCGCGTCTCGGTGGCGGCATCTTTACTAAAGGCGCTGACGTTGGTGGCGACATGGTTGGTAAAGTCGAAGCGGGTATCCCTGAGGATGATCCGCGTAACGCTGCAACAATTGCAGATAATGTGGGCGACAATGTTGGTGACTGTGCCGGTATGGCAGCCGACCTTTTCGAAACGTACGCTGTGACAATTGTTGCGACCATGGTCCTGACAGCAATCTACTTCGCAGATGCCGCTTATCTTGGCGCTCTGATGCTGTTCCCATTGGCGATTTGCGCGGTTTGTATTGTGGCTTCAATTATTGGCACGTGGTTTGTGAAACTCGGCCAAGGCTCAACCAACATTATGGGTGCGCTTTACAAAGGGTTGATCGTAACGGGCCTCCTGACAATTGGCGGTCTAGCGATCGCTGTTCAGTATGCTTTGCCGAGCGGATTTGGTGAGCTGGAGGGCGCTGGTGTTGCACTTGGTCTCCTAACAGCCGACGGCACTGCGGCAGCGACCGTTACCGGTATGGATTTGTTCCTTTGTGGTATTGCAGGTCTCGCTGTAACAGCGCTGATCGTTGTGATCACTGAGTACTATACGGGCACGGGCTATCGTCCTGTGAAGTCCGTCGCGAAGTCCTCTGAGTCTGGTCACGGCACAAACGTGATCCAAGGTCTGGCCGTTTCACTGGAGTCCACTGCGCTTCCAGCGATCACGATTATCGCCGGGATCATCCTGACGTTTAACCTTGCTGGTCTATTCGGTATTGCGATTGCAACGACGACAATGCTCGCGCTTGCCGGTATGATCGTGGCGCTCGACGCTTTCGGTCCGGTGACTGACAATGCTGGCGGGATCGCTGAAATGGCGGAACTCGATAGCTCCGTTCGTGATACAACAGACGCCCTTGACGCCGTTGGTAATACAACGAAAGCCGTAACCAAAGGCTATGCGATTGGCTCTGCTGGTCTTGGTGCGCTTGTTCTGTTTGCGGCGTATAATGAGGACCTTAAATTCTTCCAGGATAATGCTGAACCGGGTAGTTTCTTCGCTGGAATTGGGAACGTCGATTTCTCGATTGCCAATCCATATGTGGTCGTCGGTCTTCTCTTCGGTGGCCTGTTGCCATTCCTGTTTGGTGGCATGTCGATGATGGCTGTAGGCCGCGCCGCCCAAGCGGTTGTCGAAGAGGTTCGCCGCCAGTTCCGTGAGAAGCCGGGTATCATGACTTACAAAGAGAAGCCCGATTATGGTCGCGCGGTCGACATCCTGACCTCCGCAGCGATCAGAGAAATGATTGTGCCATCGCTTCTGCCAGTGCTTTCGCCGATTGTACTGTTCCTACTCATCCTTCTAATTGCAGGTCCTGCAGCGGCGCTTGCCTCTGTTGGTGCTATGCTTCTCGGTGTGATTGTCACAGGTCTGTTCGTGGCAATCTCAATGACATCGGGCGGTGGTGCTTGGGACAATGCTAAGAAGTATATCGAAGATGGTAATTTCGGCGGCAAAGGCTCAGAAGCCCATAAAGCTGCCGTCACGGGCGACACGGTCGGTGATCCTTACAAGGATACGGCCGGCCCAGCGGTCAATCCGATGATCAAGATCACGAATATCGTAGCCCTCTTGATGCTGGCGGTTCTCGCCGGACACTAAGTTTCTGCGACAGCGAATTAAAGAAGCCCCGATCTAACGGTCGGGGCTTTTTGCATCGCGTACAGTCCTAAATAGGATTGTTCTTGGGAAACGAGCTTGTCGGTCCACACTCTTCCGAGTAGTGAAGCTCCAAAATACTGATTTAGGTCATCAAATATATGCTCAGGACGAAATTCATGCGCCAACCGTTTTTGTTTGCTATCGCCACTTTGATCCTGATTCAGATCGGGATTACATCAGCGAGCGCGCAGAGCGCAGCGACAGATTCAAAGGATATGTCTGTCTTTGTTTTCGTAGGTGAAAGTGTTCGCGGATTTGACAATTACCCGTTTGAATCGACTTATGGCGAGCAACAATTTGCGGGCGTATCTGGAAACTGGACACCGATTGAGTTGGGAGCCGGTTTCAGAGCTGGCTTGGACGCGGGGCTCTCGATCCGTGAAGACGGTGACGGGCTTGGGCCCAGTGGAACGTCAGGGGAAGTTTGGCTTGGTCCGACTCTCGTTCACGAGGGTTTCGAGCTTGGTCCTGTGATATTACGCCCGGCATTTACCGCGGGCTTTTCCGCCGTGACGGAATCGAATGGTCTCGAACGCACGCGCGAAATTGAAGAAGACGGCAATGCTGCGCTGTTATATTACCTTGGTCCTGAACTCGGCATTGCACTGCGGTCTAATCCAAATTGGTCATTCGTTTATCGCTTCCACCATCGCTCTGGCGCGAGCGAAGTTGACGTCATTCCAACGATTGGAAGCATCGGCGATACGATGAACGCGAGTACGTTCGGCCTTCGCTACAGGTTTTAAGAGATTAACGCCGTCCTGTCGGATTGCCGGGCGTAGCCTCATCTGTCCTTGGAAGGCCGACGGCACCGATATTACCGAAGAGCTGTTCTAGAATTGAGAGTTGACGACCACGTGTCGCTGTTTCCCTCGACGCATAAGAAATGACTTGGCCGTCCGTCTCATCAAAGGCGAGAACGTCACTGACTTCATTCTCATCATCAAAGACCACAGCCGTAATGGTACGCTGACTAGTCCGTGGACGAAGGAAGGCGATCCGCTCGCGCTGCGTTGAAATATAATACCAAGTGTTCTCGTCAAACACGCTCTCTGTAGAAGGTGAACCAAGCTGAGCGAGAACACTGGATCGCGTATCAACGCCGGGCTGAATTGCCGAGGGCTGGACATCATCTGATGTATAGCCATGAAAATCCTCAATCGGGGAAATACAGGCTGTGGTCAGCGCTGATAATGCGAGAGAGGCAAGAATGACACGTCGCGCCATGAAGAAACTCCTGTTAGGGCGCAGTAATAAAAACGAACTGAGTGCTCTGGCAAGTATTAGGCACAGGAAGAAAGATTGATGTTTGGTCATCTGCGCAAATTGTTGAGCGGTGTGTCGTCCAATGACGCAGGAGCGGCGAACGATTGGTACTTCGAGATTATGTCTAAAGCGCGTGAGCCGCGGCCGTTCTTAATTGGTGCAGTCGACGATACGCTTGAAGGCCGATTTGGCCTTGTTTCGCTTGTCAGCGCGTTGGTCTTGCGGGCTTTGAGGGAAGGCGGGCATCGAGCCTTGGCGGACGCCGTTTATAAAGAAGTGTTCTCCGGTTTCGATTATGGTTTGCGTGAAGAGGGCGTTGGTGACTCTTCGATTGCACGCAAAATGCGCAAAATGGGGGAAGAATTCTTTGGACTTGCCCGAGCTGTTGATGGTGTCCTGAACGGCGACACTGATGAGGAATTAGGTGACGTTTTGACCCGAAATGGTGTCGCTAATCCGGGCTTTGGTGGGGACTTGGCAGATTGGGCAAAGGCTCGCGTTATCGAACTTGAGGCGCTGGATGATCTCTCTTTAAGGGCGGCTAAGATTGGCTGGAGCGCGACAGCATAGCTCGTTTGCAGACAGGTGCTAAAACGGTCGTTGCCTTTGCTGATCGCGGCGCATAGGTTGCGGCCAAGTTAAAGCGTAGAAATGGAGGACATGTTATGAGCGGATTGATTTTATCCGTTGATGGCATGGGGGGCGATGATGCGCCAACGGTCGTTCTCGATGGCCTGAAGCAGTTTTCCTCTACACATCGTGATGTCTCATTCCTCGTGCACGGAAAAGCTGATCTTTTGGAGCCTGAGCTTGCCTCACGGGGGCTGACCTCTCGATGTGAGATTCTGCATCATGACGATGTCATCTCTATGAGCGAGAAGCCGTCTGTTGCTTTACGCCAGCGCAAAGGTACGAGCCTTTGGGGCGCTTTACAGTCTGTTAAAAGCGGGGAAGCCGCAGCGGCTGTTTCAGCCGGCAATACGGGCGCGCTGATGGCTTTCGCGATGGTGACCCTGCGTAAGATGGAGGGCGTCTATCGACCCAGCATGACGGCGATCTGGCCGACTGTTGCAGGGCGCTCGATCGTTCTTGACGTCGGTGCGAATTTGGAGGCTGATTCCGATCAGCTCGTCACATTTGCGATTATGGGCGAAGCCTATGCACGTGCAGTCTTGGGCAAAGCAAAGCCGACTATTGGACTATTGAACATCGGTGCAGAAGAAGAGAAAGGTCGTGACACGCTCAAGCTTGCTGCTGAGCGGTTGCGTGATGATGCTCTAGGCCTTGATTTTCGGGGCTATGTTGAAGGAAATGATATCGCGATGGGCGCTGTCGATGTGGTCGTGACGGATGGTTTTACCGGCAATGTGGCCCTCAAGACCGCAGAGGGGACAGCTCGCCTCGTTGCGTCATATGTCAAAGACGCGCTCAGCTCCTCGGCGATGAGTAAGATCGGCGCAGGGTTTGCATCTTCTGGCCTCAAGCGGCTTAAGCATATGATGAACCCGTCGCGTGTGAATGGTGGTGTCCTACTTGGATTGAACGGTGTTGCTGTGAAAAGTCATGGCGGAACAGACGCTGAGGGCTTTGCCAATGCTCTGAAACTGGCTGCCGATCTCGCGCAGAGTAATTATATGGACGAAGTTGGACGTGGACTGGCAAGAGCTGGCGCCATTGAAATTGGAGATGAGGGCGCTTGAGCAAGCGACGTAGCATTATTCGAGGAACCGGCGCGTATTTGCCGGAGCGCATTCTCAGCAATAACGATCTGTCAAAGATCGTCGATACGTCTGACGAATGGATCCGAGAGCGGACCGGAATAAAGCAACGCCACATCGCAGCTGAAGGTGAACTGACGTCAGATCTCGCGACTTGCGCTGCACAAGTAGCGCTAAACAATGCGGGCATCAAAGCTGCTGACGTTGATTTAATCGTGCTCGCGACGACGACGCCCGACCAGACATTCCCAGCGACGGCGACGGCCGTTCAAGCGAAGCTCGGTTCGGGCCAAGGCGCAGCCTTTGATGTGCAAGCCGTCTGCTCTGGTTTTCTGTTTGGCTTAGCGACAGCCGACTCAATGCTGAAACAGGGGCTCTTTAACACCGCGCTTGTTATTGGAGCCGAGACGTTTACGCGAATTCTGGATTGGTCTGACCGAGGCACTTGCGTCTTGTTCGGTGATGGCGCTGGCGCCGTCGTCATGACAGCAGAGACCGAGGCCGATGCGGGCGAACGTGGTGTTCTGTGTCACCATATCCGAACCGATGGTACGAAAAGCGATTTGCTCCATGTTGATGGGGGTGTTTCATCGACCGGGACGATTGGGCATGTTCGAATGCTGGGCAATCAGGTTTTTCGCCATGCTGTTACAAATATTGCGAGCGCCGTCACAGCGGTTCTCGAAGAGATGGAGACCGGGGTGGAAGAGATTGACTGGTTCGTGCCACATCAGGCCAATCAGCGTATTTTAAGCGCGGTTGCAAAGCGCCTTAAGCTGGATGAGGAAAAGGTCGTTTCAACGATTGCACAGCATGGGAATACGTCGGCTGCGTCGATTCCCCTTGCATTCCATACTGCGGTCAGCGATGGTCGCGTACAGCCGGGTCAGTTGATCCTGAGCGAGGCCATGGGCGGAGGGTTTTCCTGGGGCGCAAGTCTTTTCCGCTTTTAGAGGTTCGTCCTCTGAACTTGGCAATTCGTTAAGGTTTGACCTCTTATTGTTAACCTAGAGGAGCGTCATATCCGATGACACAGCAAACCCTGACACGAATGGAACTGACAGACGCAATTGTGCGCGATGTGGGTCTAACGCGACAGGAATCCTCTGACCTGCTTGACCGAATGCTTGAACTTGTATCGTCCAGTCTGGAGCATGAGGGCCTCGTTAAGCTCTCTCGCTTTGGAAACTTCCAAGTCCGTCAGAAGGCGGCGAGGGAAGGACGCAATCCCAAAACAGGAATCGAGGCAACAATTTCGGCGCGGCGGGTTGTCACCTTCAAACCGTCCCCGGCGCTTAAAGTTAAAGTCGCAGGGACTTAAGCAACGAGATAAAATCTATGCCCCGTACCACTGCCCGCCGTGTTGTAAAATCTGCAGAAGCTTATCGTTCAATTGGTGAAGCGGCTGAGCAACTTGGTCTACAGACGCATGTCCTGCGGTATTGGGAAAGCAAGTTTAGTAAGTATGTTAAGCCGCTTAAGCGTCGCGATGGACGTCGAATGTTTCGGCCTGACGATATGGATGCCCTGCGTGCAATCCAGATTCTGGTTCATGAGAGGGGTCTTACTTTGAAAGGCGCGCTGAACTTGCTGAATGAGCAGGGTGTAAGCGTTGTTCTGGATGGCGATATGAATTTGGTTAGCGCCCCTGTCGCAGCCAAAGAGCAGGCCCCAGTTGTTAGCCCGGCCAGAGCTCTGCAAGAGAATGTGGCTCAGTCTCTTGAGGCGACTTTTGAAGATGAAGGCGATGCCGCTGAACAAGAAAAACTCGAAGGCATTCTTATCGGTCTGAAAGATCTCAAAGCACGGCTAGATGCTGTCCGGCTTAAAAAGGCGGCCTGATCTGCTAGCGATCAAACTTGTCTTTTTTTCGGTCTCCGAACAGCATTCGCTGTTCCAAGTGTTTGCGAAGCGCGCTGTAAAATTGCTCTAGAAGCTCGCGACTAAGATGCGGTGGCCCATCCCAGCTGATTTTTTTCTGAATCCGCTCAGCGACAGTTTTTTGGACTTCAGGCGTCGATTGGCGAAGAACGTCCTCCAGCACATGTAGCTCATGGATGCCGTAGATACCCAATTGCGCTGGTGTGAAGAGACTGTTGTCGAAGCTCTGCGGGTCGCGATGCGAAGAAACATCGTCGAGCAATTTCACTTTGGGTGCATGGATGACCATCGTACCAGCGACTAAGTCGCCAGCGCGCAATTTTTCTGAATTGAAAATCGGAAAAAACATGAAAATCGCACACCAGATCAGAATAGCGAAATTGATCCAGCCGCTAACGCTTTCATCCGAACTTGCGAACGCAATCAGCGCAATGAGAGGTACAAAAACCTCGAGCTCGCGCATGAAATTGCGAACGATGACCGCATTGGCCGTTAATCGTCCACCATCACGTGTGGCAACACGAAGTCCAAGAATGCGCTTGCCCGGCGTGGCAGCACGTCGTCCAAGCTCAAACCCCATGAAATAGAAAACGCGCAGACCAAAGACGATCAAAGCAAAAACGGCGCCCGCTAGACGCCATCCCTCATAATCGAACCCCATAGCCAACCAAGCAACAGCGAAAAGCGCGCCGAGACCGCAGGCGATAATGATGATCAAATCGATGAATAACGCCCCGGCCCGCTCGCCAGCGCTTGCTATGCGTAAGTTCAGGCGCGCACCTTCCGGTGTAATAAGCTGCCTTTGGCGCTTCGCCTCACGGGCTAATCCCTTCTGCTGTAACTTCCGCCTTGCGAGAGCCTCTCGTCGTGCTTTATCCGCGGTTATGTCTGTCATTGGCTTTTTCTAGAACCGGATTGGCGCGGTAGGTAAAAATAGCAAAGCCAAAAGACCAAGCTGACCAGAGCAAAGCTATAGCGGACGATATCATTTGTGATGAGTTCCCGCCCAAACGACTCAATTAAAGCTGCGATAAACAGCATCAACACGGCGCCTGCGATAACAGGGCCGGCTCTTTCACCAGCGGACTTAAGGGCATTGAGGCGTGTTTGTGCTCCGGGAAAAGCGACTGCCCCACCGATAATGAACCCCGCTGCGCCTGCTAGGACGATGGCGTAAAGTTCGGTAACGCCATGGATGAGCAGCCAGCCCGTGAGTTCCATGCCGAGATCTTTTTCGACAAAGACGGCAAAGAAACTGCCGATCATCACACCATTGTAAGCGAGTAAAATCGCCGTCGGTATACCCAGTGCGAAGCCGAGCGCGAACGCAAAAATTGCAACCATTGCATTGTTCGAAAATAGCTCTGCAGCGAACGCACTCAAAATGTCGAGAATGTTGTCTTGCGTGTTGTAGAGCGAGGCTCTCAATTCTGCGTAGCTCGCATTCGGATTGCGATCATCCAAGCCATTATGGAAGGTCCAATACCATTCGCTGTCATTCAGGGTCAGGATAAAGGCAAGCAGAGCAGGGCCAAAGAGGCAGAGCGCTGCCAGCAGGGTCGGACCAACAGTTTGCGACACTGCCGAGGCCCAGTCACGACGCAGAAACTGCGCGATTTTTTCCCTCATCCGCGTGCGGCTGCCATAGACAAAGAAGTACGCTCGGGCTGTCAGGCTTTCCAGATAAGCCGTGACATTCTGGTCGAGTGAAATGCTGCGTGCCACTGATAGAGAGGAAATCGCTTGTCGATAGAGGCTGGGGAGTGCCGCCATATCCTCTTCGCTCAGGCTCTGTGCCCCTTTTCGTTCAGCCTGTCTGATCATCTGGTCTAGACGGTGCCAATCAGCTTCGCGTTCTTCCCGAAACCGATACGATTTGATGATATGATCACTCATAACATCTCCTTGCGCTTGATATCGAGGTAGCGACTCACAAGGTCTGCGCCAAACCGGTCAGGTTGTGTTTCTATGACTTGCACGCCCATGTGTTGAAGCTTGCGTAAAACGAGCTCGCGATCGCGTAATAAGTCATCGGCAATGACAGCACGCGAGACATCATTGGCATTTCTCGGTTCTGCATCGATCAGGTCATGTAGCGGCTGATCTTCAAAACAGGCGAAGAGCACGAGATGGCGATCGGTCAGGCGGCGCACATTCTCAAGCAT
>JBCCDF010000081.1:0-11387 GCA_039030935.1 Pseudomonadota bacterium | reverse complement strand
GCCCAAGCGCTTGCCTGCATTTGCCAGATCGCGTCTGGGGCGCTCTCAAAACCGCCAATGGCGAATAGCCTATTATTGAAGCTGACGAGATGTGGATGATGGCGTGGTGTTGGTAGCGGCGCGAGCGGATCCCAGCTTCCTGTCTCCAGATTGAGGGCGTGGTGCGCCGCTGTGGGGCCTGTGATGGTTCCATTTTCAGCGATGAAACCCCCAGCAAGATGGATGCGACCGTTGTGAAGCGTGGGGTAAATTTCCTGCACAGCGAGCCGGAGGGATGGGCCGTCGCTCCATCCGCTGGCAGTATTTGGGGCGCTCTGTTTCTGTTCTTCTGGCGTTGCGGTGCAGGCGGTTAGGACGGTCGCGCTCCCGCTTAAAAGAACAGCGCGACGGGATAGGGTGAAAGGGTGCATCTGCCGCTCCTAAATCGTAGTGAGTATCGGTGTTTGTCGCTGATTTAAAACAACAGGTCAGCATTTGTATAGACGGGCGCTGGCTGCTAGTGTTCGTCGATGTGATTGTGGGTGATTCGAGCGCCCGACCAGAGATAAGAGGCTTAGCCCGTGAGTGACGAAAATACGCCACCAGAAGACCCTGACATGCCAAGCAATCCGCCTGAGGAAGGCATTGATCCGGTCAGCATCGAAACCGAGCTGAAGCGGTCTTATCTCGATTATGCGATGAGCGTGATTGTCAGTCGTGCGCTACCGGATGTACGCGATGGGCTCAAGCCTGTTCACAGACGGATTCTCTACGCCATGCAGGTAGGTGGCTACACGCCGGATAAGGCGTATCGCAAGTCTGCCGCGATTGTCGGTGATGTGATGGGTAAGTATCACCCGCATGGCGATAGCGCGATTTACGACGCGCTTGTGCGACTGGCGCAGCCGTTTTCGATGAGCCTGCCGCTGGTTGATGGTCAGGGTAATTTCGGCTCAATCGACAATGATCCTCCCGCTGCGATGCGCTACACGGAATCGCGCATGGATAAGGCGGCGACGTATTTGCTTGCCGATATTGATAAGGACACAGTCGACTTCCAACCCAACTATGACGACTCCGTTATGGAGCCGTCTGTCCTGCCAGCGCAGTTTCCAAACCTATTGGTCAACGGGGCAGGCGGAATTGCAGTTGGAATGGCGACGAACATTCCACCGCACAATTTAGGCGAAGTGGTCGATGCGACACTCGCTATGATCGACGACCCGGCGATTGAAGATGATGCGCTGCTTGAGATCGTTCCGGGGCCTGATTTCCCAACAGGTGGATTGATTCTTGGTTATGGCGGGGCGCGTAAAGCGATGTTGGAGGGCCGCGGCTCGATCCTGATGCGGGCGCGAACCGATTTCGAGGAAATGCGCAATGGCCGGCAGGCGATTATCGTCACTGAAATTCCCTATCAGGTGAACAAGGCGGCTCTGGTCGAGAAAATCGCCATGATGGTGCGTGATAAGAAAATTGAAGGCATTGCTGACCTGCGCGATGAGTCCGACCGTCAAGGCATTCGCGTTGTCATCGAGATTAAGAAGGATGCCAGCGCGGATGTGGTTCTGAACCAGCTGTTCCGATACTCGCAGCTACAGACGTCTTTCCCATCGAACATGCTCGCCCTGAATGGGGGGCGGCCTGAGCAGCTGACTCTGCGCCAGATTCTGCAGGCCTTTATTCGTTTCCGTGAAGAGGTTGTTGCGCGCCGCACCAAGTTTGAGCTGAACAAAGCCCGCGACCGTGCGCACGTCTTGGTCGGTTTGGCGCTGGCCGTTGCGAATATTGATGAGGTGATTGAACTGATCCGGCGCGCGCCTGACCCAACATCGGCGCGTGAGCGCCTGCTGGAGAAAGCCTGGCCGATCATGGATATGAAGCCGCTGCTGGATCTGGTGGCGGATCGTCGGACGCGCTGGGATGGCGAAGACGCGATTTATCTGTCTGATGAGCAGGCACGAGCGATCTTAGCGTTGCAGCTTTCACGACTGACAGGACTTGGGCGTGATGAGATCGGTAATGAAGCGCAGGGACTGGCCGACAAGATTTCGGACTACCTCGATATTCTGCGCTCGCGTCCGCGCGTTTTGAACATTATTCGCGGCGAGTTGGCAGAGGTCAAAGATAAGTTCGCTGTGCCGCGCCGCTCTGAGTTTACGTTTGGTGGCGCAGACCTCGATGATGAAGACCTGATCGAGCGCGAAGACATGGTCGTTACGGTGACGCATGGCGGTTATGTGAAGCGTACGCCGCTCGCGACCTACCGGACACAGCATCGTGGCGGGAAGGGCCGATCCGGCATTTCGATGAAGGATGAGGATTTCGTGACGCGCGTCTTTATGGCGAATACGCACACTGAAGTGCTGTTCTTCAGCTCAGAAGGCATGGTCTATAAGGAAAAGGTCTGGCGTTTGCCGATGGGTAGCCCGCAATCGCGTGGTAAGGCGATGGTCAATATCTTCCCGCTGTCCAAGGATGAGCGGATAGAGAGCATCATGCCGCTGCCGGATGATGAAGAGGATCGTCAGCAGCTTGATGTGATGTTTGCAACGCGCTCGGGTGGTGTTCGGCGTAACAAGCTGTCCGATTTTGTACGCGTCAATCGCAACGGCAAAATCGCGATGAAACTGGACGAAGGCGATGGAATTGTCCGTGTGCGGATTTGCTCGCCAGAGCAGGATGTCGTTCTGACGACAGCTCTGGGCCAATGTATTCGTTTCCGTGTGGATGATGTCCGCGTCTTTGCCGGCCGGAACTCCACAGGGGTGCGTGGTATTCGATTGGCCGAGGATGATGAGGTGATTTCGATGGGCATTCTGCGCCACATTGATGTGACCAGCGCGGAAGCCCGCGCTTATCTGAAGCACGCGACCGCCATGAGGCGTGCAGCGAGTGGTGAAGATGAAGAGATGATCGATGCGGTTAGCGATGATGATGGAGATGAGGGTGAAGACGAAGCTGCCCTCTCGCCGGAAAGAATTGCAGAGCTCGGCGCTGCAGAGCAGTTCATTCTGACGATTGCTGATGATGGCATGGGTAAGCGGGCGAGCTCTTATGATTACCGTGTGACCGGACGCGGCGGTAAGGGCCTTGTGGCGCACAATATCTGGGGCAGCAATAAAAAGGATGGCCCGGTTAAAAAGATCGCATCTTCTTTCACAGTGGGCGATGATGATGAGGTCATGCTTGTCACCGATGCCGGGCAGTTGATCCGAACCCCGGTTGATCAGATCCGTATTGCAGGACGCGCGACCTCCGGAGTCTGGGTGTTACGCACGAAGGACAGCGAACGGGTTGTCTCAGTCGCGCGCCTTGCCGATAGCGGTGAAGACGATACAGAAGAGTCCTAAACGCGCGGCTTAAGCGGCGTATGGAGGGCAATATGGAACGGATCGGCCTTTATCCAGGAACATTTGACCCTGTCACGCTTGGGCATCTCGATATCATTGGCCGGGCGATGAAACTGGTCGATAAGCTCGTTATTGCTGTGGCTGTAAGCGAGGCTAAGCGGCCGCTGTTCTTGCTCGAAGAGCGCATAGAGATGATGCAGGAAGAGTGCGCGAAGCTGGCGGGTCCGGGGCGGGCCGTCGTTGAAGTGAAGCCGTTTGATACGCTGCTGATGCACTATGCCGAAGAAGTAGGGGCAGGGGTAATCATCCGTGGTTTGAGGGCTGTGTCTGATTTTGAGTATGAGTTCCAGATGACAGCGATGAATGAGGCACTGAATCGCGACATTGAAACCGTGTTCTTAATGGCCGATGTAAAACATCAGGCTGTTGCCTCGCGGCTTGTGAAAGAAATCGCACGATTTGGCGGTGAGATTGGCCCATTTGTAACGCCGACCGTCAAGGAACGTTTAGTGGAGAAGTATCGTAAATGACCCCTCGTTTGGTACTCGTTGGACTGGCCTGTCTTGGATTTGCGGCCTGCGCTGGCGCTCAGACTGAAGATACAGCCGAAGACGCCGCCCCCAGTCTTGAGGATGTGAAGGCAAACCCCGACGCTTGGCGCGCGGTTGATCCTGATAATCTGATCGTTTTCGACACAACAAAAGGTGACATCGTCATCGAGTTGCTACCGGACGTGTCTCAGCGCCATAGTGACCAGTTTAAAGCTTATACCAAAGCGGGCTTGTATGATAATACGCCCTTCCACCGTGTGATTAGGGGCTTCATGGCTCAAGGCGGCGATGTGGAGCGCGTGCATGGCGCGGAGGCGATGCTTGAACCGATGCCGGGTGAGTTTGTTTTCAAACGCGACCCTTCTGAGATGAAGCTGGATACGATTGGGCCAGCGGATTCGGCAATTGGTGGATTTTACAACGGGTTTCCGATCGAAACACAGGCCCAGTTTCTGGCTGATTTGACCGCTGACGGTAAAGTTGAGAGCTTTATTCCTCATTGTAGAGGCGTTGTCTCGACCGCGCGCACAGACGATCCAAACTCTGGCAACGCGCAATTCTTCTTGATGACGGGTCGCGCGGATCATCTTGATCGAGGCTATACCGGTAAAGGGCGCGTTTTGATCGGCCAAGAGGTTGTTGAAACGATCAGGCTGGGGCCTGAGCCGAATGGGTTTCCGATTGACGCGCCTGATATTTTAAGGTCCGCGACATTGGCTTCGACTTTGCCAGAGGCCGCGCGCCCTAAGGTTTGGGTGCAGAAGACCGACAGCGATGAATGGGCTGAGATCTTTGCCGCAGCAGATCAGATCAGCAGCCATATTTGCGATCTGCCGAGCGTACCTGCGGTGATGGAGTAAGGCGAAGCGCCCTGCCATGACTACCGATCTCTCGGTTTACGATTTTCACCTGCCTGAAGAGCGCATCGCGCTGCGTCCGGTTGAGCCTCAGGACGCGGCGCGTCTGTTGGTTGTTTATGGCGACGGTCGGCTGGAAGACGCGGCTGTGCGGGACTTGCCGCGTTCTCTCTCCAGCGGCGACGTTATGGTGTTCAATGATACCCGCGTTTTACCGGCGGCTCTGAAAGGGGTCCGCGGAGCGCGCGATGCGAACGGGCGTGATGTACCTGTCGATGCCAATCTGGTTGAGCGCGTGAGCGAAGACATATGGCGCGCGCTGGCTAGACCCGGAAAGCGGTTGAAGGTTGGCGATGAGATTATTTTTGGTGACGGGTTTGAGGCTGAGGTTGTCGATAAGCTGGAGAGTGGTGAAACTGTTTTGAAGTTCTCAATAGGTGGTACCGCTCTGGATGCAGCGCTGGATCGGTTTGGGGCGATGCCTCTGCCGCCTTATATTGCACGCAAACGGGCCGCAGATGCAAAAGATCGCGAGACCTACCAAACGAGCTTTGCCAGTGATGAAGCCCAATCGGTCGCTGCGCCAACGGCGGGCTTGCATTTCACACCGCGCTTGCTGAGCGAGATTGATGGTGCGGGTATTCTGCGAGAGCAGGTTCGCCTGCATGTGGGGCTTGGCACTTTTGCGCCGCTTAAAGATGAACAGGTTGAAGCGAAGAAACTGCATGAAGAGTGGCGGCGTGTGACGCCTGAGGTTGCTGCATCGCTGAATCGGGTGCGGGGAAGCGGCAAGCGATGCGTGGCTGTTGGGACGACAGCGCTTAGGACATTGGAAAGCTCGGCGACCCCGGACAAGGTCATTGAAGCGGTCACTGGGCCGACGGATATTTTCTTGATGCCTGGCTATGAGTTTCGAGCGACAGATGCGCTGGTGACCAATTTTCATCTGCCAAAGTCGAGCCTTTTCATGCTCGTCTGTGCGCTGATGGGCACCGATATTATGCAGATGGCCTATGCGCATGCTATACGTGAAAAGTATCGATTCTACTCTTATGGCGATGCCTGTTTGCTTCTGCCTTGATTATTAATCAGGGACGCGCCACACACGGGATATGAGCGATCAGACCCCGACCGATCCTGAATCTGTTGAGACCCCCGAGGCACAGCTCGAGGAGGTGCAGCTTGCGGTCACTGAAGGGGACAAAGAGCGCCTCTCTGAGACATTGGACCAACTGCACCCTGCAGATGCGTCTGACCTGCTGGAGCAGCTGAGCGGTGACGAGTTTGAGACCGCCGTTGAATTGCTCGGTGGGGCATTGCCATCAGAAGTTTTAGTTGAGCTACGCGATGAGTATCGCGAAGATGCTGTCGAGGTTCTATCGGACAAGGCCGTCGCAGATGCGATTGACGAGATGGATTCCGATGATGCGACGGCGGTTCTGGAAGGCATCGACGAAGATCGCCGCGAGCGGATTCTGGATGCGCTGGAGCCTGAGGATCGCGCTGTTCTTGAGGCCAATCTGATCTATGGCGATGAGACTGCCGGGCGGCTTATGCAGCGCGAATATCTGGCCGCGCCAGAGTTCTGGACGGTTGGACAGACCATTGATTATGCACGCGACAATGCTGAAGAGCTGCCAACGGATTTTTATGAGATCTACGTCGTCGATCCGATGAACCGGCCTCTGGGCTATGTCCTGCTCTCACAGCTTTTAAGAGCCAAGCGCGAGGTCCGGCTGGCCGATATGATGGAGAGCCTGGAATCTGATATCCATGTTGAGTTGGATCAGGAAGAGGTGGCCTATCAGTTTCAGAAATATGCGCTTGCTTCTGCTCCCGTGAAGGATGCGGGTGGGCGGCTGGTCGGGATGATCACCGTCGATGACATGGTTCACGTCATTCAGGAGGAAAATACCGAGGATTTGCTCGCGCTTGCAAACGTGTCGTCTGCGGACGGCTCTGACACAGTGTGGGAATCGGTCAAAGCGCGTGCGCCTTGGTTGGGGATCAATCTGATCACGGCTTTTGTTGCCTCAGGCATTATTGCCCTGTTTGAAGGGACGTTGGATCGGCTGGTGCAGCTCGCCATTTTGATGCCCGTCGTGGCAGCGCTTGCGGGAAATGCGGGCAGTCAGGGTCTCGCGGTTGCTGTGCGCGCGATTGCAGAGCGTGAAATGGAAGGTACAGCAGGACGCCGCGCTGTGGTCCGCGAAACGCTGACAGGATGCGTGAATGGTTTGATCTTCGCGGTGGGTGTTGGCGTGATTGCCCAAATTTGGTTTGGCGATGTTGCCTTATCGCTGGTGATTGGTGTCGCAATGATGCTGAGTTTTGTCTGGGCTGGTGTTTCAGGAATTCTGGTCCCCTTAGCACTGAAAAGAATGGGTGCAGACCCGGCTGTGGCATCGTCTGTTTTTGTCCTGACTCTGACGGATGTGATGGCGTTTTTTAGTTTTCTAGGGCTTGCCACGCTGGTATTGCTGTAGTGATTACAGGCGATGACGGCGTATCCCTTGCACCGTAAAGCCGACTCGGCAGGTAAACTGTCCCAAAGCGGAGCAGGTATGGCATCGCACATGCGCATTTCACGGGCGGGTCTCGAACTGATCAAGCAGTTTGAGGGCTATCGCCCCTTCGACGAAGAGCTACCCGACGGGCGCTTTATCGTTGGATACGGCCATGTGCGCGCGAAAAAGGGCGCCGAGCGGCTTAACAAGGCTGAAGCTGAAGACCTGCTTCGTGAGTATGATTTAGCCAAATATGAGCTTTTGGTTGAGAATTGCGTGCTCGCGCCCCTTAACCAGAATGAGTTTGATGCGCTGGTTAGTTTTGCGTTCAATATTGGCGCAAAAGCCTTCGTCAAATCCGATGTTGTGGCCTATCTGAATTCAGGAAATCGACTGGCTTCAGCGGCGGCGATGGATGTTTGGCGGAAGGCCCGTATTGGCGGCCGTGTTCAGATTGTCGATGCGCTTGTGCGTCGCCGAGCGGCGGAAAAGGCTCTGTTCTTAACAGCGTCGGGACGGATGCCTTCAGCGGCGTCTGTTCTTTATCGCCCTTTGACAGAGCACGTTGCGCCTGTGAAGTCGCCGCCTAAAGCGCGTGAAATTATTGTTGAGCGGGCGAAGTCTGAACTGACAGACAAAAAGGTCGAAAAAACGCTGCCTGAGCAGGCGGCTGAATCGCTGAGAAAGAGCATTCAGGACATTTTGAACCGCGATGAGACGGGCGATGAGAGGCCGGAACCCGCCAATGATCAGAGCGAAACAGATGGCGCTTCACCAGAGGAAATTGAAGCTGCCATTATGGACCTTGCCGGGCATGAGACGGAACAAGATCAAGTCACCAAGTCGATGTGGCCTCAGCGTGAGGATATGCCCAGCGTCGATACCAACCCGGCTCCTGAAACGGAGGGGGACGAGGATTTGCCGCCTCCCCCTTATCTTGAGCGCGTGGTGACACAGCCAGAGCGCGCGACTCCTGCGCCTCAAGTTGAGCGTGATCTCGATCCTGTGTCTAAGCTGACTCTGATTGACGACACAGAGACCCCTGAGCCGTTGAAGCCGCGTGCTGGTATGGATGGGATTGATGAGACTGTCCGTCTTCAAGAGCCTTTGGTTGAGGCCGACCGTGACAGTCGGATTTTGAGCGCTGCGCCCTATGGTGTGTTGTCCCTGCTCGGCGCTGGGATCGCTGGATATGGGCTGGCAGACTTTCTTGGATTGGTCAGTTCCGGTGAGACGGTCGATAGCGATCTCGCCGTCTACCTGCCGCCTTTCTTGGTTCTGTTAGGGGTCCTGCTGTTCGTCGTGCTCGGCTATTATTTCATTCGGACCTTATTTTCGAAGGATTAGTTTGGCGGATATGCGCCATTGGCACAAAGGGCACATCCGGCTAAACAGCGGGCATGATCCCGAATAGATATCCCACATTGAACTTCGACCTTGGCGAAACTGCGGAGATGATCCGCCAAAGCGTGCAAGGATTTGCCCAAAACGAAATTGCGCCCTTGTCCGATGAGATCGACAGAACGGATGTCTTTCCGCGCCAGCTTCTTCCTAAAATGGGAGAGTTAGGACTGCTTGGCATTACGGTTGAAGAGGACTGGGGTGGCACGGGTCTTGGCTATCTTGAGCACTGCATTGCGATGGAGGAAATCTCGCGCGCATCAGCCTCTGTTGGCCTGTCCTATGGTGCGCACTCAAACCTCTGCGTCAACCAGCTTCGCCGCTGGGGCAATGAGGATCAGAAGACGCGCTATCTCGAAAAGCTGGTGACCGGTGAGCACCTCGGCGCGCTGGCGATGAGTGAAGTTGGGGCCGGGTCTGATGTGGTTTCGATGAAACTGCGGGCAGAGAAAAAGGGTGACCATTATGTCCTCAATGGCGGGAAGATGTGGATCACCAATGGGCCGGATGCGGACACGCTGATCGTCTATGCCAAAACCGAGCCGGAGAAAGCGTCGCGCGGGATTACGGCTTTCCTGATTGAAAAGGGCTTCAAAGGCTTCAGCGTTGCCCAAAAGCTCGACAAGCTTGGGATGCGCGGCTCTGAAACCGGGGAGTTGGTGTTTGAGGACTGTGAGGTTCCTGCAGAGAATGTGATGGGTCCGCTGAATGGCGGGGTTGAGGTTCTGATGAGTGGCCTGGATTATGAGCGCGCGGTTTTAGCGGCAGGTCCGATCGGGATCATGCAGGCCGCCCTCGACGTGGTTGTGCCTTATGTTCATGAGCGCAAACAATTCGGCAAACCGATTGGTGAGTTCCAACTCATCCAGGGCAAAGTCGCGGATATGTATGTCGAGATGAATGCGACACGCGCCTATGTCTATGCCGTGGCGAAATCCTGTGACCGGGGTGAGACGACGCGCAAAGACGCGGCGGGCGCGATCCTCTATGCCGCTGAAAAAGCCACGAAAATTGCGCTGGATGCGATCCAGATTTTGGGCGGGAATGGCTATACAAATGACTATCCGACGGGCCGCCTGCTTCGGGATGCGAAGCTGTATGAGATTGGAGCCGGTACGAGTGAAATTCGACGCTACCTGATTGCACGGGAGCTGTTTCAGGAGACGGCATGAAGCTGCGGGTCACGAGGGTGTGGTTGTGAGACCCTTCTTTGTGCAGCATTTGTCGATCAGGTCGCTGTCCTTGAGGGCTTCGATGGCCGCGTCGTAGCCGGTTTGGACGGCGGCGTCATAGGCTTTCCAGTCGCGTAACTCGATGTCTTGCAGCTTTGGGAGGACCAGAACGTCGACCAAGTCGCGACCTGCATTTGGATTGACGCTAACGGTGGCGGAACGCATCAGGAGGCCTGCTATGGGCGGGGCGCTGGAGAAGCCATTTTGGCGAACCCAGCCAGCAAAGCCCGGCGGGTCGATGAAATCTTCTGCTTTGAGACCCTCAGGCGCGCGTGAGACATCGCATCCGATGACAAAGCCACGTTGAAACTCGCGCATAACATCGGCTGGGAAGTTATTCAGAACCGCGCCATCAACGAGGACGTCGCCATGATCGACGACGGGTGGTAAAATGCCGGGCAGGGAGATTGATGCCCGCAGCGCTTTTCGGAGCAAGCCCCGGCGGTGGACGCGGTACGCGCCATCGGTCAGGTTGGTCGACACCGCAAAGAAGGGCATCTTCAGATCGCCAATTTCAGCCTGCCCGAAATGCTCATTCAGGCGGGCATCGACCTTATGGCCTTTGACCATGCTAACCACTGGAAGCCGCCAATCGCCTAAGGGGTTGGTTTTGACAAAGGCTTTGCGGATGCGCCGATCGATTTCGTCATCATCCCAGCCCATCGCGACACAGGCGGCGACAACGGCACCCATGGACGCGCCGCCTGCAAAGTCGATGGGTAAACCAAGCTCCCTAATCGCGCGAACGACACCGATATGCGCATAGGCGCGTGCGCCGCCTCCTGAGAAGACGATCCCGATGCTGCGCCCGGCCATTGTACGCGCGAGGCGGTTGGCGTTCTCTCTGTCGTCGCCAGCATGCCAGTGAAACGTGCGTGCGCCACCGCACGCGTCCAGCCAGTCGGATGGTTTTGAGGCCTGCCGCTCGCCATCATTGTGGATCAGGACGACATCGACGAGCTTAAGTGCCTGAGCCGGGGAGTTATCCTCCGGCAAGAGTGGAAATGAGGGGCGCGCATCGCCGCGTGCGATGACCCAGAGGCGGTCTGCCTGCCTTGTTGCAAGACGGTACCAGCCCGTGTCCGCCACAGCGGTTGTCAGGATGACGATATCATTCTCACGCTCTGCCTCATCAAAGAAGGTGGTCGGTTTCTCATCGCCTTCAGCTTCTTCAATCACACGGGCGCTGACACTTAATCTGGCGAGGGCCTCCTTCAGGCTTTGCGCGCGGCCGCGGAGGTCTATGGTGGGCGAGGTGGCGATCAGGGCGAAGACTTTTGGGGCCGTCCGCCGATTGCGCTGATTGCCTTCGCTTAAGCGTGACAGGATCAAGCGAATAAGCGCGCTGAGGATATCAGGCTCTGCTGCGGTTAGGCGGGCAAAGCCTTCGCGCGAGATTTCCAGAACTTCGGTGTCGCGCAGGGCATAGACCGATGAAGTGTGCGCGACATTCTCTGGATCGCCGTCGCCATTGATATCGACGCCCCCGCGGAACATCGCCATTTCG
>JBCCDF010000080.1:0-11396 GCA_039030935.1 Pseudomonadota bacterium | reverse complement strand
TTAGCGACATCGCAGGTCACGCCATCGCTCTATGATGATGTTATGTCTTTAGGGCCGTTCGGGCAGGGGGCAGCCGAACCCGTCTTTGCGCTTAAGGATGTTGAAATTACGCATGTCAGGCCGATCGGCGAAAATCACTTAAAGCTCACCGTCGAAGACGCTGGAGGGCGTATTGATGTATTAGCTTGGCGGAGCGTTGGGACACCTATTGGCGACGCAGCACTGCAAAAGGGACGCGTAACTCTAGCTGGAAAGCTAAAGGATAATGATTGGAACGGTCGGCGTTCCGCGCAAATTGAACTCATCGATATCGCTGCTGCGATCTGATTAAGCGGCGGTCTTCGATATCCTATCGGAACACAAAGCGGCCTTTAAGGCATCGGTGCTCTCAGCTGAGCGAAGTCTTTCACGCAGCACTGGGTCACGCAGAGACCGACTGATTTGAGCCAGCGCTCTGAGATGATCCGCACCTGACCCAAGAGGCGCAATAAGCATGAAGACGAGATCGCATGGTTTCCCGTCAATCGCATCAAAATCAACACCGTCGCGAAGTCTTACGAAAGCGCCAACCGGCTTAGCGACACCATCAAGACGCGCGTGCGGGATAGCGACGCCTTCACCAACGCCCGTTGATCCAAGGTTCTCCCGTTCCATAACAGCATCGAAAACGGTCTGACTGTCCAATCCAATAGCTTTCGCTAGGCTTGAAGAGAGCCTTTGAAGAACGTCCTTGCGGTTACCCGCTGTTGAAATATCAATAACAACATCGTCCTCAAGCAGGACGCTGAGATCGTTTGCCATGTGTGTACCCTATTTATTTAGGATCCAGCCGAATGCCCTGATGGGTCAATCCAGCCGATATTTCCATCGTTGCGATGGTATACCATATTCAGGCTGCTGTTTTTCACATTTCTAAACAAAACGGCAGGGGTGTCTGACAGCTCAAGCTGCATAACTGCCTCCGAAACCGACATAGTCTTCACGTTTGAGGCCGCCTCGGCAACAATAAGCGGAGCGTCGCCTTTATCTTCAGAACCATCACCCTCTTCAGTTGCTCCTTTAAGGACGAAACTGGCAGCAGGCTCGCTCGGCATCGGAGTGCGCTTATGGTGATCCTTGAGTTTTCGGTGATAACGCCGAACGCGTTTTTCCATCTTTTCTAGGGCGCCATCAAAAGATGCGTACGGATCCCCGTCTGCGCTCGAGCTTTGCAAGACGATCCCAGAAGGCAAGTGTACAGTGCAATCAGAAATCACTTCATGGCCACGTTTTTCAACGGTTACAGTCGCGTCGAAGCTGCGATCAAAATACTTTCTGACAGCGCTTTCGAGGCCGTCTGTAATGTGATCTGAAAGAGCTTCGCCGACATCCATGTGCCGACCTGCGATTTGGATGGCCAAAGTTAGTTCCTCCCTCTGAACATCTTTATTTGCTAACAAGTTCTGCACTCATAATCCAGTCGAGCGCGCGATATTTTTAGTGTGCTGCAAGCCCGGTGTCGGGGCTAGCAGCCAATTCTTACTTAGTCACGCAACAGCTCATTGATGCCCGTTTTTGACCGCGTTCGCTCGTCGACTGTCTTTGTGATCACTGCTGCTGCAAGGGCGGGACCACCATTTGCGCCGGGCAGACTGCCGGGCACGATGACCGAATAAGGAGGGACCTCGCCATAGACGATTTCACCGGTGTCACGATTCACAATCTTCGTGGATTGAGACAGGAAAACACCCATAGCGAGGACTGATCCTTCACGAACAATGACACCTTCAGCCACCTCCGCACGTGCCCCTATAAAGCAATTATCCTCAATAATGACCGGGTTTGCTTGGAGCGGCTCGAGAACGCCTCCAATGCCTGCGCCGCCTGAGATATGAACGTTCTTTCCAATTTGCGCGCAGGAGCCGACGGTTGCCCACGTATCGATCATCGTTCCTTCGCCAACATAGGCCCCAATGTTGACATAAGAGGGCATCAGAACCGCGCCGGGTGCGATATAAGCCCCTCTGCGCACTGCCGCTGGCGGAACGGCACGAAATCCTGCAGCCTCAAATTCTGCTGCCGTCCAGCCCTCGAACTTTGAAGGTACTTTATCCCACCAGGTCCCATGATATCCTGGTCCCCCATCAATGATCTTATTCCCGTTTAGGCGGAAGGATAAAAGAACGGCCTTTTTGAGCCATTGATTGACCTGCCAAGTTCCTCCTTGAAGGGGGTCAGCAACCCGGCATTCGCCGCTGTCTAGCAAGCTTAGCGCCGCATCGACGGCTTCACGAACTTCGCCTTGCGTGTCGGCGTTAAGATTGTCGCGATCATCCCAAGCGGTGTTGATCAAGGCGGCGAGGCGTTCAGGCATGGCTTTTCCAAAATTGTTTCAAAGACTGACGCATAGGTGGATTGCACCCAATCAACAATCAAGATGGTCAGGTGACGGTTGACAGCTGCAATTGCATTTATGTAAGTACTTACATATTATGGAAAAAGATGATTTTCTTGAATCACTCGGCCTGTCCGCACTTGGGACGCGGCTGAGGCGATTGTTCGAGGTCATTAACACGCCCGTTAGTGACGCTTATCGCGAGCTTGCAGATTTTGAGCAGCGCTGGTTTGCCCTCGTATGCTATCTAGATCGGCACGGTGCCTGTTCCGTCCAAACGGCGGCAATCGCTCTCGGACAATCTCATGTCAGCGTCCTTCAAGCCGCTAAAGGACTTGAAGCATCCGCGCTTCTGAAGCGCGAGAATGATCCTGCTGATAAGAGAGTTTCACGGCTTGCTTTGACCGATCTTGGGAAGGCGAAAGTGAAGCGAGTTCGCGCCATCAGCGCAAAGGTTGACGAAGCCGCTGGAGCGTTGATCGAGGAGGCAGCTCCGGATTTTCTGGATAATCTCACAGCTCTAGAGAGAGCGCTTAGACTACAACCATTCGAAATCCGCCTGCGAAAGACAATAGCCAATTTGAAAAGAGGATAATGCTTATGCTGGACGCGCTGTTTTTATCATTCTCGCTCACGCAACTCTGCCCAATTGAAAAAGCTGCTCTGAATGATGCCGCTGACCGTATCGAGTATGCTTATGTTCTGGAACGCGAAGCGAAAGAGATTGCCGCGGATCTGCGAGCAGTGACTGCTAAGATAGACGCAGTGGTGCAATGCGGTGATCCAAAGTCATTTACCAGTGCGACGACTAAATACCTTCGGCAAATGTCTGGAGATGGGCACTTTTATATCGAGCCCAGAAGCGACGATACATTCACCGACGATGACTGGCTGACATCTTGGCGTAAAGCGGCACCTTCAAAGGGATATGGGATACGTAATGTCACGATCTATAAAGGTAACATCGGACATTTGCAGATTTCATCATTTTACGAGTTAGAGGCGTCATTCGCCCGTTATGATGCCGCTTTTGAGCTCCTATCAGATACTGACGCATTCATCTTGGACCTTAGGGGCAATGGCGGAGGTTCACCTGAAACGGAGAGGCCGCTGATTTGGACATTTCTAACTCCGGGTCTTGGGCCACTGTTGACGATTGAGTCCCGTATCGAAAGTCTGTCAGTCCCTTCTGAGGTTCCAGTCCTTTGGAAACGCTATGGAGCTGAGAGGCCTCTTGTGGTGCTTATTGACGGCGATACGTTCTCCGCCCCGGAGGCCGTTGCTTACACGCTGCAATCGGTTGATCGCGCGGTCATCATCGGTGAAGCCTCCGGCGGCGGGGCGCACTTACTTGATAGCGGTGTTCCGGTCGGTGAAGCGTTCACGCTCTATGTACCAACGCGACGTCCGGTAGGAACGCGGACTGGAGGCAATTGGGAGGGAGTCGGCGTGCTCCCAGACATTGAAGCGAGCTCTGAAGACGCCTTAGAGACTGCGATCAGCTATCTGCGTGCCCAACTCCCGAAGTAGCTACGGCCCTGCTGAAATATCTTTCAAGAATGTCGTCAGGTCGTCTGTTGCATAGTCGATGTATCCAGGGCGGCTATCTCCAAAACCTGCAGGCCGCGCATGTTCTGGTTCATGGCTCCAATCTTTGTCGGATGTCACGAGCACTGTTGAAAATCCCATGCCGTGAGCTGGAGCAAGATTTCGGGCTAAATCTTCAAAGAAAACAGAGGCTTTCGGATCAATATTAAAGTGGCCGATAAAGGCGTCGTAAGACGATTGGTTTGGTTTTGGTGTGTAGGCGCTGTCTTCTATGGCGAACATGCCGTCAAACACATCATCAAGACCCATATAGTCGGTCACTCGCTGGGCGTGGCGCCGAGAGCCATTTGTATAAATGAACTTACGACCCGGCAGTGCGTCAATCGTGGTTCTAAGATCAGGTGTTTTCGGCAGGGGTGACAGGTCAATCTCATGAACGTGGGCAAGGAAATCTGCGGGGTCCATGCCATGCAAACTCATCAGGCCGTTCAAAGTCGTCCCGTGTTCTGCGTAGTACCGTTTCTGAACTTTGCGGGCCTCAACATGATCGAGTCGTAGAAACCGTGAGACAAAGTCGGTCATGCGCTGGTCGATCTCGGCAAAGAGGTCACACTCGGCTGGATAAAGTGTGTTGTCTAAGTCGAAAACCCAGACGTTTCGACCTTTAAGCGAGGGCATCATTGCATTTTCTGTCACAACCAATCACTCATCACGCCTGAAGGGTTCACCAAAGTCTCGTTCAAAGAACTCAAAAACAAGTTTACGCTCCGTCGGTGCCGGCGTTGCCACAAAGCGACCAGTGCGGAACGCTGCGGCCTCGCATTCGGTTCGACCTGTGATCGCGAATTTGGCACGGGAGACACAGAATGGGTCCTGGCCACGTGTAATCGTCCGAAAACTTCCGTCCTCCATTTCCATTTCGGCATAGGCAAAGTGCTCTGCTTGCAAGAGGGGCTCATCGATCACGCGAGCGCACCCGCCAGCTTCCAAGAGCCACCAGCCACGGCTTTCCCAACCCTCACCGCGACGACGGGCCATGGCACTCCAAAGACGATGCTCGGTGCGATTACAGAAGGTCAGACCTACATTTCTAGCCCGCTCCAGCGCAGCCTGTTCGAGGATATCAACCAGGTCGGCATTGGATGTATCGGCGTCTAATCCGTTTGAGACCAAGAAGTCCCCAATCGCGCGACGTGTTCGAGGCCCTAGATTTCCGTCGATACGTCCGGTGAAAATCCCTGCATCATAGAGGAGGCGCTGCACACCTGCCGCCTCGGCCTCCTCCAGCCCAAAGTCTTCCGTCTCATTGTAGACTGAGCGCCAGCGCGTTCCACTCTCAATCAAGACGGGTTGAAACCGCTCGGTCACGAGCCCCATGCTTGTACAATTCGGGATGTTTTCGACTGAAAAACTTCCGGCGGGGTCAACGCAGAGTGGATACTCACCGCTCCAAACTTTTAAACCACCGCGATGCGCTGAGGATGACCGGCCATAGAGATAGTGAACGCCAGGATCGAGTGGACCTTCTTCAACGACTTCACATGCACCCGGGCGGATGCGCGTCCAGCCGTTGACGACAGTGCCTGTGCCCTCAAAGTGAGCCGTGGCGGTTTCGATGATGAAACTGGTTTCATTGCAGACGGTCCAGCCGGTATCGCGCTGCTGAGCGAATGCATCGCCCGCAAAGAAAACTCCCAAGAAAAGCCACGCAAAACTAGTGAATAATCGTACCTGCGCCATGCTCGGTAAACAGCTCCATAAGCAGAGCGTGCTTGGCACGCCCATCGAGGATAACCGCCCCGCCGACTCCCTTTTTGACAGCATTCGCGGCTGTTTCAAGTTTTGGAATCATTCCGCCGATTACAGTGCTGTCATCAATCAGAGACTGAACGGCGGACTGTTTGATGTCTCTGATAAGGTTTCTGTTTTTATCGAGGACACCGGCAATATCCGTCAGCAGCAAAAGGCGTTTGGCATTCAAGGCAGCGGCGACAGCGCCCGCAGCGGTATCGGCATTCACATTATAACGGCGACCATCTGCACCGACACCGACAGGCGCGATCACCGGGATGAGATCGGCCTCGGCCTGCATCAGGGTTTTTAAAACGGTGACATCGACCTTTTCCGGTTCACCAACAAAGCCGAGATCAATGACCTTCTCGACATGGCTGTCGGGATCAGTTTTCGTTTTTGTGGCACGGCGGACCCGCATCAGGTCGCCGTCTGACCCCGACAGGCCGACAGCTTTTCCGCCAGCCGCGTTGATCGCTCGAACAATAGACTTGTTGATTGGACCAGACAGGACCATTTCGACGGCTTCCATCGTAGCGTCGTCGGTAACGCGTAGCCCGTCTTGAAATTCAGACTGAATGCCGAGCCGCTCTAGGAGGTTGGCAATTTGTGGTCCCCCACCATGCACAATGACGGGATTGATCCCCAAATGCTTCAACAGCACGACATCACGTGCAAAAGCCGCCGATAGCGCTTCATCGACCATAGCGTGGCCGCCATACTTGATAACGACGGTCTGGCGATCATAGCGCTGAATATAGGGCAGCGCCTCCGAAAGTGTTTCGGCGGTGAGCTGTGCTTTGGGATGCGAACCTTCAGTCATAACAGGCGCTTTAGCGGATTTGGAACTGATCTCAAGCGCCTTTTATAGCACTAAGGTCATGAAGAGGCTGTTAGGATCATTCTCATAATTGCCGAATGGGCCGCACTCTATAAATCCATAAAGTTCGTAGAGTCTCCTCGCAGGGCGGAATCCGTCCATCGATCCTGTTTCGAGACTTAGGCGCTGATATGATCGTGAGCGTGCTGTCTGAAGTATGTGTTCGAGCATTGCCCGACCGAAGCCGCGCCCGCGCCAAGCGTTTAAAGTGTGCATGGATTTGATTTCTCCATGCACGGAACTCAAATCCTTGAGCCCGCCACATCCGACGAGCTGTGCGTCATTGTAGATCTCCCACACGGTAATATCAGGCGTCCTAAGATCATCAATGTTGAGAAAGTGGCAGCTATCGGGAGGAGACAGCGACAGCATTAAGGCTGCGTGGGTGTCAATCAAAGCATGGAAGGCTTCGGAGTCGAGATTCGCCAGCTTTATCCGCATTCTATGCGATCAACTGCGCGATCTCTGCGCGCAGTTCCGGAATACCAAAACCCTTTGCTGACGATGTTTTCCGCACAACAGGGTGAGCGGCGCCATGCGTTTTCAGAATCTTAGTCAGCGCCGCTTCTGTTTTCGCGAGCTCTGAAGCTTTAACCTTATCGGTCTTTGTCAGAATGATTTGGTAAATCACGGCTGCGGTATCCAGCATTGCCATTGTTTCAAGGTCGGTATCCATCAGACCCCGTCGGCTATCGACCAGAAGAAAGACCCGCATCAAATTGGCGCGGCCTTGCAGATAGCGTTTGGTAAGGCGGGTCCATTTTGCCGCCTGTGTTTTTGATACTTTCGCATAGCCAAATCCGGGAAGATCAACGACCCAGAGCTTGCCGGGACCGAGATCAAAGTAGTTCAGCTCGCGGGTCTTGCCGGGCTCGGCTGAGGATCGGGCAAGGTTTTTTCGGTTTAGCAGCGCATTGATCAGACTGGATTTGCCCACATTGGACCGCCCGGCGAACGCCACCTCTGGACGATCCATTTCTGGAAGTTGATGAAGGTCTGCTGCACCGAGAACAAAGTCGACTGGGTTTGAAAAGAGCAGGCGACCTGTTTCTATAAAGCTATCTTCGCAGCGTATTCTTTGGTCCATTCACGGAGAACTCTACTATTCGAATCCATACCAAGTTGAAGCACGTCCTCAATTAAATTCATGTCTTCAGCTGAGCTAATCAGTGCTTGTATAGCACCAACTCGCATAAAAATGCTAGGATGCACCTTCGCCACCTCGACAAAAAGACTTTCACATCGAGTTCTATTTAAACTTGCTAGAAGCGCTAAAGTCGGTATCCCTACGTCTCGCCTAGTATTTAATACCTCAGAAATTTGAGATTTCTCAATATTAAATGCGTACTGATGCTTTTGATTTGTGCCGAATATGTATTGCATTATATTCAGTGAAATAGAAAGGCTCGTAGGCGGTAGTTGAGAGTGAACATCTTTGTGAGCTTCGTACAATAAAGTGTCACCTTTATTTAGGCTTACAATTCCTTTATATTTTAAATCGCAGTCTTCACCAGAGAACCCATCGACGCTGTTGTAATCGTAATTATAGATTATCGAATCGTAACCAGGTCCGAAATAACCTACTGTAAGAAAGTTAAAATTATGATCATGAGGATAATTGTAATAAAAAGTTTGAGGTCCACTGACTCGGGTAAGAGAATGCTCCAAGCTAGGCCAAAAATTAGCTCGCAAAAAGTAATTTTTTTTGGAACTTATCTTATTTAATATTAAGCTTTGAGCCGTATATCCACTCAAATCAGATTGTTCATCAAAGGAATCTTCAACACCTTTAATAAGCAAATCTTTTATAAAAGTACTATTATTAGACAGTTTCGTCAGAATTTCGCAAGCACGAAACAGCTCTTCAGGCTCAGTGGTGTCTAAATCCATTTCTTCGTAAACAGATATAAATTCTTCTAAACTGACAGATTCCGATGTATTAATGCGTTGTGCTTTCATAACCATTTATCTTTTGCAAGTATTTTGCTGCAGTGTCTCTTACTTGCGCATTTGTTTCATTTTTTACCAAACTTTTAAGGTAAGCTACTGTCGCAAATATCTGTCGTTGTTTTGACGAGAATTTGGCTGCTTCCCACCTTACGTAGTGCGCACTGTGAGATGACATTGCCTCGAAAATCGTATCTTTCTCAACTTCAGATAGATCCTCTATATTGCTCAAGTACTCGGCTGCCAATAAAGTCAGGAGGGGTTTTTGGCTTTCTGCTGTGGCTCTAACGATCATTCTAGATCGGAAGCTATATTCCAATGAAAAAGAGGAAGCTTCGTCAAAGCGAACAATTTGAACAAAATGACACGGAGCGAGCACAGCATCGATTGTAAAAGACTCGCTAGCACCCTTGATCCTAAAGACTGCGCGTTCCGTTATTGTCTTTGTTTCTGAAAGCCTACATCTACTTTTGTTTCTCAAATCAGTGCCATCATCGAACTTATCTGTTTGCCAAAATGAGATCTCAATGCTTTTTGATGGAAAGAAGATAAACCTCTGATCATGGCAGCTAAAAAAAATAGACGAGTCGCTTTTTTCCTCAGCTTTGTGAGATTTGACCATATGATAGTCTAAAGACTGAATCGATATGGATACATTTCTGTCTGCGTAAATCTGCAGCCCCTTATTTACTTTTCCAATCATCGCTGGAAAAGGGGATGAATACAGGTGCATAGTGTTTGAAAGTGAGAAGCTCTCGAACAGAATTTGCTCCAGCCAAGCTAAGTCCACGAAGTAATTGTCTATAATTCGATCTAATACATCATCAGATTTTTCCGAATTTATATCACTGACATCTTTAACTAAATTGACATATGTCGGATTTTTCAACAGTTCATTATATAAGAGATTTCTATTCTTCGTTTCATTGCTCTGTAATTTCTCTTTGACTAGCAGTTCGTCTAATAGTTGTGTTTTTTTCATTTAGTAAATTGTCCTAGGCCTTTTAGAAAGGCCTAGGACTCCTCAGCTAAGCATCAGCACCAACCATTATTGCTATTTCAATCAAAGCAATTGCGACGCAAAGTACATGGCCAACGCCTTCATTTTGACTGGAACCAGTCATACCTATGCCTATCTCAAGGTCACCTATTTCGAGTGTGTTATTTGCTTCTGACATGCGTACCTCCCTTTTGACGCAAGGTAAGCTTGCTTGTGATTGGCATTAAGTCAAGAAAAAAATTATAATTTTCTATATTGACTTTGAATTATTACTTTTTGGCCAGTATCTTACCTATAAATTTGTCAAACCCTGTCTCAACGCCATTTCGTCTCATTATGTAATATTGTTGTATTATTGAAAGGATGTTTGACCAAACCCAGTAAATAATCAAGCCAGATGCAAATCCACCAAAAACAAACATAAACACAAACGGTAATATCATCATTATTTTACGTTGCGTAGCATCTTGAGGCGGTGGTGACAGAGATTGCAATGCTAAGAAAGTAACGCCATAAAGTATTGCTAATAACCCAAAACCTACAATGTAGCCAACTGGTAGAACGCCGAGTAAGGTAAAGTCGCGGATTTCTGTGCCCGTCGCATAAGGGAGTAGCCCGAACAAATTGCCGACAACGCCTTGCTCGCCCGCAGACAGGTCATTTAGCCAGAGGAAAGGCTCGTGGCGCATCTCGATTGTGACGTAGAGCGTTTTGTAGAGCGCGAAGAAGATGGGGATCGTCATCAAGATCGGCAGACAACCCGCCAGCGGATTGGCTTTCTCGCGCTGATAGAGCTTCATCACCTCTTGCTGGCGACGCTGTGGGTCCCCTTTGAAACGGTCCTGAATTTCTTTCATCGGCTCAGCCAGTTTCTTAATCTTCGCCATTGATTTGTAGGAGGTGTTGTAAAGTGGAACGAGTGGGAGCTTGACCAAGACAACAAGGGCGATCAACGCCCAGCCAAAGGTTCCAAAGATCCCCTGCAACCAGTTCAGAACCCAGAACAGACCTTTGGTGAGGTAGTAAAGAATGTTGCCCCAATCGATGGAGTCGCCAAATCGCTGGATGCCAGCGGCTTGGTAAGCATTCACCACGTCATACTCTTTAGCCCCGGCAAAAATCTGGTTTGTGACAGTGCGGCTCTCTCCCGGTTGAAGGATAATGTCTTCGGCATCGACCATCAATACGAGAACATCATTCTCTGAATCTCGTTCAAGTTTTGCTTTGAAGGATCGTCCTTGTTCAGGCACCAAAGCGGCCATCCAATACATGTCGGTGAGCGCCATCCAGCCGCCGCTTTCTGCATCGCGGAACCCATTGTCTGCGGCTTTTTTGATATAACGGCCTTTGAAGATATTGTTGTAGCTTCGCCAGGTCAGTTCGCTGTCGAAAGCGCCGATGAGGCCTTGATGCGTGATCCCCATACGCCGCGAAGAGCGTGGTTCAGTTGTTTCAAGGAAGTCTTTCCATTGCCCATAGCGGCGTACATATCCATTTGGTGACAGCGTCAGAGCATTGCTTCGCGTATTTGTAATTGTATCCTCAAGCGTGAACATATAATTCTCGTCAACGCTTACAACGCGCTCAATCTGAACCCCGCCGCGCTCAAAATTTAGCGTTACACTATTGCCTGATCTCAGCGTGTCAGTGCTCGTCGACCACGTCCCAGATTCTGGTTTTACCGGGATGTATTGGTTCGAGTTGGGATCAAGTACAGCCCAGGTCCAATCCACAGAGTACCCACTGGTTTCACCATCTTTACGGGTTTTTGGGCGTAGTAGACGAAGCTCTTCCTCTTTCGCAATCGTCCTATAATGATCTTTCAAATTTAGGTCATCGAGCAATGGACTGCTCAG
>JBCCDF010000079.1:0-11397 GCA_039030935.1 Pseudomonadota bacterium | reverse complement strand
AGACATGAGGGTCATGGCCGAGATCAAACCCCAAGTTGATTTCACTCGAAATTATCGTGGGTTAGATAGGCTAATTGTCTGGGACAAAAATAGCCGCAAGCCGTGCTTTGTGTGGCTGGTCAATGAGGAAAATATCATCCGCTTCGGCCCTTGGCCGCCAAACTAATCCCGTGCCAAGGCTCCCTCAATCATATCGGCCGTGTCTTCGATACCGTAAAGCGCAATGAAGCTGCCGAAGCGGGGGCCCTGAGATTGGCCGAACAGGACTTCGTAAAGGGCGGTGAACCAAGCACGAATGTTCTCTGCGAAACCGTTTTCCTTGCCGACGGTGAAGGTTAGGGTCTGTAGCTCCGCCGCGTCGATTTCACCCTCATAGGTGCGTAGTCGACCCGCGAGATCGGCGAGGGCTGTGCGTTCCTGATCGGTTGGCGCACGGTAAGATTTCGTTGGCTCAATGAAGTCGCGATAATAGGCCATGGCGTAGCCTGCAAGCGTATCCAGAAGCGGGTGCGTCTGCGGCGTCGCTTCGGGCGCGTAGCGCGAGATATAGCCCCAGAGCTGAGCGCGGTCGGTCGGCAAAACGGCCCCGACAAGGTTGAGCAAGAGCGCGAAGCTGACCGGCGTCGTCGCGGCTGGGGGATTACCTGAATGGATGTGCCAGACCGGATTCTCGATCTGACGCTTCGGTTCCTCATCCGAGAATTTTTCCAGGAAAGTGAGGTATTCATCGACGGCTTTCGGGATCACGTCGAAATAGAGCTTCTTCGCGACGCGGGGTTTCTGGAATTGGTAGAGTGAGAGGCTTTCAGGCGTCGCGTATTTCAGCCATTCCTCAACTGCGATTCCATTGCCTTTGGTTTTAGAGATTTTGCGGCCTTCTTCGTCGAGGAAGAGTTCGTAGACATATTGCTGCGGCGGTTCGCAGCCAAGGATACGGGTGATTTTGGAATAGATCGGGGCATTGTCCTGATGATCTTTGCCGAACATTTCGAAATCGACGCCGAGCGCGGCCCAGCGCATGCCGAAATCCGGCTTCCATTGCAGCTTCACATTGCCGCCGGTCACCGGGAGCGTGACGTCTGTGCCGTCTTCATCCTCGAAGGTGACCGTGCCGTCTTTCGTGTTGGTGGCTTTCATTGGAACGTAGAGGACGCGGCCTGTGCTCGGTGAGATAGGCAGAAACGGGCTGTAGGTGGCTTGGCGTTCAGCGCCCAGCGTGGGGAGCATGACGCCCATAATCTCATCGAATTTTTCCAAGGCCCTCAGCAGCATGGGGTCAAATGTGCCGTTCTTATAGCATTCAGTTGAAGACAGGAACTCATACTCGAACCCGAAACCATCAAGAAACGCACTGAGCCGCGCGCCCATATGCGCGCCGTAGCTGTCATGGGTCCCGAACGGGTCTGGCACAGCCGTCAGTGGCTTCTGCAGATAGGGCTCCAGTGCTTCTGGATTGGGCACAGTCGGCGGTACTTTGCGCATGCCGTCCATATCGTCTGAGACGCAGATCAGCTTCGTCTCAAACGCGCCGTCTGTCAGCGTTTCAAAGGCATGCTTGACCATCGTGGTGCGCACGACCTCTCCGAATGTCCCGATATGGGGTAGGCCAGATGGCCCATAGCCGGTCTCGAAGACGATTGGCCCTTGTTTCGGTTTACCGCGTTTCTCCATGACCTTCAGGCGTTTGAGCAGGGCACGCGCTTGCTCAAAGGGCCAGGCTTTCGCCTTCTCGGCTAATTCCGGCGTATGGGCATGGAGATCAGACATGATTTTGGCTCCGTTGGGACAGGGCGGGAGGTAGCAGGGCTGAACGCTCTGTCAAAGGGGAGGGGCAGCTAAGTGTAAAATAAATTTGACATGTCAAAAATATTTAACTAGATGAGGTGTACAAGATTTTTAACATGGTAGGGTTTGATCATGAGTTTCAGAGAAAAGACCGCATGGATCATGATGATCATATTGATCGGCGCAGGTCTGTGGTATTTCAGGATGATTTATATCGCGTCCTCAGCGATGGGCGGCGTCGCGCCGATCATTCCTGCCTTTCTAGTGGCATATGTGATTTTGATCATTATCGCCTCTATCATTTTTATGTCGGTGATTGCCGTCGCCTCACCGGATGAGGCGGACGCCCCAGCTGATGAGCGTGAGAAAATCTTGCAGGATAAAGCCGGAAACTGGTCGGGCTATATTTTGGGGTTTGGCGTGATTGCGGGGGTCATTCATTATAGCGTCAATGCAGATGGCAATCTCTTGGCGCAGCTTTGTTTCGGCAGTCTGATGCTGAGCCAGATCGGCGAATACGCTCTGCAAATCTGGTTCTACCGACGGGGGGGTTGATGCCAAAGCGGCCACCCATCACCAATCGCGTTAAAGAGCTACGCGAGACGCATGGACAGATGAGCCAGTCCGCGCTGGCAAAAGAGATCGGGGTGACGCGCCAGACTGTCATCGCGATTGAGCAGGGCAAGTATTCTCCAAGCCTTGAGAGTGCGTTCCGGATTGCGCGCGTCTTTGGGGTTGGGCTGGAAGATGTCTTCGGGTGGGAAGAGACATAGGCCCAGTCTTAGACTTTCGTCTGTTGGGCTTGTCTTAGCCGCCGTCTCGCGTCAGTCTCACCTCCAAATTGGGAGGAGATAATGAAACATCACGTGATGATGGCCATGGGCCTGCTTATGGCGGCGATATTCTCGTTTATGATGGCGAATGCGCTGGTGAAGCCGGGGCTCGGCATTGCCGAAGCCTATTATGCTGGAGGTTTGGCGATTGCTGGATTTCTGCTGCACGGCGGCTGGCGTGAATGGCAGGCTACCAAAGCTGAAGCCACTGAAAACACCGACTAAAGACTAGATTTTTGATATGCCCTCTGCCCCTCCCAACCGCCCCACAGTTTGGGCACCCTTGGGGCGGTTGGGAGGGACTGAGGGCCGTCCTGATACCGACTAAAGACTAATTATACCAAAGTCCGGCTCTACAAGAGCGTTTTCCTCCCCGAACATGCAAAAGCGGCACTTGCGCCGTTCATAAATAAAGACAGGGGAGGACCTGCACAGTGCAAGATATCAATGACATCGATACCAAAGGGTATTGGAAGGCGACGGTTCGCTTGACGATTTCCCTTTTGGTGATCTGGTTTGTCGCGTCCTATGGGGCGGGCATCCTATTCCGTGAGTGGCTTGATCAATTCTCAATTGGTGGTGCGCCGCTTGGTTTCTGGTTCGCGCAGCAAGGTGCGATCCTCGTTTTTCTAGCCCTGATCATAACGTATTGCGTTGCGATGAACCGGCTTGAGAAGAAATACGGCGTGAAGGGGTAAGGCAATGGATTGGACCATGTTTTTTGTCGTTACAACGTTTGCGTTGTACATCGGCATAGCGATTTGGGCGAAAGCCGGATCGACTGATGATTTCTATGTTGCTGGCCACGATGTTCACCCCACAGTGAACGGTATGGCGACGGCTGCGGACTGGATGTCTGCGGCGTCATTCCTGTCTATGGCAGGTCTGATTGCCTTTCTTGGCTATGGCGGCTCTGTCTATCTAATGGGCTGGACCGGCGGCTATGTTTTGCTGGCCGTCTTGCTCGCGCCTTTCTTGCGCGAGTTTGGGAAATTTACAGTGCCTGACTTCGTCGGGGATCGCTATTACTCCGACGCGGCGCGTTTGATCGCCGTCGTCTGCGCTCTCTTCGTTTCGTTCACATACATTGCGGGTCAGATGAAAGGCGTTGGCGTTGCGTTTTCGAGCTTCCTCGGCGTTGATTTCAATCTCGGCATTCTGATCGGAATGGGCATTGTTTTCGTCTACGCCACGTTTGGCGGCATGAAGGGCGTTACGTATACCCAAGTTGCACAATATTGCGTTCTGATTTTTGCCTACACAGTTCCAGCCATCTTCATCTCGCTTATGATTACGGGCACACCGGTTCCGCAGCTTGGCTTCATCGGTAATGCTGTTGGCACGGATGTCTCAATGATTGAGAAGCTGAATACGACGCTGACCGGATTAGGGTTTGCGGAGTATACGAGTACGGACAAACACATGTTTGACGTGTTCGCGATCACAGGCGCTCTGATGTTTGGGACGGCGGGTCTTCCGCACGTCATCATTCGCTTCTTCACAGTGTCTTCTGCGAAGGCGGCACGTGTGTCTGCGGGTTGGGCTCTGGTCTTTATTGCAGCGCTTTATCTGACGGCTCCAGCGGTTGGTGCGTTCGCGCGGATCAACTTCATCGATACTGTGAATGAAGCGACCTATATCGCTGATGATGCTGATTACGAGAGCACTGCAGCGGCCATCACGGCTGATGGCGGTAAGCCGGTCCCGACTTGGTATAAGACGTGGGAGAAGACCAATCTTCTCGCTTTCGACGACAAGAACAATGATGGCATCATGCAGTATCGCGGTCCAAACTCCGCGGACGGTCTCGAAAATGAAGTTGTTCCGAACCGGGATATCTTCGTTCTGGCCAATCCGCAGATTGCAGGACTTCCGAACTGGGTCATCGGTCTTGTTGTGGCGGGCGGCCTTGCGGCGGCTCTGTCAACGGCGGCGGGGCTTCTCATGGTGATCTCGTCTGCGGTCAGCCATGATCTCTGTCGGAGAACCTTCTTTAAGGATATGGATGACAAGACCGAGCTGTTGGTGGCACGCTGTGCGGCGGCAGGGGCTGTGATTTGTGCAGGGCTGCTTGGCATCTTTGCCAGCCAGCTGGGCTTCGTGGCTCAAGTGGTTGCCTTTGCCTTCGGACTGGCGGCGGCGTCACTCTTCCCAATCATCTTCCTCGGAATTTTCTGGAAGCGGATGAATAAGGAAGGCGCGATTGTCACCATGGTCTTCGGACTGGTCTCGACCTTTGCCTACATCTACTACTTCAAGTTTGGTGGCGGCACACCGGATCAGTACCTCTTCGAGGTCTCTCCGGAAGGGATCGGCTTTGTCTTTATGTGGGTCGCGGGCGCACTGGGTATTGTGACATCCCTAGTCACAGCGCCACCACCTCAGGACGTTCAGGATCTCGTCGAAGATATCCGGGTGCCTGGAACGCGTCAGCCGCATGGTGAAGCGGATGCCGGAATGGCTCCGATGCCAGCAGAATAAGCATTTCCTCCCAAGGAAACTTGATGGAGCGGCTTTCGGGCCGCTCTTTTTTTGAACGCCTGCTAGGCGGCTTTGCCGCACAGGCGTTAAGCGGGTTCCGTATCGGCGCTTCGCGCCTCACATGAACCAAGCTCAAGGCTGTTTTACCCAAACTTTGTTGAGGGGCTAGCTGACCGTCGCGTGGTTTCTTCCCGTTTCATCTACGACCAAGGGCGTGCTTGGGAATCGACATCGGATGTGACCATGATAGCGTGGGAGGATGACGATGCCAGCTTGGCTCATTTTACTCTGCGGCGTGCTGTATGTTGCACTCCTATTTGCCATTGCGGCGCGCAGGGATAAGCGTGCGCAAGAGCCCGGTTTTGTCCAAAGCCCGACAATTTATGCCTTGGCGCTGGCAGTCTATTGCACAAGTTGGACCTTCTTCGGCGCTGTCGGCACCGCGTCCAATAGCGGTTGGGATTATTTGCCGATCTATCTCGGACCCATCCTCGTCTTTCTTTTGATGCCGCATTTTATTCGCCGCGTCGGACGTATCGTTCAGCGCGAGAGCATTACCTCTCTGTCTGACTTTTTGTCTGCGCGATATGGCAAAAGCCGAATGGTGGCCGGGGTTGCAACTCTAGCCGCTGTGGCTGGGAGTTTGCCCTACATTGCATTGCAGCTGAAATCTGTCGGCATGAGCTTTCAGGCGCTGTCGTCCGGGGGTGAAGCAAGCGCCTCGCCGCCGGATGAAACGGTCTTGCTCACAGGTTTGGCTTTGGCGCTGTTCGCGATCCTGTTTGGCGCGCGCTATGCCGATACGACAAAGCATAATGCGGGATTGATGCGCGTTCTGGCCTTTGAAGCGATCGTCAAATTGGTGGCTCTGTTCGCTGTGTGCGGGCTGTCGCTGACGCTTTTGAGTGGGTTTGGCGGCCCTGCGCCTGACTTGGCGCCCTCACCATTCGTGTTGGGTGATTTATCGGGCCGGTTCGCTACAATCCTACTCTTGTCGATGGGCGCGATTATTTGTTTGCCGCGACAGTTTCATGTCACGATGATTGAGCGACGGGACGACAAAGACAATGCCCGCGCGGGCTGGGTCTTTCCACTATATTTGCTTGCGACTGCGATCGTTGTGGTACCGATCACGATGGCAGGGTTGAGTGTTCTGCCTGCTGGAACATCACCGGATATATTCGTCCTGCAATTGCCGCTCTCCAGTGGCGACGGCTTAATGGCGATGGTGGTGTTTCTCGGCGGGTTCTCGGCCGCGTCTGGTATGGTGATTGTGTCAACGATTGCGCTTTCGACGATGGTAACAAATGACCTGATTGTCCCGACCTTGATGCGGGCAGGGCGATTTCAGGGCTTGGCCAAAGGGTTTGAGAATCGCCTGGTCACTTTGAGGCGGCTCGTCGTCGTCGCTCTGATACTGCTCGCTTATGTCTATTACCGCACAGTGCGCGGAGAGGCGCTTGCTGCGATTGGTCTGGTTTCTTTTGCCGCCGCGATCCAGTTTGCCCCTGCTTTGATTGGAGCTGTTTATTGGCGTGGAGGTCAACGTGTTGGTGTGCTGGCGGGTTTGATCGGCGGGATCAGTCTTTGGGCCTACACGCTCTTCATACCGACCATGCTTGGATATGAGACGCTGCGCGCCATCGTGCCCATATGGCTCGATCCAAATGCGCTGTTCGGCCTCGGATTTGGCGACCCGCTCACCCATGGCGTGGTTTGGAGCCTTGGGGTCAATACGCTGCTGTTTTTGATGGTCTCGGCGCGAATGTCTGAACGGTTGCGTGACCGCGTTCAGGCGGCTGCCTTTGCAGGAACATCGAATGAGCGCGTCATGATCGGGGTCTCCGATGTGCCCGCCAATCAAACCGTTAGCCCAAATGGGTTGAAGACACTGTCCTCTCGGTTTCTTCTGCCCGATGCTGTTGAAAGTGCATTCGTCGCGTTTGAACGAGAGACGGGCGTGCGCGCGAGCGGTGACGACCCGGCAGATTGGCGTCTCGTCCAGCGCACAGAGAAGCTTCTGGCCAGTGCGCTGGGTGCCTCCTCAGCCCGCGTTGTGATGACGTCGGCCATTGGAGGGGTTGATGTCGCGCTACCCGCTGTCTTGTCGATGCTGGATATGCAGACCCGCGCGGAGCGGTTTGATCGGCATATGCTGCAAGCGATGCTGGAGAATGTTTCCCAAGGCATCAGCGTCGTTGATCATGAGCAGAAATTGGTGGCTTGGAATTCTGCTTATGTTGAACTGTTTGACTACCCTGACGATCTCGTTCGGGTTGGGACACCGATTGCTGAGTTGATCGGGCACAACGTCGATAGTGGTTGGATTGAGGGAAATCTCGCACATGTCGCAGAACGTCGTGTCGAGTTTATGCGCGCGGGGAGCGTACACACTTATGAGCGCCAAAACCCTGATGGGCGATACATTCGCATTATCGGTAATCCAACGCCGGGCGGCGGCTATGTCACGACCTTTACCGATATCACCGCTGACCGGGAACGCGAGCAGGCCTTGCGTGAGGCAAATGAGCAGCTCGAAGCCCGGGTTGCCGCGCGCACACGGGAGTTGAGCGAAGCCTCCGAAGCGCTTGATCAGGCCCGCCAAGAAGCCGAAGCGGCAAACGCTTCGAAAACCCGCTTTCTCGCAGCGGCAAGCCATGATTTGCTGCAGCCTCTGAATGCTGCGCGATTGTTCCTCGGCGCGCTACAGGGACAAAATGAGACCGATAGGACCGTGTCGGACATCGTCGCGAAAGCGGATCGATCTATCCAATCTGCTGACGAGTTGCTGAAGGGTTTGCTGGATATTTCCAAATTGGACCATGACGGGATCACGCCCGATCTGGTAAACTTGCCGATTGGCCCTTTGCTTGAGGATTTGGTTGATGAGGCCGAACCGATGGCCCGTAAAGCCGGGCTTGAGATCAAGCTTGCCCCGACCCGACTTTCGGTCACGACAGATCCAGAATTTTTGAAATCGATCCTGCGGAACTTCATCTCAAATGCTCGGCGCTATACCAAATCGGGCGGCATACTCGTCGGGGCGCGCTCGCGCGGTGATAAAGTTCGCTTGGAGGTTTGGGATACCGGGCCGGGCATCCCGGAGGAGCGTATCGAACATTTGTTTGAAGAGTTTCGCCGCTATGAAGATATCGATAATCTCGGTCTGCGCGGGGCTGGGCTCGGTCTGTCAGTTGCGCAGCGGCTCGCCCGTTTGCTTGGCACAGAGGTTGAGGTGCGCTCGCGTGTTGGGCATGGCAGCGTGTTTTCTGTCGAGATCGATAAATCAGACACCGCCGCCCAAAAGAAGCGCGCCGTGGTTGAACCGCTTGTCACGGCACCTGTGAGTTTGAGTGACCTCCGCGTTCTTTGCGTCGATGATGAGAAGCCTATTTTGGAGAGTTTAACGCTTTTGCTCGGAGCATGGGGCTGTGAGGTCAGCGTTGCGGCGACACCCGACGAGTTTGATCGCCTGCGCCTTGATGGGCGGTTCGACGCCATGATCGCTGACTACCAGCTCGGTGCGGACCGTGACGGAGTTAATCTTGTTGAGATCTTTCAGAACGAGACCGGGCTTTCTGGTCGAACGCTCATTGTGACCGCTCACGTGGACGACGCGCTTCAGGGGAGGGCGAACGCCCTCAATATTGCGATTGAACGCAAGCCGATCTCTGCACAGGTCCTGCGGGCCTTTCTTGAAGGGTGTGTTGTCAAAGGCGTTCAGGCGGCGGAGTGATTATCGCCCAGCGCTGTGCCTTGCTTATAGATCAACAGAGCCTGAGTTCGATTGTTCGCGCCAAGTTTGCGGAAAATCGCCGTCATATGCGCTTTCACTGTCGCAATCGAAATGCCCATATCATAGGCGATCTGCTTATTCAGGAGGCCGTCAGATAGACCGGCTAAAACACGTTGTTGAGCTGGTGTCAGCGATGCTACGCGCGCTGCAAGCTCTGATCGATCATCATCCAAGTTCGCTGATGCACTGGCGGGAAACCAAGTTCCCCCATCTGTCACAGTCGCTAAAACGGCCGCCATTTCTTCCAGACCAAGGCTCTTTGGCATGTAGCCCGCGGCTCCGAGTGTTTGTGCCCGGCTGAAAGCCTCGGCGGACTCAGTGGCGGATACGATAACAATCGGCGTGTCTTGGAATTTGGCTTTCAGATTGGTCAGGCCGTCGAAGCCGTTCACATCGGGAAGATTGAGATCGAGCAGAACCAGATCATGAGGATCATCTGATAATGCTTTCGTCGCAGAAGCGAGATCTTTCGCATGGGTCGTTTGTGCTTCATCGCCAAAGGCTTCGCGCAGTGCGGTTTCAAGAGCGTCCCTGAAAAGAGGATGATCATCCACGATTAAGGCGCGCGGTGCGTTGTCCATATTGT
The DNA here is from genome assembly GCA_039030935.1 of Pseudomonadota bacterium. GTDB lineage: Bacteria > Pseudomonadota > Alphaproteobacteria > Caulobacterales > Hyphomonadaceae > Henriciella. The sequence goes on along the minus strand of JBCCDF010000079.1, from coordinate 1,916 downwards.
CCTCCCGTGTCCGATCTTAGTGTGCCGGATCAATTGTTGTCAGGCTATCCGCGATTTTAGAAACTGGCCAGAGGCATTTTAGTCGCGCGGCCTAGGACAGGTCTCCTTCTTAGACTAATGGCTTAGCACCAAAGCCCAATAGCGCGCTTTTCGACCCTCCCCGATACTTCGCCTCATAAGAAAAATATCATCGGGGAGGATAATCGATGAAACTCAGCCTGAAATCACTCATGCTCATAAGCGTCGCGGCTGCAACGCTTCCGACCATAGCCGCTCAAGAGCAAACGCTAGAGGATCGTATCGCCGCGCTGGAGGCCATGGTTGCGGATTTAAAGTCCGAACTGGCCGACGAAAAAGCAAAGGCTGATGAGGCCATCGTGCGGATTGATCAGGTTGAAAATACAATGGCGACCGATCGCCCCGTCACGACGACAAGCGGTTTCATGATTGGCGATACGACATTTAAGCTGAGTGGCTTCATCGATGTTGATGCGCATGTGACAAATTTCAGCGACGGCCAGATCGCGTCGAATTCGATTGCACGCGACTTTTACATTCCAGGCGCAACACCGATTGGCGGCGATGACTATACTGTTACTGACCTGACCGCACAGGCATCGCGCTTTGCTGTGACGGCGCAAAAGCCGGTCGGGGATGAGCAGGTCACAGGATATTTGGAGCTCGACTTTCTGGGTTCTGCGCAAGGCAATGAACTGGTTTCAAACTCCTATTCACCACGCCTGCGTCGCGCCTATGTCGATTATAAAGGGTGGCGTGTTGGTCAGGAGTGGTCGACCTTCCAGAACACATCAGCAATCCCGGAAAGCGCGAGCTTTTTGGCCCTGTCTGATGGTATGGTCTTTGTCCGCCAAGCGCAGATTCGTTACTCCAATGGCCCTTGGCAGGTCGCGGTTGAGAATCCTAATACGACCAGCCTGAACTTTGGCTCTGTTGATGATAATGTCCTGCCTGATTTGATCGGACGCTATAATTTCAAAGGTGATTTCGGAAACGTCTCTATTGCAGCTATTGCCCGCCAGCTAAGGGCTGATTTTGGATCAAATGAAGAAGAGGTCTTTGGCTACGGTTTGAGCGTCTCTGGGCGCCTGAACGTTGGGGATGGCGGCGATGTCCGATTTGGTCTCTCAGGCGGTGAGGGTCTTGGTCGCTATATTGGCTTGGCGGCAAGTCGTGCGACCGCCCTTGACCCAAGTGGTGATCTAGAAGCCATTACGAGTTATGGTGGACACGTTGCATGGCGCCAGCCGATCAGCGAAACCGGTCGGATTAGCTTGGGATACTCTGGCTTGTTCATCGATAATCCGGACTATTTGGGCGGAAATGTGAATAAGTCGGTGCAGTCGGGTTTTGCCGCTTTCCTCTGGGATGTTGCGCCAAAAGTGACGCTCGGAACCGAGATTCTCTATGGCGTTCGCGAGCTAGAAAATGGTCTTGAAGGGAATCTGACCCGTCTGACCTTCTCGACAAAATATGGATTCTAACCCAAGCTAAAAAGGAGTAAGTACAATGGCCGATGGAGAAGCAAATATGAGCCACGATCCAATCTATGAGGTTCCCTCGGCCTTTGCCGCAAAAGCCAATCTCAGTCCCGAAGCGTATAAATCCATGTATGCGGCATCGATTGCAGACCCCGAAAGCTTCTGGGGTGAGCAGGGCAAGCGTCTGGATTGGATGACGCCTTATACAAAGGTGAAGAATGTCAGTTGGGACAAAGAGAACCTGTCGGTGGAGTGGTACGGCGACGGCGTTCTCAATGTGTCGGCCAACTGCATTGATCGCCATCTTGAGACGCGCGGCGACAAAGTTGCGCTGATCTGGGAAGGCGACGACCCAAGCGTCGATGCCAAAGTGACCTATCGCGAACTTCACGGCCATGTTTGCCGCTTTGCCAACGT
>JBCCDF010000078.1:0-11574 GCA_039030935.1 Pseudomonadota bacterium | reverse complement strand
TCGACCTATCGCTGGAAAGGTGTGGTCGAGCAGGCTTTTGAATACATTCTCTGGCTCAAAGCACCGGAAACGAACTTTAAGAAAGTCGAGGCGCTTGTCAGCGAGCATCACCCCTATGACGTGCCCGCGATCATCGCGATGCCTTGCGCAGCCGTAAATGCGCCGTATGAGGCGTGGGTGAAAGAGAATACGGACATAGACTAGATGCCAACGTCCCGCATTACGGCCCGCTTTGAGAACGTCAAAGCTGAGGGGCGCGCTGCCCTCGTGACCTATTTGATGGCAGGTGATCCAGATTTAGAGACAAGCTATCAAGCGCTCTGCGCTTTACGCGATAATGGCGCTGACATTATCGAACTGGGTGCTCCGTTCACGGATCCGATGGCGGATGGTCCAGCGATCCAGAAAGCGGGTCTGCGTGCGTTGGCAAATAAAACAACGCTCTCAGATGTGCTGTCCTTGGCTTCTCGCTTTCGTAAACAGGACCAAGAAACACCGTTGATCCTCATGGGATATACGAACCCCGTTCACATTATAGGATATAAAGCCTTCGCGGCAGCGATTGCTGAGGCCGGCATAGACGGAACAATTCTTGTCGATCTTCCACCGGAAGAAGACCAACCGGTTCGCGATGCCTACGCGCCTCATAATCTCTCTGTCATCCGCCTTGCAACGCCCACGACGCATGAGGCTCGCATGGCAAAAGTGGCAGAAGGAGCAAGCGGTTTTCTCTATTATGTCGCTGTTGCTGGCGTTACAGGTGCAGGCTCGGCGGACCCGGAAGATATTCGCGACGGTATCGAAATGGCACAGCGCGTGAGCGGCCTGCCCGTCTGCGTGGGATTCGGCATCAAAACAGGTTCACAAGCCGCTGCAATGGGCAAAGTGGCCGATGGTGTCGTCGTGGGCTCCGCCTTTGTGGAAGAGGCCAGACTTGCAAGTGAGGCCGGAACCCCTCACATTGCACCTGAGAGTATGGGCAAATTGGCCCAAGAGTTGAGTCACGCGCTAAAAGGATAGTGCCACCATTTGGTCATCTGGCACAGGGTGAGAACGGAGTCGCAAAGCGATGAACTGGCTAACCAATTTTCGCACACCGGGGCTGAAAGGGCTTCTGTCTGGAACAAAAAAAGACACGCCTGAAAACCTGTGGGTGAAGTGCCCTGAGTCTGGTGAGCTTGTTTATCGCTCCGACCTCGAAGACAGTTGGTATGTTACACCAGCTGGTGCTCATCTGCGTATTTCACCGAGACGACGATTTAGACTGTTTTTTGATGATGAGCGCTGGGAGACAATCCCTCTTCCAAATGTGCCCTCTGACCCGCTGAAATTCAGGGATGACAAGCCGTATCCTGCCCGGATTAAGGCGGCCAAATCGAAGCTCGGCAAACGCGAAAAAGAAGAAGCTGCAGGCGATGTTCCAAAAATTGAGCAAGACGACTGCATGGCAGCAGCATTTGGCTTGATAGATGATGTCCCTACCGTCGTGCTCGTACAGGACTTCGCCTTTATGGGCGGCTCACTTGGCATGGCAGCGGGTGACGCCTTTATCGCGGCAGCACAAATGGCGGTGGCGCGCAAAGCCGCTTTCGTGATCTGCACGGCCTCTGGCGGCGCGCGCATGCAAGAGGGCACTCTATCTCTCATGCAAATGCCGCGAACGACCCTCGCCATCCAAGAAGTGAAGGAAGCGGGCCTGCCTTACGTTGTGATCTTATGCGACCCAACATCAGGCGGCGTTTCTGCCTCCTATGCCATGCTGGGTGACATCCACATTGCTGAGCCGGGCGCGATGATCGCTTTTTCAGGCCCACGTGTGATTGAACAAACCATCCGTGAAAAGCTTCCTGACGGCTTCCAGCGCTCCGAGTTTCTTCTCGAGAAAGGTCAAGTCGACATTGTTTGTGATCGCCGCGAATTGAAATCGACGCTTTCGCGCCTTCTGGACCACTTGATGCCAAAGCGTCCGATCGCCAGTAAAGATACAAGTGATGTCCCGATGAGTGCTCCATCTGCGGATGCGCCAACGCCAAAATCATCAGAGTAAACTTAAGTGAATCACAATTCACCTGAAGTCGATGCTGCCCTAAAGCGGTTTGAAGGCCTCTTTCCAAAACAGATAGAATTATCACTCGATCGCATAAAGACCGCTCTTGAAGCGCTTGGACGACCGCATGACCATTTGCCACCAGTGATCCACGTTGCTGGAACGAACGGGAAAGGGTCAACCTGCGCTTACTTGCGCGCTATGGCGGAAGCCGCGGGCCTCAAAGTTCACGTCTTCATCTCACCGCACCTAGTCCGATTTAATGAGCGTATCCGGGTCGCAGGCCACCTTATCACAGATAGTGACTTAATCGACGTTTTGGACCGAACCTATCAAACTTTAGATGGACAACAGATCACCCATTTTGAGGCCACGACAGCTGCCGCCCTTCTGGCCTTCAGCGAAACACCGGCCGACCTTCTGATCTTCGAAGTCGGCCTCGGCGGACGGTTCGATGCGACAAACGTCATTGATGAACCCGCGCTCAGCGTCATCACTCCAGTCGATTACGATCACAAGCAATTCCTTGGAACAGATCTCGCCAAGATCGCTGGTGAAAAAGCGGGCATCATCAAACAGGGGAGACCCGTCGTCTCGGCCATTCAAGCGCGCGTCTGTGGAGAGGTCATTGAAGAAGAAGCGCGTCGTCAGAACGCACCTCTCAGCGTGCTTTCGATCGAAGACTTAGAACGTGTGCCGACCCAAATTGCGCTGCCGGGCGCCCACCAGCGCCATAATGCGGCCCTTGCAGGACTGGCAATGCGCACACTTGATGAATTTGATATTTCGGACAGCGCTATACGCGCCGGAGCAAGAGACGCAATCTGGCCTGCACGCATGCAACGCCTGAAATCTGGACCGGTGACAGAGCAAACGCAGGCCGAAGTCTGGCTTGATGGTGGCCATAATCCCCATGCAAGCAGCGCCATCGCAAAGCTCTTAAAAGACTGGGGTGGGCGCACGGTTCTCGTCTCTGCAATGATGTCCAGCAAAGACCATACGGGGTTTTTCCATGCGTTTCAGGGAGCGGTAGAGGCGGTGCATACGTGCCCGAATGCCCCCGGTCATGCCAGCGCGTCACCGCAAGACCTAGCTGAGTATGCGGCACGTGTGTTACCCCAAGCCATCGCTCATCAGAGCTTCGAGGAGGCTATGAGCGCGGCAAACGCGATGCAACCCGACCGTATTCTCATCTGTGGGTCGCTCTATCTGGCGGGCGACGTTCTGTATTGGAATAATCAGCAACCTGACTAGGACCTGGGCCGAATTAGAACGCATGACACCAGGGCTTTGGCGTATCATAAGGCACCGCTTGGCCTTTCGCGAGCAAATGGTCCGACAAGGTCTGGCCATCTTCCATCAAAATCGTTGCAACAACGCGCCCACCATATTTGTCGCGTGTGATATCCGTAATGGTCACATGACTACCGACTGGCATCGCAGCAGCAACAGACTCTTTTGCGGCGCTCGCCAACACCTTTTCTGCTTGGCATTTTGGACGAAAGACCTCGGGAGCATCAACACCACGTAAACGAACAGACACTTCGACCGTTTGGTCCACCCAAATCGAGGCTCGAACGTGGACGGTGTCGCCATCGACGATGCGAAGAATTTGAGCTGGAATTGGTCCTGGTAGCGTATCGGCTCTCCCATTGAGGGCTCCGTACAGCAAAAAGAGGAATACAACCAGAAAGCGAAACATGATTTTTCATAGGCGCTCTATTTCCGCATGGCAAGCCATTTGTTCGTTAAATGTTCATACCCTTTGCGAGATGTTTCGCGATCCCGTCAGCCATTAAACGACCGGCGGCGGTCAAACGGACCGTGTCATTCGAGACCCCAATAAGTTCTGCTTCAATGAGAGGTGCTAGATCATCAGCAGACAATCGCGCAAAGCCGAGATCGTAGAGCCGATTGATGTCCAAACCTGCGCGCGGGCGTACCCCCATTGGTATCAGCTCCCGCGCAACATCGATAGTGGAAAGCGTCGCCCTCTGCTGGGTCGGCCCTGCAATATAATCTGCAGGACGACGCGCTGCTTCAGTCCGATGGCGCACGCCATTATAAGTAAGCCGTCCATGCGCACCCGGGCCAACACCGATCCAGTCGCCATTAGCCCAGTAAATGTGATTGTGCTGGCTTTCAAACGCCTCGCTTGCGGCATGATTTGAAACTTCATAGGCAGGCAACCCAGCGGAATCACAGATGTCTTGTGTCACTTCATAAAGGTCTGCCTGAACCTCATCGTCTAAGGGATTTAGCTCTCCCCGAGCGGCTCTTTTTCCAAAAGCGGTGCGTTCCTCAATCGTCAGTTCATAAAGCGATACATGCGGCGCACCGAGGCTCAAAGCCGCCCCAAGCTCTTCCTGCCATTCCTTGAGAGACTGGCCCGGACGCGCATAGATCAGATCGCATGAGAAATTCTCGAAATGGCGCTCGACAGCTTTAACCGCATCTTTCGCATCAGAAACAGAATGGGTTCGGCCAAGAAAGCTTAACGCCGCATCATCAAGTGCCTGCACACCGAGCGAGACCCGATTAATGCCAGCTAGAGACCATCCCTTCAGGTCGCTTGTCGCAACATGATCCGGGTTCACCTCAATTGTGACCTCGCCACCATCCACGAGCCCAAATGTCTTGATAGACGTCTCTACGATCTGCTCAATCTCATGAGACTTAAGCAGTGACGGTGTCCCGCCGCCCAGAAAAATCGACGTCAGAGGCGGATGCTCATACAGGACGCTCTTGTGCGCACGGATATCGTCCAAGATTGCGTTCAATAAAGGTGTGCTCTCACGATCTTTCGCAGCATACACATTGAAATCGCAATAGGGACAAATCTTCGAGCAGTACGGCCAGTGCATATAGAGGCCAAAACCGTACTCAGGTCCAACAGCCTTCTCTAGGGTTCCTTCAGAGAGATCAGCCTCAGCGAGAATCATAAAAGCGCGGCTTTCAGCTTGGCAAACGCATCAGCTCGGTGGCTCATGCTGTGTTTCTCGCTCGGGTCTAATTCTGCAAATGTCTCTTTGTGGTCCAAAGGCACAAAAACGGGATCAAACCCAAAGCCCATTTCACCGCGCGGAGGCCATGTCAGGGTTCCGTGAACTTCGCCTTCAAACGTCTCTTCATGGCCATCAGGCCAAACGACAGCGAGGCAACACACGAATTTCGCGCTTCGATCGACGGCGTCTACCGCCTGCAACTCACGCTCAACTTTCTCCATCGCCTTGTAGAAATCGCGAGGATGACCCGCCCAATCAGCTGTGTTTACGCCCGGCATTCCACCAAGGGCTGCGACAGCAATGCCGCTGTCATCCGACAGTGCGGGCGCTCCCGCAGCATGGGCCGCAGCTCTGGCCTTAATCAGTGCGTTGCCGACGAAGGTAAATTCAGTCTCTTCTGGCTCTGGCAAATCTAACTCGCCCGCAGAGACCACTGTAAAGCCAAGAGGCTCGAAGAGGTCCTTTAGTTCTTTGACCTTACCCTTATTGTGGGTCGCAGCGATAAGACGCCCGGACATCAGCTTTCTTGCCATATATGGCTCCGTTCTTGCTTTCTCAGCGAATATACTTATCGTTTAACGGTAAGTGGTGTAGACTATAGAAATACGTTTGCGCTGAGCGAAAGGAAAGACTGCGTATGTCAGAGACCCGCACCAATTCAATGGCCGCTGTCTTATCTGTAATTGTACTTGTCATTTTTTGGCTTGCGATCATTTTCGGTTTTTTGGGCGCGGTCGTCATTGGCATTGGTATACTGGGCGCGATGGGCGGCGGTGTTGTGACGTTACCTTTCGGCGAAGCCCTCGCGGAGGGCGTATCGCCCGGGCAGTTATTGACCGCCCTGATTGGCTTGGTCGTCTTCGCCGTTGGGATTGCTTTCGTGTGCAGTCAATTACGTCGTATCCTAACCACTTTGGCCGCAGGCGATCCCTTCCTGCCCGAAAACGCCCCGAGACTGATGCGCATTGCCATCGCCCTCGGTCTGATCGAGTTGATCCGGAATGCCGTTGTATTCGGCTTCGGTGCAGCCGGGGCGCTTGGTGAGGGCGTTTCCGGAAAAATGAGCTTCAACCTCGCCCTTTGGGGCGCGGTCGTCGTGCTTTTGATTTTGGCCCAAGTCTTCAAGGAGGGAACCCGCCTCCGTGAAGAAGAGAAAATGACGATTTAGGAGGGCTTGAGTATGTCTATTCGTGTGACCCTCGACCGTGTTCTACTGGATAAACGGATGTCGCTGACCGAGCTCTCAGAGCGTGTCGGCGTGACCCTTGCTAATCTATCCATCTTGAAAACAGGCAAGGCCAAAGCTGTACGGTTCTCAACTCTCGAAGCTTTGTGCAGAGAACTCGACTGCCAACCCGGTGACATTCTGATTTTCGATGATGAAGAAGCCGATGAAAAGAGTGAAGCGGCTTGAGTGCCCTGACGCCTCTTCCCCAACAGGCTGAAAACATACCTTGGCCCACTGTTAAATGGCCCGAAAATCCGACTTCAAAACGATTTAATCACGAGGCGCTTGAGGCGCTTCTTGATGAGGTTTTCAATCCTGAGAACAAGGCCACGTACGGTGAAACCCATGCCTTTCTGGCCGTTCACCGAGGTGAGCTCGTTAGCGAGCGTTATGTCGGTGACTTTAATTCAGAAACAACTTTTCCGTCTTGGTCAAAAGCGAAGAGTATTACGCACGCATTGATCGGGATTCTTGTTCGGGACGGTCTTTTAGACATCCATAAACCCGCAGACGTTCCAGAATGGCAAAACAACGGCGATGCGCGCGCTGATATATCGCTCGATCAACTCCTGAGGATGTCGAGCGGATTGAGGTTTGCTGAAGACTATGTCGATGCAGGCATAAGCGATGTCATTGAGATGCTTTTCGGGAAAGGAAGCGAAGATGTCGCTACATTTGCCGCGGCCTTTCCACTCGATCACAATCCGGGGGAGCATTGGAGTTATGCAAGCGGCACCAGTAATATTGTTGCACAATTGGCCTCACAGGCTCTCAACAAGTCTGGAGAAGACTTCAAGACGTGGATGTTTGATGAGCTGTTTACGCCAATCGGTATGACATCGGCGGCGCCCAAGTTCGATGCTGCTGGCACCTTCATTGGATCGTCCTTTTGCTACGCGACAGCGCGTGATTTTGCCCGATTTGGACTTCTGTACTTACGGGATGGCGTTTGGGATGGGCAACGAATCCTTCCTGAAGGCTGGGTCGACTATGCCCGAAGACCAACACCAACACCTCCCGAGGAGCCGATGGGCTATGGCGCACATTGGTGGCTTGGAATTGCCGGACCTGACAGCTTTTCCGCAAACGGCTATCAAGGCCAGTACACAGCCTGCATCCCATCGCTTGACCTCATCATTGTAAGACATGGAAATTCCGAAGCGGGTGATGAAGGCGATGCTGTTCGGGCATGGATCGCGCGCGTTGCGGACTGCTTTAGAGCTTAGCAGGATAGCGCAATGACAACGGTAAAACCTTTCACGATCAGCATATCGGACGAAAAACTCGATGCGATCAAAGCCCGTGTAGATCAATTTAAGTGGTTTCCCGCCCCTCATGGAACGCCTGATTGGGCTTTCGGGGTCTCCACGCCTGCCCTCAAGGATCTCTGCAAATATTGGCTCAATGAATATAATTGGCGCGAACAGGAAGCGCAGCTCAATCGCTATCCGCAATACACTGTCGAGATTGATGACCAGATGATCCACTTCGTCCACGTCATTGGTGAGGCGAAGGGTGAGCGCCCACTCCTTCTAACCCATGGCTGGCCGGGATCTGTCTATGAATTTTGGGAAGCAATTGGCCCGCTCGCCTTTCCAAGTGAGCATGGCGGCGCATCGGAGGATGCCTTTGACCTGATTATACCCTCCCTTCCAGGCTATGGATTTTCGGGCAAACCCGCTGCCCCTTTAGGACAGCGCGCCACGGCAAAGCTCTGGAATACTTTGATGCAGGATGTGCTCGGATATCAGGCCTACCGCGCGCAGGGCGGGGACTGGGGTGCATTGGTTACATCATGGCTCGGTTTTGATCATAGCGCTCATGACCGAAAAGGCGGTTGCAAAGCGATCCATCTCAACATGACGGGGCTACGCCCAACGCCTGCTAAACCGAATACAGATGCAGAGGCTCAGTGGCTCCAAAGTATGCAAGCGGCCATGCAGACTGAAGGCAGCTACCTCATGCAGCAGGCGACTAAGCCTCAAACGCTTGCCATGGCCTTGATGGACTCCCCGGTCGGGACGGCCGCGTGGATTTTGGAAAAGTTCCATAAGTGGTCGGACCTGACTGATGGCGATCTTTACAGTGTTTATACACGCGACCAGCTTCTAACGAACATTATGATCTATCTGGTCAATGATACGATCGCGACATCGGTCTGGTACTATGCCGCCTTCTTTCTTGAAGGTGGGCCAGCGCTACCAGAAGGTCAGCGGTGTGAAACACCGACAGCCTTTGCCAATTATCCCGGTGACACTGTCTATACCGCACCGCCTAAAACCTGGCTCGAGCGTGCTTATAATCTGACGCGCTGGTCTGATATGACGCGTGGCGGACACTTTGCGGCGATGGAGGTACCCAATCTATTCGTCGATGATATTCGGTCGTGGGCGAGAGACAGCCTCTAGCGCAAACTTGGAATATTCGCCGCGGCCAGTTTGTTCGCATAGGCCTGTCCCTCTTCGGCAAATACCTTCTCAGCATCGACGGCATCTTGAGTGCAATTGCGGTACTGCGCTTCCGCTGTCGAGTATCCAGCATTAAAGGCATTCGCCATGGATGAGCGAAGCCCACCACCATAGGAGGCCTCAAGATCCAGAAGGCGCAGCATATAGCTTCGCCAATACTGATCATTCCGGCCATTACAGACAATGCGGATCGCATGCGCCTTTCCGAGTACCTCAGACAGCTCAATCACGTCTCGAAAATAGTCTTGGGTACGAATAAAGGTCTGGTCCTGCTGCGCCCTTACTGGCATGAGCGCCATCATAATGAGTGCGAAGCTTAAAAAAATCGCGCCAATCGGGAGAGTACGATGAGACAGTTTCTGGTTCATGCAAAAACCTTTGCGCGCATCGAAAAAGACCTGGAACCCTATCGCCAGCATCTTTCACCTCTAGTGATAGATGATGAAGGAGACCTGAAGCATCCATGGGGCAAGAGTGAGGCAAACAGAATGATTGTCTACGGAACTCAGGACGCCTATTTCAGCCCGGCAGCACCCCTCCTTTTTCAAACAGCCTTTGCGGCAACGCATCTAGACTGGTTCCAATCGAGCGCAGCAGGAATTGAACATCCCATGCTGCAAGCGATCGGCAAAAAAGCAGAGTTCTATACCAGTAGCCATGAACAATCAGACGCAATCGCCGATTGGGTCTTATGGGCAGGCCTTGATCATTTTCAGCAGGGTCAAGCCCGGCGCGAGGCGCAGGGTTCGAAAGTCTGGCGTCGTCTTCCCTTCAAGGAGATTTGCGAAACTCGGTGGCTCATTGTCGGGTTTGGCGCGATTGGGCAAGCTGCTGGGCGCAAGCTGAAAGCACTTGGGGCGCATGTCACTGGCGTTCGGCGGCGTGTTGAACCATCAAATGCCGCTGATCAAGTGATCTCTCCCGCGGATTTGAAGAAAGCCCTACCTCAATCAGATGCCGTTCTCTTATGCTTGCCTCATACACCTGAAACGGAAAACACAGCCGATTCTGACTTCTTCAATGCGATGAAATCTGGAAGCCTCTTCTTGAATGTCGGGCGAGGGGCTTCGGTCAATGAAGACGCGCTTCTTGCTGGCTTGGAAAAAGGAACACCGGGCTATGCAACATTGGATGTTGTCCAAACCGAACCTCTACCCGAAGACAACCGCCTTTGGGACCATCCCAATGTTAGGCTCACAGCCCACATTTCGGCACTTACAAACGCTGCGATGGAGCGGACTGATACTCTGCTTCTGCATAATCTGGAGAATTTCTTCACCGATAAGCCCTTGAAAAACTTGGTTGAAAACACTGAGTTTGCCTGACTTGCGTGAACATGAGACACTGTCGTGTAGAGGGTAGTATGATAACTCGAACACGTCTCATAATCGCCTTCATGGCACTGTGTTGGATTAATCCGGCACAAGCCGACACATCAAGTTTCACCCGTCTCCCCATCTCCTTGGAGGGTGACCGGGTTACCATCAATGTGGAATGGAACGGACATCCTCTCGAAGCCACACTCGATAGCGCTGCCACGTACCCCCTCATCAGTAGCGCGATCCTGTCTCAGATAAATGGTCAGTCTTTGGATGAGACGGTCGACATATTCGGTGTCGGCGGTTTGAGAACATTTCCGGTCGCACAAACCTACGATTTGAGAGTGGGAAAACAGCGCTATTCAGACGTCGTGACAGCTGTTAGCTCAGGGCCTCAGGATCAGGTCTTCAAAGCCATTCTTCCAATATCTCTACTGCAGGGGAGAACACTTGATTTTCAGTTTTCAAAAAAGCGGCTGGATATTTACAACGCAGCGCCACGCTTGAGAGGTGAGGCGGTCCGGTCTCGCTTCGAATATGAGATCATTAAAGGCGTTCCCTTTATCGAGGTTGAGGTGAACGGCGTGAAAGGCTTAGCCCTCGTCGATACAGGCTCCGATATAACCTACATCAATCGCGCCTTTGCGAGACAAGCCAAGGCACAGTTCCTGCCAGAGCGTACATTGGAAATCTTCGGAACAGGCCCTGATAACAGCCCTGTACAAGTGAGCCGCATCAAGAAGTTTGAACTTGGTGACCACCGGAAAGAAAGCTTTGAGTTGCTCACAGCCAATACGACAGTCTTTGACTATCTCGAACGCCGCGATGAACCGACCATGGTCCTGGGCATGGATACGCTAGGCCAACTGCACCTGCAGATTGATCGAGAGAAGCAGGAACTCTTCCTATCAAGACGCGAGGACTATGCTGAAGGACGCCGCTACAACGTCACTCCCTTTTCGGGACGCCTAAAAAAGCGCCGATAACGCCGTCTTCCCTTGCCTTCCGCAAGGACAGAGACGAAACCTGCCAAAAACAATGCAAACGGGAGTGCTTTTATGGCGTACACGCCTTTTGATTTAACAGGAAAAACGGTTCTCGTGACCGGCGGCAATCGCGGCATCGGCCTCGGCATGGCCGAAGCTATGGCAGCGAGCAATGCGAATATCGCGATCTGGGGTCGTAAGGCAGAAGCCAACAGCAAAGCTGTAGAGGCTTTGTCAGGTTTGGGCACTGGCGACGTCAAAGCCTGGCAAGTCGATGTTGCTGATGAGCAAGCTGTTATTGATGCCACAGCGGACGTTATTTCGAGCATGGGGCGCATTGATAGCTGTTTTGCAAATGCTGGAGTGGGCTTCGGGGCACCGAGCTTTTCTGAAATGACCACTGAGATTTGGCGAGCCAATATGGCGGTCAATCTCGAAGGCGCGTTTTGGACATTGCGTGAAAGTGTGAAGCATATGGTTGAACGTGCCAAAGCGGGTGATCCCGGGGGCTCGGTCGTTGG
>JBCCDF010000077.1:0-11994 GCA_039030935.1 Pseudomonadota bacterium | reverse complement strand
GCGCTTCATTGGGATCTCGGTACGGCGCGGCTGCAGTGCGACAGTCTGTGGGTCAACATTCTCGGCGAGGGCGGTGGCCATAGCGGGCATTTGCACCCCAATAGCGTCATTTCCGGCACCGCTTATGTGACCATGCCTGAGGGCGCAGGCCGGCTGAAACTCGAAGACCCGCGCCTACCGATGATGATGGCCGCGCCGCCGCTAAAATCCGATGCCCCTACCAAACGCTTTGAATACATCACCCCAAAACAAGGCGACATCATAATGTGGGAGAGCTGGCTGCGCCATGAAGTTATGCCCAGCCAGAGCGAAGACGCACGTATTTCCATCAGCTTCAACTATGCGCTAATAGACAGCCCTCGCGCCAGCGCTCACGATACAGACATAGACGAATAGGCCCCTCTCATGGACATGATGAAAATCGCCACCGGCACAAATCCGCCTGATGATATAAACGTTATTGTCGAGGTTCCGCTCGGCGGCGACGCCATCAAGTATGAGTTCGATAAGGAGAGCGGGGCCATGTTCGTTGATCGCTTCCTCTATACTGAGATGCGCTATCCCGCCAATTACGGCTTCGTGCCGCATACGCTCAGCCTCGATGGGGATCCGATTGATATCATGGTCGTCGGTAACCGCCCGCTCGTGCCCGGCTCTGTCGTGCGTGCGCGGCCTGTTGGTGTGCTGTTGATGACCGATGATAAAGGCCCGGATGAAAAAGTGCTCGCCGTACCTCACCCGCAACTGACCAGCTACTACGATAAGATCGCCTCATATCATGACCTGCCAACGCTGCTGATTGAGAAGATCACCCACTTCTTCACCCATTATAAAGACCTCGAGCAGGGCAAATGGAGCAATGTTGAGGGTTGGGCTGGCGTCGAGAAAGCCCGTGACCTGATCAGAGAGGCGGTTGAACGCGCGGATAAATAGCAGAGCCCTTCACAAACGGTCCCTATCCGGCTTACCCTCCAACAAAGAGCGGAGGGAACGCTTATGAAAATGCCAGAACAGGGCCGTGACTGGGCGGACGTCCATGCCGATTTGACCCATCGCGGAGACCACGACGCAAAATGGCGCGACGGCAAAACAGCGGTCTATGTCTTCAATGCCGGTGAAGAGATCGCCCAAATCCAGAAAGAAGCGTACGCGGCGTACATGTCTGAGAATGGGCTCGGCCCACTCGCATTTCCGTCACTGAACCAAATGGAGAAAGACGTCACCTCAATGGCGCTCGGTCTCTTACACGGGCCGGAAGGCGCAACCGGTGCGATGACCTCCGGCGGCACAGACTCGATCACAATGGCAATTAAGACCGCCCGCGATTATGCCCGCAGCCAAAGTAAAGCGCGTGAGCGTGCCAATATCGTCCTGCCCTATTCTGCGCATCTCGCTTTCGATAAAGCCTGTCACCTCATGGACATTGAAGTGCGCCGCATCCCGCTACGTACTGATGGTAGCTATGAAGCCGACGTTCCAGAAATGGAGGCGGCCTGCGACGCCGACACAATCATGATGGTCGGCTCAGCGCCAAACTTCCCGCATGGCATCATCGACCCGATCGAAGCGCTTGGCGAGGCCGCGGAGCGCAAAGATGTCTGGCTGCATGTTGATGCTTGCGTCGGCGGCTATTTTGCGCCGTTTGCGCGCATGAATGGCGTGGCCGTACCAGCCTTTGACTTCGAAATCCCCGCCGTCCATTCGATGAGCGCCGACCTGCACAAATACGGCTATGCTGCCAAAGGTGCCTCCACAGTTCTGTTCCGATCTGAAGACCTATACCAGCACATGCCGTTTGATCTGGCCTGCTGGTCGGGTGCGCCAATGAAGACCCCGACGCTCGCAGGCACCCGCCCGGGTGGCGCCATATCAGCGGCTTGGGCGATCATGAATACGCTTGGCATCGAAGGCTATCGCCGCCTGCAAGGCAAGGTCTGCGCAACCCGCGAGCGCATTCAGGACGGCGTGCAAGCGCTCGGCTTTGAAGTCCTCGGCAACCCCATCCTCGGCCTCATTGCGTTTCGCCATCCAGATCATCATGCGTTTGCAATCTATGGCGAGCTCTACAAGCGCGGCTGGTTTACCTCAGCGACGAAAGACCCTGCCAGTCTACACCTCATGCTCTCTCCAGAGCACGCTAACCATGTTGATGACTATCTCGCCGACCTGAAAGCGAGTGTGAGCGCCGTGGCAGATGCAACGCGTCAAACGAAAGAAGTTGAAGTCCGCTACAGCTAGCGCTCAAGAGGATGGCGCTTAGGCTCCGCTTTATTTGCTGCCTTCCCTCGCGACGCGGTTGACCTTTTAGCTTTTCACTGGCGTCTTTTGGCAAAAGACAATTCGGGAGGAATAAATGACGGACCTAACCGGTAAAGTTGCGATTATAACAGGTGCTGCCAGCGGTATTGGACTCGCGGGCGTCGAAGTCTTCGTTGAGGCTGGCGCACAAGTCGTCGCAAGTGATGTGCAAGATGAAAAAGGCGAAGCTTTGGCCGCGCGGTTTGGGCCCGATAAAGTTGTCTATCAGCATTGCGATGTCACCGATCAGGATGGCCTTAAAGCTCTCATGCAACGAGCGGCTGATGCGTTCGGCGGGCTAGACATCCTCTGGAACAATGCAGGACATGGCGGAACGCCAACAAGTGTCGAAGAGCTAGACCTCGCCGGATACGACGCGACCATGGACCTGTTGCTAAAGTCCGTCTTCGCAGGAACGCATTTCGCCGTGCCTCATATGAAGGCCAGAGGGGGTGGCAGCATCGTCAATACATCGTCGATCTCTGCTGTCTGTGCTGGCTATGCCCCTGTGACGTATTCGGTTGCGAAAAAGGCTGTCGCGCATTTCTCAAAACTGGCAGCAGCTGAGCTGGCGAAGTATAAAATTCGCGTCAATTCGATCCTGCCAGGCTTCATCGCGACCTCAATTTTTGGAGCATCGCTGGGCCTACCGCGAGAGCAGGCTGATCAGATGGCTGAAATGGTGGCTCAAAATGGAGGCAGCATGCAGCCGATCGGACGGATTGGTCACGGCACAGACATAGCCCAGATGGCTGCGTTTTTAGCCTCTGATACATCCGGCTTTGTGACCGGCGGGGAGTTTGTCGTCGATGGTGGCATGACTGTAGGGCCTCGTCACAGTTGGAATGAGAGTGACGGCGGACCGCTTTTGGATGCGCTTGGCATAACACCGGAACAGGCCGAGCAAATGGCCGCAATGATGTCTGGGAACAGTGCGTCTTAACGCGTATCGCGAATGGTCGAAATCAGCTGGATTAGGTCTCGTCGCAATTTGGGATCACGAATCCCAAGCATGAGATTGCTGGCGGTGGCTGCATCTGCAAGACGGTCAGACTTAGGGATCCCATCGAGAGCCGCTTGGGCTTCCGCCACGCCTTTGATCTGGCCTTTATCCTGACTGATGCGATCGAGGACGGCGGCGTCGGGCAAGAGGTCTGCCAGCGCGACACCGTGATAATCTGACAATGTGTGTAGCGCGTCTAATGAAATGTGGTTTTCGGCGTTCTCATATTTGGCGTAGGCCTGCATGCTCTTGCCAACGACTTCAGCGATTTCCGTCTGCGTCTTCCTCTTCTGCTCACGCAAAGCGAGCAGCTTCTCGCCAATATTCTCATAAAGAGGGCTTTTATCTTTGGGCACGGATCGCTCTTGAGTTTTTCGAATTCTCTCTGAATTCGAGAATTCAGCGGCTTCGATCAAG
Source organism: Pseudomonadota bacterium (assembly GCA_039030935.1). Lineage (GTDB taxonomy): Bacteria > Pseudomonadota > Alphaproteobacteria > Caulobacterales > Hyphomonadaceae > Henriciella. The sequence continues at coordinate 8,276 of JBCCDF010000077.1, read as the reverse complement.
CAACCAGAAATAGAGTATTTGAAGTTATGTCGTGGTGAGACCGGGCAAAGCTTCGATCTCAGTCAGGAGGCCGTCCAAGGTTGCGGCTTCTGCGAGCTGAGTTCCGCGTTCATCAAATATCGCAAATCCAAGCTTCGATTTGCGCAGTGGAAACTTCCGCCAATGCGCCCGCGTTCGATAGATGATGACTTCCTCCGGCGCTTCACCCATGGCCGACCACCCCGTCCAAACATGATCGGGCGCGACAGCACGCCAGAGGCGGTCTATAGCATCGAGATCTGAAACGGAGAAACGAGTCATGGTGAGTAGTCGCGAAGTATCTGATCAGCCTAAGGCAGATACTGGCGGACTATCAGGCAACCTGCAAGGGGCTCTGCTTCTCGTCTTATCCGGGGTCGGCTTCACGATATATCTTCTGGTCAACAAGCTGATTTCGGATGAGGTTCACTGGGTTGTCCTATCTTTCTGGCGCGCAGTGTTTGGGATGGGGCTCGCCCTCCCTTTCATTCTACGGATCGGCTTGGGGTCCATGAAGACGCGACAGTTTCACCTTGTCTTTCTACGCAGCGTCTTCGGAACGCTGGGCATGACGCTCGCTATTTTTGCCGTCTCGGACGCCTTCGATGTATCTCTAGCAGAATTCAATGCGATCAGTTTTACACGCCCCCTATTTGTCACGTTACTTGCCGCGATTATCTTGCGCGAGACCGTGGGCCTGCACCGTTGGGGGGCGGTATTCGCTGGTTTTCTTGGTGTCCTCGTCATGGTTGTTCCCGGCATCTTCACATTCTGGCGTCCGGGCGCGTTGGACGGCCTGGGTCTGGACACAGGAAGCTTCGTTGCCTTGGGTAGCGCCTTCGCGCTCGCCGGGGCGATCGTTTTAGTGAAGTTTCTAACCGCTGAGCTCTCGGCGATAGCGCTTCTCATGTACGCGAATATTCTCTCGACCCTCCTTTTGCTTCCCTTTGCAATCTGGGTGGGAGGCGAGATTAGTTTGGAGAATTGGGGCTGGATCGCGCTTATGGGAATTGTCGGATTTGGCGCGCAGTTCTGCTACATTTCTGCGATGAGCGTCGGTGAAGCGTCTTTCATATCGCCGGTGGACTATTTACGACTACCGATGTCGAGTGTGGCAGACTTTTTCGTGTTTCGTGTTGTGCCTGGCGTAAATGTCTGGATTGGGGCCGCGATTATCGTCGTTTCGACGCTGTATATCGCGGCGCGGGAGCGTATTAAGTCAAAATAATCGAAAACCCTCTTGTGAATATATACGGTTTCGTTCACTCTTCACAAAAGCAGGGAGGTTCTAATGGTAAAAGTTCTGGTCACAGGCGCGACAGGTTTCATCGCATCGCATGTCATCCTGAGTTTGATCGATAAAGGCTATGAGGTTCGAGGAACCGCACGGTCTGCGAGTAAGGCTGCGAAATTAAATGCAACACTGAGTTCGTACGCGGGAAAGCCTGTCGAAATTGAACTGGTCAGCGCGGATCTAACAAAGGATGAAGGTTGGGCTCAGGCGATGGAGGGCGTGACCTTTGTTCAACATGTCGCTTCGCCGTTTCCGAATAAGGCGCCGAAAACGGCTGATGAATTGATCATTCCAGCCAAAGAAGGCGCACTGCGTGTTTTGAAGGCGGCAAGTGATGCGGGGGTCAAACGCACGGTTATGACCTCTTCCTTGGCAGCGATCTCGTATGGGTGGGGCGATGATCGTCCAGAAAAGTTCGATGAGACCCATTGGTCAAAACCAGACAATCTAAAGAACAACACTGCTTATACCCGCTCGAAGACGATTGCCGAGCGCGCGGCTTGGGACTTTATTGAAGGCAAGGACATGGAGCTTTCGGTGATCAATCCTGTCGCTGTGCTTGGGCCTGCGATGAGCGCGGATGTTTCAACGTCGCTTGAGCTGATTACCCAGCCCATGCAGAAGAAAGTGCCGGCTTTTCCGCAGATCAGCTTTGGAATTGTGGATGTGCGCGATGTGGCCAAGGCGCAGGTTGAGGCCATGGAACGCCCGCAAGCCAAGGGTGAGCGCTTCATTGTCGGCGATGAAGTTATGGTTTTTTCAGAGATTGGAACGATTTTGAGAGAGGCCTATCCTGATCGCGGACTTCCGAAAGGGGATCTGCCGAATTGGCTCGTTCGGATGATGGTGCCCTTTAATCCCGCTCTGAAGCAGATTATTCCCGAACTCGGCCGTCGCCGTGAGTATAGCAACCAGAAAGCGCGTGATCTCCTCGGAATCGATTTCATTCCGGCTAAAGAGGCAATCCTTGCGAGCGCACAGAGCTTGATTGATCTGGATGAAGTGTAGCCGGGGTAGAAGCTGGACCGGTCATTGGGTAAAGAAGGCGGATGAGCTTCAACGCCTCTTTCATAACACTGTACCCCAATGCGTTCCCGGGTCCTCTTGGTGTCTCGATCCTTGAGCGATCGAGGCGAGAGGGCCTGTGGTCACTTGAAACAGTCGATTTGCGTGATTTTGGAATAGGCAAGCATCGCCAAGTCGATGAAAAGCCTGCGGGCGGTGGAGCGGGTCTGGTTCTGAGACCTGATGTTGCAGCAGCAGCCATAGATAGTCTGCACACTGATGATCGGCCTCTAATTTACCCTAGCCCACGCGGCATACCTTTCTCACAAGATTTAGCAGGGACTTGGTCAAAAGGCCGTGGACTGATCTTCTTCTGCGGACGGTTTGAAGGGCTCGATCAGCGCGTGATTGAGCAGCGTGAAATGATAGAGGTCTCGCTCGGTGATTATGTCCTTGCAGGCGGGGAGGTTGCCGCCATGGCAATGCTTGAAGCGACGTTGCGACTAATCCCAGGTGTGGCTGGCAATCAGGCTTCAGTCGAAGATGAAAGCTTCACGTCTGGGCTCCTGGAGTACCCCCACTACACACTCCCACGAGACTGGGAGGGACGAGCGACCCCCGATGTTCTGCTATCAGGTGATCATGGGCGTGTTTTGGACTGGAGGAATCAGCAGAGTGAGGCATTGACAAAAGCACGTCGCCCCGATTTATGGGCGGCTTTCCCAGATGGGCAAGAGTTACGAGCGTCGGAGACGGACGATGAATATGATTGAGCAGCTTGAAGCTGAAGAAGTTGCCCGCGTTACGGCTGGCAAAACCATCCCTGATTTTTCACCGGGCGATACGCTTTCGGTCAATGTGCGCATTAAAGAAGGCGAACGCGAGCGTGTACAGCGCTATGAAGGCGTTTGCATTGCGCGCGCTGGTAAGGGCATCAATGAGAACTTCACTGTTCGCAAGATCTCTTTCGGTGAGGGCGTTGAGCGAGTTTTCCCCGTCGTTTCCCCAATGATTGAGAGCATTGAGGTGAAGCGAAAAGGACGTGTGCGCCGCGCTAAACTGTATTACCTGCGTGATCGTCGTGGTAAGTCTGCACGCATTGCTGAGCGTACAACCGGTCACGGTATGGAAGTTACCGAAATCACGACGTCCAAGACTGAGCTGCGTCGTCAACGCAACGCTGCCAAGGTCACACGCCGTGAGGAAGCCGCAAAGAACCGTGAAGCCGCAGCGAAAGCGAAAGCCGCCGAAGAAGCCGCTGCTGCAGAAGCCGAGAGTGTTGAGGGGAACGAAGAGGCCTAGAATAACCCCTCAAGGTCCGCACTTTAGGGCCTACTCTTACATAAAAAGTGAGTAAAAAAGCCCGACCAAATGCCGGGCTTTTTTTGTACCCGGTTCTCACAGCGTTTCAAAATGGGACCATCGCTATATCGGCAAGTAAGGCTTAAACCGCATGCCATTTGCTTAGCTTGCTTAAGGCTTTGTCCTATGGACCGTCGCGGCACACTCTTTGGTTAAAATGCAATAAAATCAAAGAAAAGACAGTCAAAAATTCCCCCGGTCGGTGAATCGCATTGGCTCAGACCTGATCATTACATATACGAAATGATAGGCGTGTTTCTTGCGTCATTTGTTTGATCGTCCCGAAATGGGTCAGGGCGTGGAAATGAACCTAATGGCCGCAAGCGGCATCAAAGGGGAAAGTAGATATGAAACTTACTAGGAAAATCCTGATCGGTGCTGTTGCTGCGGCTGCGCTACCGATGGCAGCTTTCGCCGATGGCGACGGCAAGAGCTGGGAGGGTCAGGCTGTTGGCGACCGTTACACAGCTGTTGGATCAACAACATCAGACAGAATTCTGACGGATGCCGAAATTCGCGACATCATTGCGCAGTCTGGCGCACCAGCTGGTGCAACTGACGTTCGCTATGTCGGTGGATCCCAAACAGCAGATACTGAATACTGCTGCGGCGGCACAGAAGAGCAAGTTCAGCAAGTCACGGACGTACAGACCACTGAAGAGGTCATCGATTTCGTTTCAGAGCGTGTTCTGACACAGCCCATTGAGCGCACACTTATTCAGCCCGTTACTCGTGAAATCTTGCAAGCTCGCGACGAAGACATCACCGAGGACATGGTCTTCGAAACAAACCGTCTGCCTGTTCGCGTTGACCGTGACAGTGTCCCTGCCGTCCAAACCGAGTTTATCCCGCAGGTTGAAGAAAACTACCGCGAAGAAACGACTGAACGCTTTTATGATGTCGTGACACAGCGTGACCTGATCCAGCCGATTGAGCGGACAGTCGTTGTACCGGTTCAGCGTCGGATTACACGTCCACGCACCGAAACGATCACAGCAGAGCCGCGCTTTGAGACAATTACAGCTGCAACGCAGAAGAACTCTATTGTCGTCCCACAGACAATCATCACGACGAATGATGTCTTGTCTGAGAAAACAGACACGCGCGTCACTGAGGTAATGGTTCCTTATGTTGCGACACGCAACGTTTTCCAACCGAAGACGATCACAACTATTCAACCGATCGAGCGTCAAATCCTGCGTCCGCAGACTGAGACAATCACGGAAGATACGATTTACGAAGAGGTCATATTAAACGCTCGTGTTGAGCGTGAACCTGCACCGGGTACGGTCGAAAACATCATTCCTCAGGTTTCAGAGCGTACCGTTCTGGAGGTTGAGGACATTTATATCGACCAAGTTACACGTAACATCATTCAGCCTGTTGTTGTGACAACGGTTCAGCCTGTGATCAACGAAGTCCTTCGTGGTCGCGTCGAAAGTGAAACACTGCCGACACGCTTTGAGGACAGGACTTTGCCAACGATTAGTGAAGGCGTCAGCGTTCCGCAAACCGTCGTCAACTACATCCCTCAAGTGCAAAATGTCTCTCAAGAGGAATACTCTGAAACATACTTTGACGCCGTAACACGTCGTGTTGTGTACCAGCCAAAAGTGATCAACACAGTCCAGCCTGTGATCATTGAGCGCGCACAAGCCCGCACTGAGACACAAACGCTACCGACCCGCTATGAAACTGTTCGTGCTAGCCTCGTCGTTCTCGATATCGGCGCTCCATGTGCTTGTAACTAAGAATGATTTTGAAACGGCGCTTATGTGCCGTTTCTTACCCATAACCTGACAGTTCTTCATTTCTGTCAGGGTCCTTGGAAAGGTGTTGTGATATTTCACAACACCTTTTCACTTTTCAGCTTTGAAGAAGTTCAACTGCGCCGCTTTAACCGGACAAATATCAGGCATGCATCGTCCTTGAGGCAGAATGCCCCCTAATGTGGGGAAAACCATTGCGCTATTAGGACGTTTGTGGTGCTTTTTCGCACTTGCGAGGATATTATGCCAGGTCAAACGCTTTACGATAAAATCTGGAGCGCTCATGAAGTGACGCGCGATGCAGCGACGGGTGAGTCGCTGATCTATATCGATTTGCACCTTATTCATGAAGTCACAACACCCCAAGCGTTTGCGGGCCTTAAAGCCGCCGGACGTCCGGTGCGCAGACCTGATCTCACCCTTGCTGTTGCAGATCATAATACACCAACGGAACGCCAAGCGCTTGGTTTGAAAGGTGTGCGCGATGAAGCGGCTCGTATGCAGCTGGAGGCGCTAACACGTAACGTTGCAGAACACGGCATCGAGTTTTTCCCCATGGGGGATTTCCGAAACGGCATTGTACACGTTGTTGGGCCTGAGCAGGGCCGCACGCAACCCGGTATGACAATCGTCTGCGGCGACAGTCATACCTCTACCCACGGCGCATTTGGGTCCTTGGCGCATGGGATCGGAACAAGCGAAGTTGAACACGTCTTAGCGACCCAAACCTTACGCGCTCGAAAAATGAAGAACATGGCCATTGAAGTCCATGGAACCCTCTCACAAGGTGTCACAGCGAAGGACCTCGCGCTCCATCTGATTGCCAAGATTGGCACAGCAGGTGGAACAGGGTGTGTGATGGAGTACCGTGGCGAGGCTATCCAAGCGCTTTCCATGGAAAGTCGGATGACACTGTGTAATCTATCTATTGAGGGCGGGGCGCGCGCAGGCCTGATCGCGCCTGATGAGACAACGTTTGCTTATATGAAAGGCCGGCCCTCAACGCCAAAAGGCGATGACTGGGAGGCCGCAGAGACCTATTGGCGGTCACTTTACTCAGATGAAGATGCGCACTGGGACGAGATCATTGAGATTGAGGCTGCAGATGTCGAACCGACCGTGACATGGGGCACGAGCCCTGAACAGGCCATCCCGCTTTCGGGGTATGTCCCAGACCCACAGACCATCGATGACCCAATCAAAAAAGGTGCTGCGGAGCGCGCTTTATCCTACATGGATTTGAAGCCGGGCGCGCCTATCGCTGGAACACCAATTCAACGCGTCTTCATTGGGTCTTGTACCAATTCAAGAATTGAAGATTTGCGTGCTGCGGCTGAAATTGCCCAAAGTAGATCCGTTGCTGATGGGGTTCGCGCCATGGTCGTGCCCGGATCGGGGCTTGTGCGGGCGCAAGCGGAAGCTGAGGGTTTAGATAAAGTCTTTCAAGATGCCGGATTTGAGTGGCGCGAGCCGGGTTGCTCTATGTGTCTCGGCATGAACCCGGATATCTTAGCGCCAGGCGAGCGCTGCGCGTCGACGTCAAACCGAAACTTCGAGGGTCGACAAGGACGCGGCGGTCGGACCCACCTAATGAGCCCAACTTTGGCTGCGAGAGCTGCGGTAACGGGACATATTGGTGGATGATCACTGCACTCGACCACATCGTTCTCGTTTGTCCCGATATCGATCAAGGCACTGAAACTTACAGAACGCTCTTAGGGACTAACCCTGTCTGGCAAAGCGACGCCGAGGGCAGCAAGAACGCGATTTTCTCGCTATCGAATACCAATTTGGAACTCATAGCGCCCTCAGGCCGCGGCCAAGTGGCTGAAAAACTGTCCGAAATGGTCGCAAATGGACCAAAGCTAACGAGCCTCGTTTATAGAAGCGATGATATTATCGAGGATCATAGACTATTGGGACGCCGTGGCTTGTCCCCTACGGAGATATCAGAGCAGAGTACGAAGCATAGAAAAACGGGCGATCAACGCGCATGGCATCGGTTCAGACTGCCCGATGAAAAAATGGCTGGAATAAAGAGTTTCGTGCTGGAGCCTATTTCACAGACGATGCCGAGCGCGTCTTTACAGGCCGGTAGCGTTACAAGTCTGGACCATATTGTGATCGAGACCCCGAACCCTGATAGAGCCGCTGCTATCTATGGAGCGCGGCTAGGTTTGCGCTTCGCGCTGGACCGAACCGCTGAGCAATGGAAGACAAGATTTCTGTTCTTCCGATTGGGCGGACTAACGCTAGAGATTATTCACAGACTCGACAAAGACCATGATCCCGCAGGCAATGATCTAATCTGGGGGATTACGTGGGCCGTTGAAAACCTCGAAGCCGCCCATGATCGGCTCTCCAGACAGAATATTGACGTCAGTAAAGTTCGCACGGGGCGCAAACCGGGTAGTCGCGTCTTCACTGCCCGTGAGGGAACGCTCGGCATTCCCACTCTATTCATCCAGCACGACAAGTCGTAAAGCACCGTCATGAAACCGTTTACCAGACTGCGCTCGACAGCTGCTCCGCTTATGGATGGCGGAAAGCTAATGGCCAATGTCGATACAGACATGATCATTCCAAAACAGTTCTTGAAAACGACCGAGCGCGTTGGCCTCTCAAAAGGCCTATTTCACGAATTGAAAACTTTGGAAGACGGGTCGGAAAATCCTGATTTCGTACTGAACCGCGCAAGCTATAGCGGAGCGGGTGTCCTGATCGCGGGAGATAATTTCGGCTGTGGCTCATCACGCGAACATGCGCCTTGGGCTCTTATGGATCAGGGCATAACATGCGTCATTGCCCCGAGCTTCGCCGATATTTTC
>JBCCDF010000076.1:0-12043 GCA_039030935.1 Pseudomonadota bacterium | reverse complement strand
GGCGATGGTGTCGGCAAGCCGAAGGGCTTTCTGGACTACACAATTACAGATGAAAGCACGCACCAGTGGGGGCAGATTGGATCCGTTGCTGGGGACTTTACCCAAACGGATGCGGGCGATCAGCTGATTGACCTCATCCATACGCCGAAGTCGCAATTCCGCACGAATGGGCGTTTTGTGATGAACCGTCGCACGGCTGCGGTTGTGCGTAAGCTTAAGGATGGTGATGGACGCTATCTTTGGGCGCCAGGTGCAGCTGGCGAAGCGGCGACCGTGCTTGGCTATCCTGTCACCGAGTTGGAAGACATGCCGGATATTGGCGCTGGCAATGCGGCGATTGCGTTCGGTGATTTCCGTCGTGGCTATCTGATTGCGGATCGGCAGGGTGCGCGTGTGCTGCGCGATCCATTCAGCGCGAAGCCATATGTTCTGTTCTATACGACAAAGCGTGTCGGCGGTGGCGTTCAGAACTTTGATGCGATTAAGGCGATGGTTTTCTAAGTGTACTTAATCGAATGTAGTCTCTCATTTTGGTCTTCGCACAGATGAGAGACTCTACTTTTCAATGCTGCAGAAGCCTTAAGCGTATCCGATGAGAGCGCCGCAAGGCACACGATACGAGGACAAACAAGAATGACAAACCTGACGGTTGTGACGCCGCCAGCGGAAGCGGCTGTGCCGGTTTCTAAGGCGAAGGCTTTTTTGCGGATTGGGCACGAGGGCGAAGATGAGCTGATTGCTGATCTCGTCTCAAGAGCGACCGCGCGTGTCGAACAGGCTTCTGGGCTGGCATTGGTGATGCGAACGCTGAGAGTGGAGTGGTCATGCTGGCCGCCCGATTTGGGGGGACGCGGGGCGCGCTTGCCGGTTGGTCCGGTGAGCGCACTGCATGCGGTCAACCTCGTCGAAATTGATGAGAATGACGAACGGGTCGTTTCAGATGAAACGGCTCGTTTTCGTTTGGAGGGTGGAAAACTGGTTCTGCGGCCCTGGAGCATGGTTCCGGGGGTTCCGCCGGGCGGGTCCATCGAGGTTGAGTTTGATGCCGGGTTTGGAATGTCTGGTGATGTGCCCGCCGATCTGGTGGAAGCCGTCTTGCGCACCGCTGCGGCGGCTTATGCAGTGCGTAGCCCTTCATCCTTCGATTTCGCTCAGGATGAGGGCGGTCTACCCGATGACGTTGTTGCGATTCTGGATCGAAGACGGGGAGTGAGATTATGAGTTTTGACGGATTTTTGGCGAGTGCTGAGACGGATGTCATCAACGCCGTGCTGACTGTGTTGCGGACTGATCCTGGCGTAACTCAAACGCTTGGTGAACCCGCGCGGGTTTTTGATAGCGAAACGGAGGGCGGTTACTTCCCCTATGTTTGCCTCGAGCGTCACAAAGTGACCTCTGCGGATACGCTGGACCGCGCCCGTCACGAGCACGTCTTTCAGTTTGAAAGCCGGTCGAAGTTTGATGGCTTCCTAGAAGCTAAGAACATTCTGAGCGCCCTTAGAGCAGCCATCGAAAATGCTGATTGGAGTCTTGTTGGTCCGGCTGAACAGAGAGTCGTGATGGCACTGGTTACCTATGCAGATGTGATGCGGACACGTCGCGGGACATCGCTACGCGGCGTATTTCGGGTGAAAGTCTTGGTGGAGGACGCGCATGGATGAGGTGATACAAGAAGTGTTGCGTGATTTGCTCGAAGAGCAGCTAGACCGCGTTTTAGAGACCGTTCTGAAAGAGATTGCAGGTGTAACGGCCCAAGTCTCTCTCTTGCAGGGCGTTCTGAACTCGGCAGGTTCCGCAAATGTTGGCACGAGCGGCGACTTAGCGGAACTGATCACAGCGGCGACGGCAAGAGGTGGTCGGTTTTTCTGATGAGTGATGATTTTCACGATGTTGCGTTTCCGCTCGCTTTGGCGGCTGGGGCGCGCGGTGGTCCTGAACGACGAACCGAGGTTTTGACGCTGGCGAGCGGACAGGAAGTGCGAAACGCTGTCTGGTCAGGATCGAGGCGGCGATGGGATGTCGGAGGCGCTGTCGATACCCTTACGAAATTGCATGACGTAATCGCATTCTTTGAAGCGCGACAGGGTCGGCTCCATGCCTTTCGGTTTAGAGACCCCATGGATTGGTCGAGCGCTCCGCCGAATTCGCCCGTGTCTACTGTTGATCAGAGTTTGGGTGTCGGGGATGGCACGCAAGTCCAGTTCAATCTGCGCAAAGCCTATGGCGATATCTGGCGCGATATTCACTGGCCGGTTGCTGGCAGCGTTCGTGTCGCGATCAATGGGACGGAGGTCACGGATTGGACGCTGGATAGGGGCACAATCATTTTTGCGGCTCCCCCTCAACTGGGATCGAGCGTGACTGCGGGATTTGAATTTGACTGCGCTGTCCGTTTCGAGAGTGACCGGTTGGAAGGCATTGTTGATGCCTTTGACGTTGGGCGTGCCGTGAAAATTGGGCTGGTGGAGGTCGTCTAGATTGCCTCGCTCAAGGCCTTTTTTGTGTGCCTATTTCGAGAGATAAGTATGAAAACGATATCAAACGCATTGTCCACACGATTAAGTGGGGAAGCAGTGACCCTTTGTCTTTGCTGGCTGCTGCAAAGACAGGATGGATTTATTCTGGGTTTAACAGACCATGATCGTCCGCTGGATGTGAGTGGGACGACGTATCAACCCGGTGCAGCAGTGGACGCGGGTACGTTTGTTCAAGATGCGGGACTAAAGCCGGGACGCGCAGCGGCTGGAGGCGTCCTATCAAATGATGCCATAACAGATACAGATTTATCCGCGGGCCTTTGGGACGGCGCTCGAGTCTATGTGTTTCGTGTCGACTGGAAAGCTCCTGAACTTGGTCGGATATGGGTCTGGTCAGGCTATTTAAGTGAATTGTCACGGGGTGAACTGGGCGACTTCGAAGCTGAGCTTGTTTCACTGAAGGCCGATTTGGAGCGCCCTGTTGGGCGGGTCATGCAGCGCCGATGCTCAGACCCACTCTGCGAGTTCTGTATGAGCGAAGACAGCACAGGTTCGCTGATCAACTGCCGAGGATTCCCGCACATGCCTGGAATGGACTTCGTTTTGAGTGGGCCAGCAGCAGACGGAAATGATGGGGGGAAGCGATGAGACGTAATCAGATTGTCGACGCAGCACGAGGATGGATAGGGACGCCTTATCGTCATCAAGCGAGCAAGAAGGCCGTCGGCACCGACTGTCTCGGTTTATTACGAGGCGTCTGGCGCGAACTCGTCGGCGTCGAACCGGAAAGCGTACCGCCATACTCTCCTGATTGGGCTGAGGCCCTTGGCGAAGAGACACTCTTGGAGACGGCACGTCGGCATATGGTTGAGATCAGTCTGGGCGATGCGCAACCCGGTGATGTTCTTTTGTTTCGGATGGGGCTTGGGCATCCTGCGAAGCACTGTGCCATTGTCAGTGAGGCTGGAAAAATAATTCATGCTTATTGGGGGCGCAGCGTCTGTGAAACCCGGCTCGTGCCATGGTGGACAAGGCGACTTGCAGCTGCGTTTTCTTTTCCTGGTTTGGAGGCTCACATAGCTGACACAGCCGCGTGATCAGCGGTGAAAAGGGGTGATTGGTATGTGTTCGAAGACGGGTCTAGGTCAATCAGGCGCCAAGTGATGGCGATTTTTTAAACCTGAATTGGAGACCCAAATGTCTTATCTGAAATCCGCAGCCGTAGCCGTTTTCATCGCAGCAGCTGGCGCAGGCGTATGCACCCCAAGCTTTGCACAAGTCGCAGCGCCTCAACCCGCAAGTGTCGAAACTCTTGTTGATTTGCCAAGCGGTGATTTTGTTCGAAAGTCGAAGAAGCTTAAAGGTAGCTACGATGTCGTCCAACGTGATGGACGCACATTCATTGTTTTCAGCGATGATTTCCGTGCAGCAAACGGCCCAGACTTGAAGATCTTTCTTTCGCCAAAAAGCGTCAGTGAAACAACCGGGCGGAATGCGACAGACGGCGCGATTAATATCGGTGTTCTGAAGTCAACGCGCGGTGTTCAAGAGTACGAAGTGCCTGCAGGTGTTGATCTTGCAAGCTTTGGAAGCGTGTTGGTTCACTGCGAAGCGTATTCTGTGCTTTGGGGTGGCAGCAATTTGTAAAAGCTCTTTCGAGAGCAAAGAGAACGCAGGCCGGTCATCCCTTGGGGTGGCCGTTTCTGTATTTGGGGGGTGCCTATGGCGAATATTGCTTTGACTCAAGTCGGGGGAGCGGTTGGTTCTGCAGTATTGCCGAATGGACTGAGTGTCTTCGGTCAGACTTTTACAGGTGCGGCTGTCGGCCGTTTTGTTGGTGGGTTGGCCGGTCGGGCGATTGATGCATCGCTTAGGCCACCGATTGAAGGACCACGTGTCAAGACACTGACCGTTATGGAAAGCCGGGAAGGCGCTGGCCTGCCAACGATTTATGGACGCTACCGGGTTGGGGGGCAGGTAATTTGGGCCTCTCGCTTTAGAGAACAACGTGAAGAACAGAGGGCCGGAAAAGGCGGTCCAAAATACGCTGAGTATAGTTACACTGTCAGCTTTGCTGTTGCTCTCTGTGAGGGCCCAATAACGCGTGTTGACCGGATCTGGGCCAACAATGAACCAATGGAATTGGGCGCAGTTACGTGGCGGCTCTATACGGGAACGGAGGAGCAGCTGCCTGATCCTCTTATCGAGTCTATTGAAGGTGCAGGCGAGGTGCCAGCCTATCATGGGACCGCCTACATTGTCTTTGAGGATCTTCCGTTGGAGGCATATGGCAACCGGATGCCACAGCTTTCATTCGAGGTTGTCAGGGCAGGGGCTGATGATCCGGACACACTGCGAGATCTCGTGCGTGGGGTGAACATCATTCCGGCGTCAGGTGAGTTTGTTTATGGAACAACCATTGTGCGCGAGCGTCGCTTTCCCGGTATCGAACGCGCACTGAATATGAACAATGGCGATGGTCGTAGTGATTTCGTCATCTCACTCGACCAAATGCAAGCTGACTTGCCCAAGGTGTCCTCAGCAGCACTGACCGTCGCTTGGTTTGGCACTAGCACTGAGGCAGACGAATGTGAGTTAAAGCCAGGCGTTGAGACCTACGGACGCAGCACAGTACCCTATGATTGGAGTGTTGATGGTATTGAACGTGGCGAAGCGCATCTGATTTCGCGGGATGACAATGATAGCGCCGTTTATGGTGGGACGCCCGCTGATGAGTGTGTTTTGGAGGGTATCGCAGCTCTTCATCAAGCGGGCGTTGCTGTGACGATGTCGCCATTCATTCTAATGGACTCTGAAGGTTTTCCGTGGCGCGGTCGGATTACGTCTACTTCTGATGGAACTGCGAGTGCTCGCGCGGCAGTCAATGCTTTTGTCGGAGCGGATGGCGGCTTTGGGTTTCGCCACTTTGTCCTGCATCATGCGCGACTTGCTGCGGAGGCTGCCCAACGCGGGACGCCTGTTGAAGCGTTCCTCCTCGGATCTGAAATGGTTGGACTAACCCGTGTCCGAGATAATGCGGGGCTGTTCCCTTTTGTGGAAGCGTTGATTGAGCTTGGGAGTGAGGTCCGTGCGATTGTCGGACCGAATGTGAAGATTTCATATGCTGCGGATTGGACCGAATATGGAGCCTATGTCCCGGCAGATGGAAGCGGGGATGTCTTGTTCCCGCTCGATCCACTCTGGATGGCGCCAGAGATCGATTTCGTTGGCGTGGACTGGTATCCGCCTGCTGGAGATTGGCGCGATGGTGAAGAGCATCTTGACTTTGAAGCAGGCTTTAAGGCTGCGGATGATCCATCCTATCTGCTTGCCAATATGGCAGGCGGAGAAGGGTATGACTGGTACTACGCCAATGTGGGGGATCGAGACAATCAAATTCGAACACCGATTATCGACACGGCTCACAGCGAAGACTGGATCTTCCGGCAGAAGGATCTAGCGAGTTGGTGGGGAAATGAACACTTTGAACGTCCAAGTGGTGTTCAGTCTGTCTCACCGACAATGTGGGCAGCAAGCTCTAAACCAATTCGAATCGTCGAGATCGGATTTCCAGCGGTGGATCGCGGTGGCAATGGCCCCAACGTGTTCTACGACCCCAAGAGCGATGAGAGTGCTTTTCCTCCATACTCATCGGGGTCACGAGACGACCTTTATCAACGACGTGCGTTGGAGGTGTCTCTTTCTTATTGGCAAAGTAGAAGCTTCATTGACGACACTATGGTATGGGCATGGGATGGTCGTCCATTTCCGCATTGGCCAAATCTAACGAATGTTTGGAGCGATGGACCGAACTGGCAGTTCGGACACTGGCTAAACGGACGCACTGGCCTGATCGCCGTCAATGAAGTTGTCAGTGATCTCGCTGCGCGCGCCGGGGTCAGCATAGATGTTTCCGAGCTTGCCGGTTTTGTTGACGGTTACGCACTTGAGGGTGTGAGTGATCTGAGAAGCGCTATAGCGCCTTTAGAGGCGGCCTATGGGACAAGCCTCATCGAACATCAGGGTACACTTACTTTTCGTCAGGGAGGCGGCCTGATCCGCAGCATTGATGCAACGAACCTAATCGAAGACAGTTTCCGATTTGATAGAACATTGCTCGATAAACGCCCTGGTGCCCTCATAATTACTTATGTCGATGGTGAGGGCGCTTATGATACTGCGACAGCTGAGGCGCTGAACAGTGAGGGTGATCGCGACTATGCGATCCGGTTAACATTGCCCATGGTTATGGGAGACGCTCGAGCGAGAGATCTGGCTGGGCGATTGCTCCAAGAAACTCTTTTGGCGACACGTGGTCAGATTTCTCTGGGTCCAGCAGCGCTCGACTTGGAGCCGAGTGACAGAGTTTTGGTCAATAACCAAGTCTGGCAGATCGACTCTTTACGCGATGACGGTCTACGTCGGGATATGTCGTTATTGCCCGTTCGGGGCGCAGATGCGGTCCGCGCCATTGATGCGCCTGACAGCGGCCCCCCCGCCTTAGTGCGCGTCGCTCCGGAGTTCATCATCATTGATGCAATAGAAGGGGACGGGCCTATCGTCGCTGTATCAGCATCACCTTGGCCGGGTCTGGTTCGGGTAAACGTTGGACCAGATTTGAGCAATATGACCGAGCGAGCGATCATTGAGGCGCCCGCTGGACTTGGTGAACTGCTTGAGCCGCTGGAAGATGGACCACTTGGGCGCTGGGATCGTGGCAATGAGCTGCTCATCCGGATGGCTGGAGAAGATTTGTCGTCTTTATCTGAACTTGGGGTGTTAGGTGGATCAAACCGTCTATTTGTTGAGGGTGAAACGGGTTGGGAGCTTCTATCGTTTACATCTGCGGACCTAATCGACGAGGATGTCTGGAGACTATCGGAGTTATTAAGGGGTCTGTCCGGTACAACTCCAACTTCGGCAATGGTCGGCGCTCGGATTGTACTTGCCGATGCGAGGTTGGAAACGATAGAGCTCGGTCGAGAAGAGGTTGGGCTTCTCTTATTGTGGCAGGCAAACGATGGAGAGGCTTATCCGTTTCTCCATGAAGATATTGGTAGCCTTCCTTTGCCGGTCGGTCATTTGAGAACTGATGGTGCTTCTATTCGTTGGACGAGGCGATCTCGTGAAATTTCGCCGAACTGGAATTTACCTGAGGCAGAAAATGAAGGTCAGTTTGCCGTAGAGTGGCTTGCAGGTGATAATGTCATCCAGCTTGAAGAGGTTACGCAGGCGAGCTTATCGATTCTTTCTGGCGCGGATGAGGTTCGTGTCGCGCAGAAGGGCGTGGACGGGCGATTAGGCCCATGGGTTTCAATTTCACTAGAGTCTTCCTAAATCGAACCCTATTCGAGAATAGGATCCAGTAGTGACGAAAGACCCCTATAAAATTCTAGGTGTAAGTCGCACTGCAACGGGTGATGAGATCCGCAAAACCTACAGGCAAAAAGCGAAACAACTGCACCCAGATTTACATCCGGATGACGAGCAGAAAGCAGCTGAGTTCAAAGAGGTCTCTGCAGCGTTCGAAATACTGGGAGATGAGTCAAAGCGGTCTCAATATGATCGCGGGGAGATTGATGCTGATGGAAACCCCTCTGTTTTGAGAGGGCATGGTTTTGATGGAACCGGCAGGTCGAGGAACAGCTTTCAAGGTGATCCATTCGAAGACATTCTATCTGGTATGTTTGGCGGGGGTCGGCGTCGTCCAGGACCGCGACGAGGTGCCGATCTTCGTTACAGAGTCGAGATTTCGTTTGAAGATGCCGTATTGGGAGCCAAACGTGATATGACTATGGCGGACGGTCGAAGGCTTACCGTTTCGATCCCAGCTGGCATTGAGACGGGTAAAACACTCAGGTTGAAGAGCCAGGGGCAGCCGTCAGCTTTTGGTGGCCCACCAGGTGACGCTTTGCTTGAAATTGTCGTCAGAGAGAGCTCAACCTGGGTGCGTGAAGGCGCGGACTTGAGGATGTCTCTTGGAGTGCCACTGCAAGTGATGCTGCTTGGTGGTTCGGTTGATGCACCTACTCCATCCGGCCAAATAACTCTTAAAGTACCTCCTGGGTCCAATACCGGTTCAACGCTTCGGCTGCGGGGGAAAGGAATTCAATCGATGCCGCGGCCTGGACATCTATATGTGCGGCTAGAAGCCTTTATAGATGATGTGAATGATCCGACACTTCGAGAATGGGCAAAGCAGACTAAAACATGACTGCTTTTGGATATTCATGTTCAGAAAAGGTTCAGAGCGACGGTGCGATAGGTTGTTTCAACATGCAAAAGATCACTGTCCTCCTAGCCGCCTTGGCTCTGTCGATGTCGCTTTCGCCTTTTGAAGCGCGTGGGCAATTGTACAATTCATTTACAGCGGATGAAGCGCGAAACGCCAGAGATAAAGGTGCTGTTAAGCCCCTCAATCAGATATTCCAACAACTCAAAAAACGATACGGTGGTTATCAAGTTGATGCCAATCTGTTTAACCGTAATGGAACCCAAGTTTATGTCATTGATTGGGTGACCGAAAATGGAAGACGTATGAAGTTTACGGTCGACGCTAAAACTGGACGTATCTTGAGTTCAAAGTAGGATAGAATTATGCGAATACTTGTCGTTGAAGATGAAGCCGATCTGCGCCGTCAACTCGCGGACGCATTAACCCATGCAGGATATGCCGTCGACTTAGCGGCAGATGGCGAAGACGGGCATTTTTTAGGTGACACTGAGCCTTATGATGCGGTCATCCTTGATCTCGGACTGCCAAAAATGGATGGTGTGACGGTCTTGGAACGTTGGCGTGACGATGGAAAAACATTTCCTGTCATGATTTTGACAGCGCGCGATCGCTGGAGTGAGAAGGTTTCTGGTTTTGACGCAGGTGCCGACGACTACGTCACTAAACCTTTCTATACAGAAGAGGTTTTAGCGCGCTTAAGAGCGTTATTGCGCCGTGCTTCGGGCCATGCCGTTGCCGCAATCGAAGCTGGGGCACTCAGGCTCGACACACGTGCAGCCCGCGCCACTGTAAACGGTGAACCGATCAAGCTTACGGCTCACGAATACAAGGTGCTTTCCTATTTGATCCACCATCAAGGGCGCGTCGTTCCGCGAACTGAATTGGTTGAGCACATTTATGATCAGGATTTCGATCGAGATTCAAATACGATTGAGGTCTTTATTGGTCGCCTCAGGAAAAAAATTGGAACCAAACGCATCCAAACCGAACGTGGCCTAGGTTACCGGCTTGTCGTGCCGGAAGAGGAGCGCACGAACGCGATTGGCTAGACCTGCTTTAATCGCGGGAATATGTCGTGGAATATGAACGGTAGCAATCTGTCTTTAAAGGCTCGCTTTGGCCATCTTTCTTTGGGCAGGCGACTGCTAATCGGAGCCTTGTTCTGGAGCCTTTTCGTCGTTTTTGGAGGCGTTGTCGCGATTACGTCTGTGTACCGGGCGGAGACCGTAAATCTGCTTGATGATGAGCTGCAAA
Source organism: Pseudomonadota bacterium (assembly GCA_039030935.1). Classification (GTDB taxonomy): domain Bacteria; phylum Pseudomonadota; class Alphaproteobacteria; order Caulobacterales; family Hyphomonadaceae; genus Henriciella. The sequence continues at coordinate 2,077 of JBCCDF010000076.1, read as the reverse complement.
CAACGCTTATAACGCTGTCTAGAGCAATTGATCCGTTGGACGATGGTAGCGGTCGCGTCCAAGACATTGAAGAACAATTGCCGTCTGATTCCTTGGATCCACGATTTAATACGCCGCTTTCAGGACGTTATTGGGCGATCATCGCAACAGATGAAGATGGTAATCCAGCTGCAGATATTCGTTCGCGGAGTATATGGGATGGCGATATACCAATTAGCGACGCGCTGATTGCTGAGGCTTTGGCGAGTCCTGGTCAGATCGTCCATAGTCTACTTCAAGGCCCTGCGGATGAACCCCTGAGAGTTGCGGTACAGGCGCTTACGTTCCCTGATCGTCTTACACCTATATTACTCCTATCAGCAGCGGATCGCAGTGTTGCGAGTGCTGGTGCCAATCGTCTTCGCACAACACTTATTATTGCCATGCTCGCGCTAGCAGGTGGTACTCTTATCTCAATGGCTCTGGCACTACGGTTTGCTCTTAGACCTTTGAACCGGGTTCAAAGTGATGTGACACAGGTTCGCGATGGGAAACTCGCCTTTCTTGACGGCGAATATCCTTCAGAAGTGCAACCCTTGACGGATGAGCTTAATAAATTGCTTGAACACAATCGGGACGTGGTCGACCGAGCCCGAACTCATGTCGGAAACCTTGCTCACGCCCTCAAAACGCCATTGGCTGTGCTTCGCAATGAAGCTGTTGGTAAAAGCCAATTGGATGACGTGGTGCGGCGACAAACCGAAAATATGCTCACAAATGTCGAAAGTTACCTAAAGCGTGCTCAAGCTGCGGCACGCGCTGAGACGCTAGGTGTGCGAACGCCTCTTGAGCCTTGTATTGAGCGGTTGGCGCGTACATTTAACAAGCTATTCGGACACGAAGGCAAAACCGTTATCGCAGAGAATTTGCCGTCTCTTTTTGTCCGAGTAGAGCAACAAGACCTTGAGGAAATGATCGGTAACCTGATGGAAAATGCTTGCAAATGGGCGAATTCGAAAATCATCGTGAGTGCTATAGAAGCTGAAAATGGAAAGGTTCTCCTGTCCGTCGACGATGACGGATCAGGATTGGATGAAAGTCAGAGAGAACAAGCGATCAAGCGAGGTGTTCGTTTGGATGAGACCGCACCCGGGACAGGTCTCGGCCTTTCCATCGTGTCAGATATCGCAGAAATGAACGGGGGCGATTTGACGCTTTCGGCAAGCTCGCTTGGCGGGCTGCGGGCAACCATCGCACTTCGCCGGGCAGGATGATGTCGCAGGACAAACTTATTTTTGCTGTCATTTTCGCTGCAGCACTAGGGCTCTATTTCTGGAGAGGCCAACCCCGTATGGCGGAACAACCTTTCAGTGAGCGCGCTGCAGAAATCGCTGCGGCTGACCCCAATACTCTTGCACCTGACGAACTCCTTACTCGATTACAGTCTCTGGCCTCGTCCCGGCCGACTGATCCTGAACCACACTATTTCATAGGAAATCTCTTAAGATCAAATGGGCGCTCAGAAGATGCTATTCGTGCTTATCAATCCGCATTGCGAAGAGACGATCGACACGTTGCGTCTTTGATTGCGTTGGGAGATCTGCGAACGAATGAGCAAAGTGGCGTAGTCAGCGAAAATGCGGCGCGTCTTTATGAACGGGCTTGGCGACTTGATAATCAACAAACTCGGGCTGGTTTTCTTGCGGGGCTGGCGGCCTATCAAGATGGTCGTGAGGATGAGGCCTCTGCAATATGGGAAACGGTCGAGACCGCTATCGTTAACGATGACTTTGCGCGCGAGGGTCTGCAGGCGATGATACAGCAGGCAACCCAGTCTCCTGTTCCTTCTACAGACCGCCCATAATTGCCGCACTTCCAGCACGATTTGTTTCCTCTATATGACACCCATGAGAGCGCGAACGAGACGTCTATATGGAGTGAGCTTGACCACTCTTCTGGTTGCGGCTGCCGCCACCTTGGCTGCGTTTGCGCTCCGACAGCATGCAGACCTCTTTTATACCCCCCAAATGTTGGCGGAACGCGGTATGCCAGAGCCTGGGCAACGCGTGCGCATTGGTGGTTTTGTTGAGAAGGGATC
>JBCCDF010000075.1:0-12072 GCA_039030935.1 Pseudomonadota bacterium | reverse complement strand
TACGCCTACGCCTGAGCCAAAGTTTAATAATCCTCTTCTTGCTTTCCGTCTGACCGAGAGTCACACAATGCCATAAGATCGCTTGTTGAGGAGCTTAGTATATCGGGGAGCATCACGATGAGACTTTTGACATCCGCCTTTGCCTTGGCAGTATGTACCGCCTGCCAAACTGTTCCAGATCCGGCCCTGAGCGTCACGCCATCACCCATTTTACAAGGTGATCCCGTCGACATCACACTGACCGGGCTTGAGCCGGGATCGAGTGTCAAACTCAGCCTCGATGAAATTAAAATGCGTCGTGGCAAACCGACCTTCTATACCAGCAACGCGACTTTCATCGTTCCCGATAACGGGACACTTTCGACAGCCACAACCGCGCCTATCTCTGGCAGTTATGAGGGCGTAGATCAGGCGGGTCTGTTCTGGTCTCGGCGCAGACCGTCTGATCAACAGCCGTCCGAAGACACCCCGCTCGATCCGTTGACCCTGACGGTTGACCTCGGAAATGACGGAATACCTGACTTTAGCCAAGACATCACCCTGATTGGTAGCCTGCCCGGTGTTGCGCCGACACTCCTCGGTGAAGCTTTACCGGGTGCGGTCTACGCGACCCCTCGCAGCGATGATGGACCGTGGCCGGTTGTCTTCCTCTTCGGCGGTTCCGAAGGCCATGACACAACAGCCAAACGCATGGCGCCCGTCTTCGCATCCTTAGGCTATTTCGCTGTTGGTGTTCCCTATTATTCTCCGGCTTGGGGCGATCAACCTCAACCTGTTCCGGGCCTGCCTCGTGCTTTCGCAAATATCGATGTCGCCTATCTCGAAACCGTGATTGAGGCTGTTGGCGCGTTTCCAGACGCTGATATGGATCGCATCGGTCTCTGGGGTGTGTCCAAGGGCGCAGAATATGTTCTAATCGCAGGCGAGCGCATTGACGGTATCGATGCCATCGCCGCGATCGTACCCTCTGATGTTGTCTGGGAGGGCTGGGGCGCGAATGAGACCGTTTCCTCATTCGCCTGGCGCGGTGAGCCGCTTCCTTTCGTGCCCTATAAAGGCATGGCAGAGGAATTTCAGAAAGCCGAGCCGCAACTCGTTGTCCCTCATGAGGCGGGCCGTGACGCCAATCCAGATCGCGTCGAACCCGCTCGAATCCTGGTCGAGACCATCGATGAACCCGTTTTCCTCGTCGGGGGCGGCGCGGATACAGTTTGGGCGTCTGGTAAGATGGCCATCAATGTCAAAGCAACGCGCGATGAAGCCGGTTTAGAGACAGAGCTCTATACCTCAGAAACGGCCGGTCACTATCTCTCAGGCGATGGCTATACGCCCAATTTGGAACCGGAGGCCAAGCTTCGAGGCGTGACATGGCCCGCTATGGTCGCCTTTTTTGAGCGACATCTCAAAGACTAGAATGACGCTTTAAGCGACAGCTGATCCTTGCGCGGCCTTCAAAGCGTCACCCTGTCGCTTCAGAACACTCTTCAGCGCGATCAGGTGCGGTAGCTCGACCAGCATCCCTATCACAATAGCCGCATAGATCAGGGGCTGATCGGGGATCACGGCCATTGTGACCACCAGCATGAGCGGTGCATTGCGCGCGGCTGTGGTCATGGTCATTAGGACGCGATCCTCATGGCTGAGTTTCATGAGCTTAGAAATCCCCTCCGCCAGGAAGAAGGTCGCTACAAAGAACGCAAAAATCCCCAGCAGGATCAGCGGAAACACAGCTGCGTTTGCGATGAGCGTCCCAATGTGCGCTGCCGCAATCTGCCAGACAAGAATGGCCAGTAGAACCGGAACCGCAAAGGCAACCAAATCCGAAACAATCTCAAATTGCTTCTCATTCAGCAGCCGCTCGATCAGAAAACGCGCGACAACAGCCACGACCAACGGAACCAGAAACCAAAGCCAGAGCGATTGAAAAATCGTCTCTGCACTGACCCCAAGCGACTCAACCCCGAACAGGTAGAGATAGACAGGATAGAGCAGTAATTGGACGATCATATTGATCGGCAGCAGAGCTGCACCGAGCGCAGTATTGCCATCCGCCAATCGCGTGAAGCCCAGAAACCAGTCTGTGCACGGCGCCATGAAATAGATCAGCAAGCCAATGAAAAAGATCGGCTGTCCCGGTAAGACAACTGACGCAATCGCAAATCCAAGCGCTGGAATGATCACGAAGTTTGCGATCAACGCTGCGATCAAGAATGGAACCCGCCCAAAACTCGCAACAACGCTCTGAATGCGAACATCAAACAGCAGCAGGACGACCAGAGCCAAGATCGTGTAGTCGATTTGACCGGATACAAAGTCTCCCGCTTCTGGTGACGCGATCCCCACAGCCGCCCCAAATAGGATCGCTGCGATCAAAATAATTGGCGTGCCACGCCCCGACATAAAGTCCGCTGATTTGCGAAGCGATCCCGTTAGCATACGCACTCTCCGTCACAGCAGCTCAGATCATCCAGCAAGAAGCCCTGTTGCGCATAATCAGCGATGACTGGACTGTATTGACCCCATCGGCCCATAATCTCGCTGACGACCACCGCAAAGCGCTGACGATACTTATAGATGAAACAGAAAATCGCCTTGTCATGCTGCACATTCGGCCCGACCAGATAGACGTTTTGCATAATCGTGCTCTCATCGCGGTCGGTCAGTTGCGCATGCCCATCCGCAAAGTCAAAGAGCTTTCCAGCGAGGCTTTGTTCTGTGTCGAAGCCGGTCGCGTCGATGGCCGGATGTTCGAGCTCTATGGTCCGGGTTTTGGTGCGCACCTCAGTATCAGAAATGTGTTCAGCGCGCTCATTGATGAACTCCGCTTTCCCGCTCTCTTGCAGCAAGCGAACTCTTCCGAATGTATAGGGGCTGAGACCGTAACTGGAGTCGCTGACCCGCTCAGCCCAGGGTTGGGAGGCATCGAGAACTGTGACGGATGACCCCGCCATGACGAGATTAAAGGCGGTCTCCATGCCGCTTTCAGCCCCACCGATGACCACGTGATGACCTTTCGGCATGGCCGCATATGACTCGCCAACGCGGACGGTATTCGGGATCGTCTTTTTGAACTGAAACTCGCCGCCGGCCCAAATCAGGGCGCGACACGCAACATCGCCTTCACTGGTTGAGACGACGATTTTCCCGTCATCCTGTGTCTTAACGTCGAGAACTTCGACGCCCTCATCGATCTGAAGGTTATGAACGTCGGCAACATCGTTGAGGTAATGAACATATTGTTCGCCGGTTGGGTGCTCGTCCTGAAGACCGAACGCCGGTGAACTGTCAGGCGTGACGGCATTGAGGTCGACGGCACCAAAGAAGTTGCCCGTAAACGACGGCGAGATAAAGCGCGTTTCTTTGGCCCATTGGCTCAGGCTCTCACCAACGCGGCCGCGCTCAATAATGAGCGCTGGGATCGCGCATTTTGAGAGCAGAGCGCCAACGCCAATGCCTGCGGGACCCGCCCCTACAATAATTACCGGAATTGTTTTCATCTGTTTTGCGTCTCAGCCTCTTATCAACTCACCATCCTGCCCATGCAGACTGCGATTATCAATCACGATCTCTATTCTCCTTCAGCGTTTCCAAGACGACAAAGCCGAACAAGTCACGCCCTGCCAGATGCAGCCCTTTCAAACAAAAAAAGAGAAATAGAAACCTCGCCACATTAAGCATCAAAGTCGGATGTTATATAGTAGCATTTTCAAAACTTGCAGCCCCCAAACCACGACCCAATTCGATAATCATGGTCTCAGCTGCAAACAGCCTCGAGCCTACAAAGTTTTCACTTTTGTAATGATCCATTCGATGCTGTTATGACGCTAACCATTCCAAGGAGCTCTTCCCCTATGAAAACCAAGCTATTGTCTTGCGCTGCTTTTATAAGCCTCGCGCTCACGCCTATTTCAAACGCCCTGCCAGAGACTGGCCCGATGTGGGATGACCATGCTGAAGCGGGCGCAGAGGAAGAGCGCGCACCGGTCGAGTGGGATCTGACAAAGCTTTATCCTGACGTCGAAGCTTGGGACGCCGCCCGCCTCGATATCCTCGAGCGCGTACAGCCTATTCAGGTCGCTGGTGGTGATTTCGAACCGAGCGCTTCCGCGCTTGCGGATCTGTTTGACCAAACGTCAGAGATTGCAAGAGAAGCGCTGCGTGTCTCAACCTACGCCTTCCTCGATTCCGACACAGATCTCCGCAATGGGGAAAAGCTTGGGCGGCGCGGGCAGGCCCAGGCCATGTTTGCAGCTTACGGCGAAGCAGCCGCGTGGATCAGCCCCATGGTTCAGACCGTGGGTAAAGCCCAGATCGAAGAGTGGATCGCCACAGAACCTCGCCTTGAGAAACATGCTTTCGGCCTGCGCGAAACCCTGCGTATGACCCCGCATACGCTCTCACCTGAGGGTGAGGAAATCATGGCCGCGGCCAGTGTTGCCCTTGGCGGGGCGCAGCGCATTTATTCGCAGCTTAAAAACTCTGATATTCCGTGGCCATCCGTGACCCTCAGCACGGGCGAAGAAATCCGCCTTGATGCAGCAGGTTACGTCAAAGGCCGCGCCGCTGAGAACCGTGAAGACCGTATCAAAGTCTTCGAGGCTTTCTTTGAAACCTATCAGCAGTTTGAAGGCTCGCTCGGCGAGTCGTTGAGCAGCCACGTCCAGGGTCAGGTCTTCCGTGCGTCTCAACGCAACTATGACTCCGCGCTTGAGGCCGCACTCGCCTCTGACAATATCCCGCGCGAAGTCTATGACACGCTACTCAGCGAAGTGAACGCGGCCTTGCCGACGCTGCATCGCTACTTTGAGCTTCGCGCCCGCATTATGGGCGTTGAGGATTTTGGCTTCCACGACATTTATCCCGACCTCGTCGTTACGGATGAAGTGTTCGACCTTGATCGCTCCGCCCAGATCACGGCCGCCGCCTCTGAACCGTTTGGCGCGAGCTATGTGCAATCGCTGTGCACCGCTATGTCAGGTGACTGGAGCCACGCTTATCCAAGTCAGGGCAAGCGCAGCGGGGCCTATATGTCCGGCAGCGTCTATGATGTCGGGCCCTTCGTCCTGCTCAACCACCAGGACACATACAATAGCGCCTCAACCTTCGTGCATGAGTGGGGCCATGCGATGCACACCATCCTCGCCAATGAGGCCCAGCCGTTTGAGAATGCGCGCTATTCCATCTTCATCGCTGAAACCGCTGCGATCACCAAAGAAGTGCTCGCTCAGGAGCAGCTCCTCGATGCCGCTCAAACCGATGAAGAGCGTCTCTTCTATCTCGGCTACGCGCTGGAGCAGATGCGCGGCACCTATTTCCGCCAGACCCAGTTTGCAGAATTTGAAGCCGCCATCCACGCTGCCGTCGAAAGTGGCGAAAGCCTGACCGGCGCGCGCATGACAGAAATCTATACCGACATCTTCAACCGCTATTACGGTGTGGAAGAGGGCGTCACCGTCGTGCCGGAATCCTACAATCTCGAATGGGCTTACATTCCGCACTTCTTCTTCGACTTCTACGTCTATCAATACTCCACATCGCTCGCCGCAGCGGTCTATTTCGCTGATGAAATCCGCGGCGGAAATGAAGAGGCTGTCGCCGCCTATCTGGAAATGCTGGAAGCGGGCGGATCCGCGCATCCATACGACCTCAAGGTCAAAGCCGGCCTCGATATGGCCAGCCCTGAGCCCTACCGCGCCGTAGAAGACCGCATGAACCGCATCATGGATGAAATCGAAGCGATCCTCGATCGCCGCGACAGCGGTGCCGCCGCCCCCGCGCGCACCATCATCCCGCTCACCGATCCGTGCACCGTCGCGGATAGCTAAAACCAAACCCTCATCTTGCTTCGCCCGGCCCAAAAAGCCGGGCGATTTTTTTGGGGGTTGAGGCCCACTCCAGACATCCCAACCGAATATGAACGCGGTGATCAGCTTAGGTTGCAAACACCTGTGCTGTCTTGCGGCTATGATGAAAGCGATCATGACAATCCGGGTGGCGGGGCTAGCTTTGGCGGCTTCGGCACTCACCACAGCCTCAGCGCTTGCTGATGATGAGACACGCACCGAACGCTCTGTCTCAACGAGCACGGAGCGGTCCGTCTCGACCAGCGCAGAGCGCAGCGTCACCACCAAGCCCCTGCGAGACCGCCGTTACGTGTACACCAATCGCGTTAATCAAACGCGCGGCACGTCTAACGATCAGGTGGCCAGACCCGAGGGCGTCAACCAGTTTGGGCAGACCCGTCGTGAGGTCCAAGCGCTTGAGAGCACAGCCATTCGCGCTTGCCGCAGTGCGATCACGCGCAAAGGCAACGCCAATGGCTTCGGCATTGTCAGTTTTGAGCCCGCTCAGCGCGCCATCCAGACAGGCCCTGAAGGCTTCACTGTGACGCTCTACAATGTCGACTTCCAAGCCCGCAGAGGCGTGATCGAGCGCAATGTTCGTTGCGTCGTTGAGCGTGGCACGCGGGTTGAAACCCTAGACGGCGTCCCTGCGCTCTAAACCAACGCGGTCCCATGACCGCGACAATACTCAAAATTAAAATCCAAAGGAAAACGCCCTGCCTCAGCGACTAAGCTGGGGCAGGGTGCTTTTTTTGCCTGCTGATTACGCTGTCCCGACATCAATCCTCCCCTAATAACCCCACCTGAACGCGCCACTCAGGCTAGGTTGCAGGTGGCTATGGTTTCCTGCACTCATGATGAAAGGCATCATAAACACCCGAGTGGCCGCGCTGGCTTTGGCGGCGTCCGCCCTCTTCACTCCCGTGGCTTTTGCTGACCACGGGAAACGCTCTGGATTTTCCGTTTCAATCAGCACAGACCGCAGCTCCCTTACCTATAAGGCAGGCCACCACGGCCATGTCTATGATAAGCGCTTCGGCCAGTCGCATTTCCACAACCGTCGCGGTGTGAACGAATTCGGCCAGACCCGCCGCGAAGTCCGCGAGCGTCGCCGGACGGCCATACGCGCCTGCCGTCGTGCGATCCGAAACGAGGCCAATATTATCGGCTTCCGCGATGTCGACTTTGACGATGGCCGCCGTGCCCGTCAGATCGGACCGGCTGGCTTCGTTGTGACTTTTAACGAAGTCGAGTTCGAAACCCGCAGGCGCGATATTGAGCGTTCGGTTCGCTGTGTCGTGCGGCGCGGCACGCGTGTTGTCAGCCTTGAAGGCATCCCGCAGCGCCGTGGCCATAATCGCCGCTACCGCAACGATCAGCACGTCTGGTAAGCCAGACTTTCACCCCGCAAAAGGAAAAACGCCCTGCCTCAGCGACCAAGCTAGGGCAGGGTGCTTTTTTGCAATGAGCATGGAAGTAGGTTCGCTCGTCGTTCCGGTTTCCGCACGCAAAATTGTAGAGACTTTGCTTCTTGCAGCTTCACCCAAACTTTCAGTTATTCGACTTTATCCCGACAAGCCGCTGGTCCGAGCGCAGAATGACCCTATGAGTTTTCAAAACCTCGCTGCCGACGATGCAATATCCTAATCCTGTACTTTTATCGATTGGATCAGATGCTTGCTCAATGGCTGCGATAAAGGACCTAACCGGATTATTTCCCAAACGCCCGAATATTGAAACACGCTGTGCTAATCCACTCTTGCTTGCGCCATGTTTTACAATGTCCAGAGGCTGAAATAAGTTCTGGGAGTCGAGTATTGGAGCATCTTGATGAATGAACATTGTTTCATCGGCGGAAAAGCCTGTATCAAATAGACATATGTTGGCATCCTCACCAATTTGATACTCAACTGCGTAAGCGAAATCTGTCCGATCTTTAGGGCTTTTTGCGTTCCGAATAAATGCCACTGATCTCGGTCCATCGAGGATGATATCGAATGCGTCGAGAAAATCTCTACCTAAGATTACGCCTTCATCGACAAGATCGACTATTTCTTCGGCACCTGTAATAATGGAAAACATACTGACTTCTGTAACTGAGCAGTTTCCAATGCTTATGCCTTTAATGGTTCCCTCTTGAGCCTGAAAGTCACCATAATAGCTTTCAAGTCCAATTACATTCTCGTCGTCATTCTCAAACTCTATGAGCCGATCAGACGCGAGACTAACAGGTGAGCCTGTGTCGATTTTTGCAGTGACGTCCTCGCCTCCAATCTGAATGCTGATTGAAGGGATGCCATTTTTAAAGTCGAGAGCCACTGGCTTTCGACCTTGGCAGATCTTATGGCCATCAGAGGCCGCAGACAGCGCTATGGCCATAGATATTAGTATTAGTCCAAATAAGCGTAGCACAGCTGCGGCCTCCATTGATGTGTAAGGCCTTTATTAGTTGCCCAAAGGAATTGTAATTGTGACACCGCCACTGTTGCCATCACCGCCGGAGTAAACACCGACACGCGTTCCATTATCAAACGTGTAGCCCGCGCTGTAATTCCCGTTTGTGTCAGCTGAAGCATCCCAATCTGGATCGCCATCGCCATCGGTGTCGAGATTCACGGTGCCTTGCCAACCATTCACGTCTCCGTTTTCGTCAGAGGTAGGCGTTACCGATCCACTTGCATTTGGCCCGCTGCTATTGGAAGGGTTTGATGTGCCATCAAAACCAGTCATTCCCGGCATACCTGGGATCGTAAGGCCTTGGCTATCGTTTTCCCAAGGGTCTTGAGTGGGTTTTCGTAATTATTCCAGCCCCCACTCACGCTTTCAATTTCAGTTAGATTTAAGTCTCTCATAGCATATCTCCACATGCGCTTATGTTAGCGGGGACCCATCGTATCTGAAGTTTGCATCCCCAAATTGCTGGCGCTTCACCACCAGATGCCACTACGGCATGTGCTCACGATATCCGGCAGCGACCTATTGTCAAGAACGCTATAAACGCCCCAAAAACCCCTCCCACCTTGCCCTTCGCGTGTGGCCCCTTAAGACGGCTTCAGACAATTTCTGGAGACCCCGCCCATGCAAGATGTGATCGACGCCCTCGAAGCCCGCCGTGAGAAAGCCCGCCTCGGCGGCGGTGAGGCTCGCATCGCCCGCCAGCACGATAAAGGCAAACTCACAGCGCGAGAGCGCATCACCCTCCTGCTCGATGAGGACAGTTTCGAAGAATACGACATGTTCGTTGAGCATCAGTGCGCCGATTTCGGCATGGAGGCTCAGAAAATCCCCGGCGACGGCGTCGTCACAGGCCAAGGCACGATCAATGGCCGCCTGATCTATGTTTTCTCGAAAGACTTCACCGTGTTTGGCGGCTCTCTGTCGAAGGCCCATGCCGCTAAAATCGTCAAAGTCCAGAAACTCGCGGCTCAGAACGGTGCGCCCGTCATTGGCATCTTCGATGCGGGTGGCGCGCGCATCCAGGAAGGCGTCGACAGTCTCGCCGGATACGCCGATATCTTCATGGAAAATGTCCTCTCCAGCGGTGTGATTCCCCAGATCAGCGTTATTATGGGCCCCTGCGCGGGCGGTGATGTCTATTCCCCCGCGCTCACCGACTTCATCTTCATGGTGAAGGACACGTCCTACATGTATGTCACCGGACCGGATGTTGTAAAAACCGTAACAAATGAAGAGGTTACGCACGAAACTTTAGGTGGAGCTTCGGTCCATGCGGCGAAGTCCGGTGTCGTCGATGGCGCATTTGAAAACGACATTGAGGCGCTGACCCAGATGCGTCGCCTGATCGATTTCCTGCCCGGCTCCAACCGCGAAGACGCCCCGGAACGCCCAAGCTTCGATACGATTGAGCGCGCGGATAATAGCCTCGACACGCTGATCCCAGACAATCCGAACCAGCCCTATGACATGAAAGAACTGATCGAAAAGACCGTCGACGAAGGCGACTTTTTCGAAATTAGCCCCGCTTTTGGCGGCAATATCCTTGTCGGCTTCGGCCGTATGGAGGGCACGACCGTCGGCTTCGTCGCCAACCAGCCGATGACGCTTGCGGGCGTCCTCGATATCGACGCCAGCCGCAAGGGCGCGCGCTTTGTCCGCTTCTGTGACTGTTTCAACATTCCCATCGTCACCTTTGTCGACGTGCCGGGCTTTATGCCGGGCACGAAGCAGGAATATGGCGGGCTTATCAAACACGGCGCGAAACTGCTCTTCGCCTATGCAGAGGCGACGGTGCCGAAAGTCACTGTCATCACCCGCAAAGCCTATGGCGGCGCCTATGATGTGATGAGTTCCAAGCACCTGCGCGGCGACATCAATTACGCTTGGCCGACGGCTGAAATCGCTGTGATGGGCGCCAAAGGCGCGGTCGAAATCATCTTCCGCAAAGACATTGGCGACGCCGACAAGATCGCCGCCCACACCAAGGAATACGAAGACAATTTCGCCAACCCCTACGTCGCCGCCCGCAAAGGCTACATCGACGACATCATCATGCCCCACTCAACCCGCCGCCGCGTCGCCAAGGCGCTGCGCACCCTCAAGGGCAAACAAATGACCAACCCCTGGAAAAAGCACGATAATATTCCGCTGTAGGGGGACTGGGTGGGATGAACGAATTCCGGAAGTTAATCGACTTACTTGAAGCTATAAAAAGCGAAACTCCAAGCGCAAACAATACAAACGTTATTTCATGGCTTACCAGTCTAACAAAACATTGGGGAGACGACAGTTCTGAGAATTTTTTGAGACGTCTATACGCAATTATTTCTGGCTTAGAGAGCGATGTAGCACTTCGTGTCTTACCGGGTCCAGATCGCGATGCTCTTGATGAAGATTTGGAAACAATCAGCAGTATGTTCAAGGTAAGGCATCTGAACTCGACTGCTATGACCTGGCGCTCCAATTATATTAGGGACCTGAAGTACCTAAATCGCACTCTTATTAATCTGGCGCCACTTTACGATGTCTCGCAAAATATAGATCTCGCTGATGTAGCCGAAGCTATGAATAAGATTCAAACGACAGTCTCCAATGCAGAAAACCTTACAGATGTTGATAGATCCGTAATTGCAGGTGCTATCGAGCTACTAGAGCGTTCAGTAACAAGCTTAGAGCGTGGTGAGATTCAGCATTTTAGAGAGTCAGTCTATACAGCAGCAGGCAGGCTAAGTTTGAGCATTGTTGATGCGGGCGAAGACAAGCAGAGACTCCGATCAATAAAGGGTATTGCGGATGATGTGCTCCGATTGGCTGGTCTGATTGAATTGCTGGACGGTGCTGGAAAACTAATTGGCTTGAGAACTGAAGCCCTGCTCCTTACAGAAGAATAGCGCTGACCTATCCTCACGCTCCCCACGGCTTGAGCGTGGGGTCCATCTCCTCAATCCTCGGCTAAAGTGAGAGGGGGCGTGGTGTGGCCAGATTTGATTTCATCGCAGCTTATATGATGGCCAATCGTAAGACAGGCGCGATCTATGTCGGATCGGCATCCGATCTTCCTCGTCGCGTCGGCGACCACAAACAAGACGTCGGCTCTGAGTTCACCAGTAAATATGCCTGCCACACCCTGGTCTGGTATCAGCGGTTTGAGTCCATGAGTGCTGCCGCACAAATGGAGCGCAGGCTCAAGCGATGGAAACGTCAGTGGAAAGTTGAGCTGATCGAGAAGACCAATCAGCATTGGCTGGATCTGTCTGCGGAGCTGCTCTGACTTTTCAGCCCAGCCGAGAGACCGGGAGATGGACCCCACGGTCTGAGCAAGCTCAGCCGTGGGGAGCGTGACAGAGAGACCAGTCCCCAAACCCCAATCAATCCTACGGACCTCACCCCCATGTTATGCTCTAGACATGGAGATCAGGTCCTCCCTATTCCCTCATGCGGCGCAGTGGGCGCAGCGCTATGGCGATAAAGTCATCGCGAAGGACGCTTTGCACCTGTCGCCAGAGCTCATCTCAAAAGCGGTGGCAGCCCGATTGAAACAGGCGATCCGGGCGATGGAGGCGTATCTCAGGCGGATGCTGGTTCTGCTCGCGCTCAGCCTTGAGCCGGACCTAAACCCCGATACCAGAGCGCGCCCTGTGCGCCCCTCAAAGCGGATCCAAACCACCCCCAGTTTCGCCTTCAGAACCTTCCCAAAAGCGGGGATAGATTTTGCTCTATCCTCACGCTTTGAGGCCCTGAAACACCGTCCCCGCACCCCAAACACAGGCCG
>JBCCDF010000074.1:0-12103 GCA_039030935.1 Pseudomonadota bacterium | reverse complement strand
GCGCAGCTTTCTCATTCAGCCGCGGATTGTGCTTCATCGTGCAAGACCCCAACGGGAAGAACCCAAGATCAATCGCATAATTGCGCTGGCTAAGCCGCATATAGTGACGAACCGCTTGCGGTTCAGAGAGGCCTGGCAGAGCAACATCTGCGTTTCGCGAAACACCGCCTAAACGGCTCGCCCGACCGGTCGGCTTTGGCAGATCAACACCAGTTTCATCCCAGCGATCGGTCTCGAAGATAAGAGGCTCAGCCTGTAGGAGCCCGCGTGAGCCTGAGACGGTCTTTGTCTCGCTTGAGCCGTTGACCAAAGAAGGGGCGGATGGACGCCCTGTAGATAGCATAGTCATTAAATGATCTCCTTCAGGACATCGACATAGGTCGCGATATCATCTTGGGTGGTGCACTCCGTCGCCGCTGCGATGATGACGTCGCCCATGCCTGCGTCTGGCAATAAGCGAGAGACGCGGACGCCACCGAGGACACCGCGCTCTTCCAGCATGGCGATAAGGGCCTCAGCATCAATGGGTGTGCGGAACGCGAACTCATTAAAGAAGCGCGGGGTGAGGATTTCGACACCTTTGACGCCCTCAAGCGCGTCGGCGAGATCACACGCCGCTTCATGGTTGAGCTCTGCCAATTGCTTAAAACCTTTACCGCCCAGCAGGGTCATATGAGCGGTAAAGGCCAATGCGCAGAGACCCGAATTGGTGCAGATATTCGAGGTCGCTTTATCTCTTCGAATGTGCTGTTCGCGGGTGGACAACGTCAAGACAAAGCCTCGGTTTCCATCTGCATCTACGGTCTCACCGCAGAGCCGACCAGGCATCTGACGCACAAGTTTTTGCGTACAGGCAAACAGGCCAACATAGGGACCACCGAAGTTCAAACCATTGCCGATCGATTGGCCTTCGCCAACCGCAATGTCAGCGCCCATCTCGCCCGGTGGGGTGACGAGACCAAGGCTGATCGCTTCGGTGAAGACGCTGACGAGCAGGGCTTTTTTCTCATGAGCGGCATCAGCCACAGGTGAAAGGTCAGTCACCGTTCCAAAAACGTTCGGCGATTGACCAATGACACAGGCGGTTTCGGCGTCGACATGATCAATCAAGGCGAGCTCATCGTTAATTGCGGCTGGAAGCGCTACGACTTCGATGCCCTGAGCTTCACACAGCAGGCGCGTCGCGGCGACATAATGCGGATGCACACCGCCGGAGAGGATCACTTTCTTCCGCCGTGTTGCGCGACAGGCCATAACGGCAGCCTCGGCACAGGATGTCGAGCCATCATACATGCTCGCATTGGCGACATCCATCGCTGTCAGTTCAGCGACTTGGGTCTGGAACTCGAAGAGATTTTGGAGCGTGCCTTGAGCAATTTCAGGCTGATACGGCGTATAGGTCGTCAGGAATTCGCTGCGCTGAATAATCATATCCACGCTAGCAGGGACATGATGCTTGTAAGCCCCGCAGCCGACGAAGAATGGAGCATCACTGGCTGTCGTATTCTTTGCCGCCAGACGAGACAGGTGGCGTTCAACAGCAAGCTCGCCTTGATGATCCGGTAGCCCTGCAATTTGACCACCGAGACGCGCGCTTTCTGGCACGTCCTGATAGAAATCATCGACCGACTTTGCACCGATGGTATTGAGCATTGCGCTACGGTCTTCAGGGGTCAGGGGGAGGTAACGCATGTCCTACAGTCCTTCACAAAATGTGTTGTAAGCCGCCTCATCCATGAGGCTTTCAAGTTCGCTCGGGTCACTCAGCTTGATTTTGCAGAACCAGCCAGCGCCGCTTGGGTCTTCGTTCACAGTTTCGGGCTTGCCTTCCCCGCCTTCATCCTCGGCAACGAGAACGAGGTTTCGTTCGATCAAGTCCCCACTGACGGGGGCATAAACATCTGATGCGGCCTTTGTGCTCTCCACAACGGCAACATCATCGCCTTTCGCAAAGGTGCCATCCTCGGGGACATCGACATAGACGACATCGCCGAGTTGGTCGGTCGCATATTTGGTGATGCCGACGGTCCCAATGCCATCTTCAACGCGCATCCATTCATGATCTTCTGTGTAATAAGTGGTCAAGGGCGCGCTCCTTAGCGTTTGTAATTCGGTTGAATGAAGGGCAGATCGGCAACTTCAGCAGGCCTCGGCTTACCGCGCACCATAAGGTCGAGTTTCGTTCCTGAGACAGCGAGGTCAGAACGGACGTATCCCATCGCGATCGGTCGCCCCGTACTCGGTCCAACGCCACCGGATGTGATGATGCCCACGCGTTCACCATCCGTATGAATCTCTGTGCCTTCGCGAGCGGGAGCACTCTGAAGGGGCTGGATCCCGACGCGTTTTTCAGCAGGGCCGTTTTCGAGGGCATTCAGAATCCTGTCGGCACCGGGAAAATCAGCGCGTACTCGTCGCGATTTCTGGATCACCCAACTCAGGTCAACCTCGACTGGATCGCGTGTGGCATCCATGTCGTGCCCGTAAAGGCATAGACCAGCCTCAAGCCGCAAACTGTCACGCGCTCCGAGTCCAATTGGCTTTACACGCTCATCGGCGAGCAGCGATTTAACCAAGCTGATCCCAACTTCATTGTTAGGCAAGAGAAGCTCAAACCCGTCTTCGCCGGTGTAGCCACAGCGCGAGACCATGTATTTCTCACTATCCTTCTGAATGTAGGCGCAGCGCATAAATTTAAGCTCGGCAGCTTCGGGAAAATGAGGCGCAATGACAGCCTCAGCATCTGGACCCTGCAGCGCGATCAGGATGCGGTCATCTGCGCGCTGAAGCGTTGCTACGTCGGACAGTTCCTGCTCGAACACTGCCCAGTCTTCTTGTTTCACTGCGCCATTGACGACGATGTAGAGCATGCCTTCAAGGCTGGAACCAGGCATGCGGGTTACAATCAGGTCGTCGAGGATACCGCCCTGTTTACTCAAGAGGACCGTGAGTCGTCCCTGGCCGGGCTTCAGCGCCGCAATATCGCTGGGCACAAGACGTTCCAGAGCCGCAGAAATGCGCTCATGGGCACCGGCCTCTCCAAGCCCTTCTTTCAAAAACAAGAAACATGGCCCCATATGAGACACGTCAAACAAACCAGCATGCGCTCGTGTCCAGAGGTGCTCTGCTTTCACACCCTCGAACTGGACGGGCATATCGTAGCCCGCAAACGGAACCATCCGTGCGCCTGACGCGACATGCAAATCGTACAGTGGAGTACGTCTAAGAGATTGTGTTTGCGTGTCGGCCATTGCGGCGCCTTTCGAGCAGACTTGGCCCCGGGCGAAACCCTTGACCTTAATAATCTGCCCCCGCTGTCGTGGCGCCTGAGAGATTTACTCCTTCGGCGAAGCTGCGCCCGAGAAGGGCCGCTTCTTTCCAGCGTTTACAATCTGTTTCGGTCCCTGAACCTGAGCGTTTCCGGGGCGGTTGCGCCTTCGGTGGCCGACCCGTGGCCGACTCTCTCCCGAAACAGATTTACTGAATTCGAAGTAGTTCGGATTCTTTAGCTCGGCAAGGAGAAATCCGGCTAACCCACCAGCGACAAATTGGAGAGCTGGCTGGCGATTGCATCGTAAGCGTCCTTCAACTCGTCACCATTGCTTGCGTCGAAGAAACGATCCGGATCACCTGCGCAGTCTTTAAGCGTGTTTTTTGCGCTGGTTGGGGCCTGAAACGCGACTGCATAGACGATGACATTTTCATCACGCATCTTCTGACAAAGCGTCTTCGACTGCGTATCGCTATCGTTCATGCCGGGCGCAAATTGCGTATTAAACTCGCCATCAGTCATAAGGATGACAGCTTTCAGCGAATTCTCCTCATCATAAGCGCGTGGCTCAGAGGCCGCTGGCCATACATCATCCCAGTCTGGCGCGATGAGGTACCAAGCCCAGGCGACGCCAAGATGTCCGGCGGTCCAACCATCAGCACTCAAACTGTCTATGGCTGTATTAAACGCATCAAGATCACTCGTCAGAGGTAGCACGCTACTGGTTGGGCACGCCAACGGGCGATTATCTGGTGCTGTCGAGAAGGGACGATTACCCATCCACTTGTTTGGGCCCGGCGCGTCATCTTTCCAGCGCGCATTGCCCTCCCGCTCAGATACACACGTACTGTCGCCAACGCTCCAGCCATCGAGTACGTCTTCTGCGTAAATTCCCGCATTGACGGATGTCGAATATGTATTGAACGCGATCCGCACGCGATCACCGCTTTGGGGCGTAATGAGGCGCGCTGCAGCGTCCTTGGCCGCTGTCTTGAGATCGGTGAGCTTTTGACCTCCCATTGATCCTGACACGTCTAGCATCAGCGCGAGATCGAGTTTTGTAATAGCAGCTTGGGCCGTCGCCGCGTTGGTGACGCCCACCTCTTCTTTCCAGAACGCGCCACCGAAGAGTGTGCCCAGAGTACAATTATTCGAGACGGTGACGAGACCATTCGGGCGATCAATCGTTATGTCAGCATCTTCGCAAGCGACATCTTCATGGGCACTTAGCATATTGGCCTTAAATGCTTCGCGCGTCACAGCAATGATCTCTGAATCTGATTTCGTCGAGTCTTCTAAGACGCGCGCGCCCGCGAGTGAGGCCGCATCAATTGACGACTGCAAATGACGGTTTGCGCTTTCTTGGCGAGAGAAGTCCACAGCAAAGCTGATGAGCATCATCAACGGAATAAGCATAATCGACAGCAGGATCGCTGCCTGTCCAGCATTATCCGTTAGGAAAGCGGCCCATTTTGGAGCATCTCTTCCGCCAGCCATGTCTCAAACTCCAGTCGAATACAGTTTCAATCGCTTTTGACTGGAGCGATGCAGGCAGCATGCCAAACTCGCGAATTAAGAGAAAATTTACGACAAGTTCAGGGCGCGAACTCTACGCTATTATTTCCGCTTTTTCTCACCCATGAATCCAAACAGGTGGCCGGCGACTTTGCGCATTTGAATCTCCTCGGAGCCTTCTGTAATACGATATCGACGGTGGTGGCGATAAATGTGTTCGAATGGCTTGTGGCGCGAATACCCCATACCGCCATGCGTCTGCATCGCTTGATCCGCTGCGTTACAACACAAGCGGTTTGCACGATAGTTACACATCGAGACTTTGTCCGACAGCTTCACCGCAACTTCCGGTTTCGTCATCTGATCCATTTCCCACGCGGTTTTGAAAATCAGAAGGCGTAGCATTTCAGCCTCTGTAGCCAATTCGACGAGGGGGAACTGTATGGCCTGATTGACCGCGAGCGGTTTACCGAAAGGCTTGCGGGCCTGTGCGTAATCTACGCTCTCATCGATGCAATAGAGCGCTGCCCCAACAGAGCTCGCCGCTTGGCGAATACGGTTTTCATGCACGAAATGCTGGGCAAGCGCCAAGCCCCCTTCTGGAGGACCAAACACGGCACTTTCCGGTACCCAGACATTTGTAATTGAGACGCGCGGATGATCTGTGGGCATATTGAATGTCCAGAGATACTCTTCGATTTTTACGCCCGGATCGTCGGCGGGAACGAGCAAGCAGGTTATACCGCGCGCATCGCCATCTTCACCGCTTGTTCGCGCGAAACACATGATATGTGTCGCGACATGCATACCGGTCGTCCACATTTTTTCGCCATTGATCAGCCACCCGTCCTGACCATCACGTGTCTCTTGTTTGGCAACCGTATCCATATGCGTCGCATCAGAGCCATGCTCAGGCTCAGTCAGTCCGAACGTCGCAATAAATTTACCGTTTAGAGCGGCTTCAGCGAGGTGTGACTGATCCTCTCTGGCGAAGTCGCGTAACATGAGGATTTGCGGGAAGTTTGCCACAATAGAATGCTCATTCTGAAGATCATTGTGGAGCCCCAAACCTTTGCGGGCGAGATGCTCTCGAATGACTGCCATCGCTAAATTCGAGCCACTCTGACCGCCATACTCGGTCGGCAAACCAAATCGGAAATGTCCTGCTTTATCAGCCCGACGTTTTGCCTCACGGAGGAGGTCTTCCCATTCAGGACGTGGTAATCCGCCATTGTCAAAATCCGTACGAGCCCATTCACGGCGATGGTCAAAGAAACGAATATTGTCATCCTGCTCTTCGAGGGGTTTGATCTCCGCGGCAATAAAGTCATCAAGCTCACCCAAATAGTCTTTGAGATCATGCGGTATATTGAAGTCCATTTGTGATGTGCTCCCGTATCTTTTCTATAAGTACGATACGGATACAGAAAGTCTCGACAAGATCAGCCGTAGCGTCACGGATGACGAATTGTGACCGAGCCACGGCTTAGCAAAAAAGACTCGCCTCAAACTTAATTGGGTCTATTTCGCACCTGCAGCATAAATTAATTTCTCTGAATGATTGACAAATCATTCAGTGATTATAGTTTGAAGTCATAACAGGTGAAAACGCCGTCATTCATAGAAAGGTTCCTCCCATGATCCGCACTTTTGCATTCTCTATCGCCGCCCTCGGTCTCACTGCCACTGCCAGTGCATCGTCTGCAAACGCAACCGCTTTTACCCTAAAGCTCGAAACGCCAAAAACTGAGGCGCAGCAAATCGTTGCAGACGGAAACCTTTGGAGCTGTGAGGGTGATACCTGCACCGCAACACTGAATCGTAAGAAAGCGACTGTGCGGACATGTCAAAAGGCCGCGAAAGAAATTGGTAGCTTCGTCTCTTTCGAAAGCGTGAATAACGCACTAAGCGACGATCAGCTTGGAAAGTGCAACAGCGCTGCAAAATAATTTCTGATTTATTCAACTCACTCCTCCTAAAAGCCGCCTTTCAGAAAGGCGGCTTCTTTTTTATATTGCAAAGCAATAGGAATACTGACGCGAGCGTCATACTTAAGAGATAGGCATTTCGCTCCGCTGCTCTTACAATCTTCTTTAGAATTGAAGGGAGATTTCCAGATGATCAGCACCAAAAGAACGCCAGATGAACGCTTTCAAAACTTACCAGGGTTTGATTTCACTCCGAACTACACAGAAACGTTGAGTGGTTATGAGGGGTTACGCGTCCATTATCTGGATGAGGGGCCGAAAGATGCTGATCGTGTTTTTCTGTGTTTACATGGACAACCGAGTTGGTGCTATCTCTACCGCAAAATGATCCCTGTCTTTGTTGAGAGCGGCGCGCGGGTCATCGCGCCAGATTGGTTGGGCTTCGGTCGTTCGGACAAACCGACGGAAGATGATGTCTACACCTACACTTTCCACCGCAGCATGATGGTCGCCTTCGTCAAGCAACTCGATCTGAAAAATATCACTTTGGTGTGCCAAGATTGGGGCGGGTTACTTGGCCTCACCATCCCACAGGATATGTCAGAGCGCTTTTCAAGATTGCTCGTGATGAACACCGCGATTGCGGTCGGTCAATCTCCAGGCGACGGTTTTAACGCTTGGCGCGCTTACAATCGAACGCAGCCGGATTTAGATGTTGGAGGCCTAATGCAGCGCGCGACACCAATCCTTAGTGATGAGGAAGCGGCAGCCTACGCTGCACCCTTTCCGGATATTGATTACAAAGCCGGCGTCCGACGTTTTCCCGATATGGTTATGACAGAGCCCGACATGGACGGTGTAGAAATCTCCAAACGCGCTGCGAAGTGGTGGTCCAACGAATGGTCAGGCAAGAGCTTCATGGCCGTCGGCATGCAAGATCCCGTTCTAGGACCAAACCAGATGGAGAGTTTGCGGTCGCTCATCAAAGATTGTCCAGAACCGATGCTTATCGAGGACGGTGGGCATTTTGTTCAAGAATGGGGAGAACCTATAGCTCGGGCCGCACTACAATCTTGGGGAGACCTGTAGGAGGATTAAGCGATTTCTCGCCTCTGTTTTGAGACGAACTCATAAAAAAAGGCCCGGTTAAACCGGGCCTTTTCTGTATTCAAGATTACGTACGCTGCTTAGCGAACAATAATCGTCACTTCTGAGCGACGGTTAAGCGGCTCACGAACACCGTCGCGAGTTGCTTTCGCCAGATCATCCTCACCCCGTGCGGCGGTATTGATCAACTCAGACGATAGACCACGGCTTTGCAGTGCTGACGCAACCACAGACGCACGGCTTGCTGACAAGCGTTGGTTATAAGCTGAACTACCAGACGTATCCGTGTGTCCAACAATCGTCACATTCCCAGCAGCACAATCACTGCGCTCACGGACATTCGCAACAGCCTGATCGATGACAGCCGAAGCTTGGCTTGTCAGGTCAGACTGATCCCACTCGAAGTAGACCACGAACGACTGGTTCAGCGTGGAGCACGATGCAACCGGCGGCGGTGGCGGAGGTGGAGGTGGTGGCGGCGGCGGTGGAGGCGGCGGCGGTGGAGGTGGCGGCGGCGGTGGTGGCGGCGGCGGTGGAGGCGGTGGCGGTGGCGGCGGCGGTGAGCTCAGAGCATACCGCAGACCGAACGTTACCGCGTGATCCGTATATGTGCCATCATAAGCGAGGTCAGCACCCAGCTGGTTGATGCCGTTGAAGTCGAGATCGTCGACATAGAACAGCCGATAGCCAAGTTCAGCTGTCAGGCGATCCGTAACGTCGTACCCAATACCTGCAAGCGCTTGATACGCAACGCCAGTTTCACTGTCGCCGATGCCGTTCGCTGAGAATATTTGTGGGTCTAGTCCACTCTCTACCTGAACAGCCGTCAAGTTTGAGGCTTTGACCTTGACCTTCGCGAGACCGACACCAACACCAACGTAGGGTTGGAACGCTCCATCACGGTTGAAGTCATAAAGACCATTCAACATGAGGTCCCAAGACTGCAATTTGCCCTGAGGGTGTGGTTCAAAGCGGACTTCTGTTCCAGGGAGTGCACCGAGTGTTGGTGCAACGCCACCATTCAAGTCGAAAGGTACATTGAGGTCACCGGCTCGGTGTGTAACAGCTGACTCTAGACGGAAGCCATTTGTGAACGCGTAACCAAGGCCGAGGCCACCGAGAAGGACATCATCGTCTGTCTCGGAATCGCCTCCCAATGTGTACAAGACATTGTTCGGCGCATCATGATCGACTGTTCCATCGAACACCCAACCGAGATCTCCGCGGGCGTACCACCCGTCTTCGGCGTGGGCCATAAAGCCAGCAGACGCAAATGCGGCCGCGGCTGTTGCGCACATGAGAGTTTTTTTCATACTCATCCCCTTGTGGATGCCGCACAACACCATTGTCGCCCGGCCGCAGGATAATTTGCGGACGATTCCGCAGATTTACACTCCTACGCAGATTATAAGGCTGCGTATAGTGGTCAGTTCCGCGAAATTCTACTGCCCAGCGGTTTTTTAGCAGGGCGCGGCGTATTTGCAACAGCCATACCCGACCTCGCCGATTGAAAATACTGAATAATCAACACAGTGCATAACTATGAGAAGTGTTCTATTTCAATCCTGAAGACTGGTACCGCCTCTTGGTTTCGAACCAAGGACCTCCGGCTCCACAAACCGGCGCTCTAACCAACTGAGCTAAGGCGGCATCCTTCGCCCGGACATACGCGTCGAGATTTTATTTTTCAAGCGTAAGACACACGCAAATGATTTACTCAGCAGCAATCGCTAAGGCTTCCTCGCGTGTTGCACGAGCAGCTTCTCCGGCCTTACGGAATCGCAGAGCCCCGTCCTCAATCTTTCCATGACGCATAAGAAAGATATCGCGTGCATAATTCTGCGTCATCAGCCATGGAGCCTTATCTGCCCGACGAGGAAAGCGACTCATCGCTCGCTGAACGTAGCCCGATGAGAAGTCTAGAAAATCATCGACAGCTTCGACGCCATCGGCAATTGGGCATGCCTCAACATAACCGTGTTTATCCATATGCCGGAGAACCTTACACAAATACTCGCTGGTCAAATCCGCACGAAGGGTCCAGCTTGCATTGGTATAACCGAAAACACTCGTCATGTTTGGAACGTTCGAGACCATAGCGCCACGATAGTTTAGAAGTTCATTGGGAACTTGCGGGACACCATCGACAGCGACCTCCATGCCGCCAAGCCAAAGCAGATCAAGCCCTGTCGCCGTAACAATAATGTCAGCTTCTAAGATGTCACCAGACTTCAATTGAATACCGCTTTCGACAAATCGGTCGATATGGTCCGTTACAACGTTCGCTTTCTTTTCTTTCAGCGCAACGAAAAGATCGCTGTCGGGAACCAGACACAGTCTTTGGTCCCAAGGATTATAGCTCGGCGTAAAATGCGTCTCGACATCATAATCAGGGCCTAATTCATCTTCGACCATACCAATGAGCCGTTCTTTTACCTTTTGCGGTCTGACGCGGGTCATATTGTAGAAAAACAGCTGCATGAGCACGTTTCGCCAACGCGTTAGCCCGTAAGCGATCTTATTTGGCAGCACTTTCCTCATAAAGTTGGCGACGCCGTCCTCTGCTGGTCGTGACACGACATAGGTGGGTGAGCGCTGTAACATCGTCACGTGGGCAGCTTTGTCGGTCATCGCCGGAACGATCGTCATAGCCGTTGCGCCGGACCCGATCACGACGACTTTTTTATCGCTGTAGTCATAATTTTCAGGCCAATGCTGAGGATGAATCAAGTCGCCACGAAAATCATCGCGACCTTCAAATTCCGGTGTGTAGCCAGCATCGTATCGATAGTAGCCACTACACATGTGGACCCAGCGGGCCGTATATATCTCTTCACCATCAGGGCCTTGCGCTGTCACCGTCCATAGAGCGCGATGACTGTCCCAGTCCGCATTAAGAACTTTGCGGCCATAACGAATATGCTGATCAATACCGTATTCCGTAGCTGTTTCGCGGACATATTTTAGAATTGAGGGACCGTCTGCGATGGCTTTCTGCTCTTCCCACGGTTTGAAGCTATACCCGAGCGTATGCATATCGCTGTCGCTTCTGATGCCGGGATAGCGGAATAAGTCCCAAGTCCCCCCGCTTGCTTCACGCATTTCCAGAATAGCGTAGGATTTTCCCTTGCACTTCTTCGTAAGATGAGCAGCCGCGCCAATCCCAGAAAGTCCAGCACCTACGATTAAAACGTCGAAATCAGTTTTTTCCATGACGCCAGTGTCATCTTTTTGGGCAGGCGTGTCTAGAGGCTACGGGGAATCTGCATCAGTTATTAATTCACTTAGTACTCTTTTACTGATGTCATTTAGCCAAAAATTTTGACGGCCTTTGTAGTATGAGTAAGCAATTACCGAAACCGAAAGAGCCCAACCCCGCCCGCGGTTCCAAGTCGCCTGATCAACACCAGTCATAACTTTGAAGCCTTCACGTGCTTCAGATGAAAGCAGGTTCCATGCAGGGAGTAGATCGACAGCAGGGTCACCAACACCCATTAGTCCCCAATCGATAATAGCGACGATCCGGCCGTTATCCATAATTAAGTTCGCCGCGTGGATATCGCCATGGACCCATTTCGGCGGTCCACAGAAGGCAGAAGCGCTTAATGCGTTCTCCCAAACACGTATCAAACTATGATGACAAAATTCATCGGAGACCATCCGAAAGGCCTCATGCGTCAGAAAATCACGTTTGAGCAAGTCCGCTCCGCGATAGTGGTTTTGAGCACCGGATCGTGGGCCGTGTTTTGGGTCAACAGCCCATAAGCCTTTCAGAAAATCACCGATTTGTATTGCGATATCATGTTGCTTGAGCGGCGCAGATCGAAGCAAATCTTTACCTTCGAACCAATTGTAAATTGCCCACCCAAATTTAAGCTCTGGAGTTGCATCGCCTAAGAAAAGAGGTTGTGGGGCAGCTAAGGACAAAGCTTGCATTCGCGGCAACCACGTCACTTCCTTGAGAAGTTGAGCAGCGGACGCCGGGCTCTTAGGCAACCGAACACAGAACTCAGATCCCAGTGTGTAAATGTCGTTGTCCGTGCCTGATATTTGCGGCAATGATGAAAGCTCTAAACCTGCAAACTCCGCGGCCTGATCATGCAAAGCTAGGCGAACTTTATCGATGCTGAGCATCTACTCGGCTCCGAGCACACGAACGCGTACCGAGCTTGTCCTTCCCACAGAGTCAACCGTGCTAACGAGATAAAAGCCGTCCTGATTTGGTGTCCAAGCGGGCAAGCCTCCGGCATCCGGAAGAATAGGGTCACCATCGACATACCAG
>JBCCDF010000073.1:0-12164 GCA_039030935.1 Pseudomonadota bacterium | reverse complement strand
TAAAGGTGAGGCTCTTAGCGCATTTACGGCCGGTCGTGTCAGCGAGCAGATCACCGATATCCCTCGCGAACAACGTGCCTTTAATGGTGAGATTGCGCTATCCGCG
The DNA here is from genome assembly GCA_039030935.1 of Pseudomonadota bacterium. GTDB lineage: Bacteria > Pseudomonadota > Alphaproteobacteria > Caulobacterales > Hyphomonadaceae > Henriciella. The sequence goes on along the minus strand of JBCCDF010000073.1, from coordinate 12,058 downwards.
CCTGCTGGAGGTCTTGAGATTGGTATCGCGCCACGCTTCAGCATTGTGCAAGACGGCGCATTTTCAACGCGGCGTGTCGGTGGTGAAGTGCGGATTGGTCAAAATTTCGATCAGCGTGGCGAAGGCAATGCCGATAGTAGTTGGTACCTCTTTGCTGGCGCTGATGGTGAGGCGCTGGTCTGGGAACCCAGTGAAACAGGCAATATGGACATGTCCGTAGAGGATATGGCGCTGCGTGACAAAGTTACCGTGGGTGATTTGCAGGCCGGATTATCCTTGCAGCGCGGCACGGGTGAATTGTCCTTGAGTTATATACGCCGTGAAGTCGAATACCGAGACCGTGCTATCGGAGCGAGCGAGACTGAAGACTTTGCAGGTATCAGTTTCACACTTCGCAACTAATTTCCTTCTCAGTAGTTTGGCCGGGGTGACGCTCTCGAGCGTCCTCTTCGTCAGTGATGCGCAGCCGGATGAGACTGCCAATACCTCTACGCAAACTCAGGGCGCGCTCGATTGCTCTGCATCCGGGGGCGTGGACGGCATCTGGTCGCTGACCTCAGAGAATGATTTGTTTGGCGGCACGGACCGCAACTACTCAAATGGCCTCCGCATTGAGCGGGTGAGACCGGAAAATTGCGTCACGCCTGGCCTTGCATGGGTGGCAAAACGATTACCGCTACTGGACCTTGAGCGGACAGATCTCAGACAAGGCTTTGCCCTATCACATGCCATCTTTACCCCAGAAGACATCTCGCGCGTTGAGCCTGACCCGGATGATCGACCCTATGCTGGATGGCTCTATCTTTCGGCAACAGCGGTCGCCACGACACCACTGGACAGAGGCAGCATGATACAGGATGTGCTGCAGGTGAATTTAGGCGTTGTTGGCCCGGCTGCGGGTGGTGAGTTCGTTCAAAGCGAATGGCATGCTTTGATTGACGAGGTCGACCCCAAGGGCTGGGATAGCCAGCTTGAGAATGAATTGGGTCTCGAAATCATCGCGCAGCGAATGCGTAAATTTGAAGGACTGGATCAGCTCCCTTTTGGACTGAAAACAGATTATGCGCTGCATGGTGGCGCGACCTTGGGCAATGTCAGAACCTATGCCTCAATAGGGGGTATGGCGCGTCTTGGATGGGATCTTGACGCTGACTTTGGCCCTCCAAGAATTCGTCCCGCGCTTGCCGGTGCCGGTGTCTTCAACCCGGAGCAGCCTTTCGGTGGCTACATCTTTGCGGGTCTGGAAGCGCGTGCCGTCGCTCGCGATATCTTCCTTGATGGCAACACCTTTAATGACGGCCCAAGTGTTTCAGATCGCCGCCCCTTCGTCGCTGACGCCCAGATGGGCTTTGCGATTCATAATAGTAATGTTCAAATCGCTTTCACTTACGTTCATCGCACAGAAGAGTTCATTGAACAGGCAGGCCCGCAAAGGTTTGGCGCTGTGTCGATTTCAATCGCGCGCTAGAGGGCTTTACTCAGCGGCCAAGACCACACGGCGTTCAAGGCGGGCTTCACCCGCCGGGTCGGGATGAACAATGACGTCGGCATCCGGGAAAGCCTGCTCAATAGAAAGCTCAATTCGATCCGTAATGTCATGGGCCTCACGGAAACTCAGAGATGGATCGATTTGAATATCGACCTGAATAAACCGCCGCCCACCCGCGCGTCGGGTCCTTAGCGCATGGAAGCTGATGACGTCCTCATCGGACGCTAGCAGTTCTCTGATAATCTCCTGATCAGTCTCAGGCAGTTCTTCATCCATCAATTGCGGGATCGCCCGACGCGCCACTTGCCAACCCGCACCTGCAAGGAATAACGCCGCGATCAGTCCTGCAAGAGAATCTGCCTGTGGGAATGAGAAATAGACGCCGATAATCACAGCGGCTAAAGCCCCTCCATTGGCAATAACATCGCCGAGATAATGTGCCCGGTCGCCCCTGATGATAAGTGATCCAGAGCGTTTCAGAGCAAAGCTCTGATAGGTTACAAGCGCGGTGGTCATCACCAATGACATTGCCAAAACGCCGATTGCAAGAGCCGGATTCTCAATCGGCTGAGGCTGAAACAGGCGCTGAATACTCTCCCAAGCGACAAGGGTCGCCGATGCCGCGAGCAAGGCAACTTGGCCAAGTGAGGTCAGTGCCTCTGCCTTATGATGTCCGAAGCGGTGGTTCTTATCTGGCGGCATTGCCGCATAACGAACAGCGCCAGCCGCGACTAAACTACCAAACAAGTCGAGCCCGCTATCAGCCAGCGAGCCCAACACGGCTGCAGATCCTGTGAACAGCCATGCAAAAAATTTCGCAACAACAAGGGTCGCAGCCACGATAATCGCCGCCATCGTTGCCGACCGCGCCCATGCGAAAGCATCGGCCCTCATCGCCGTATCGTTTGCACCCACTGTCATGGATGATCTTATAACAGACCTTTTCAGCGTTTGTGAAATACCAATCCTTCAATTAGGCGTGAAGGCTAATAAGCCGCTTGACTTCCCCATGGGCGATAACAGTCTTTGAGGAAAATATTGGAGGACATCACATGAAAGTCGCAGCCGTTAAAAAGCCTGGCGGACCAGGAAACCTGATCATCGAGGAAAGGGCCAAGCCTGAGCTCGCTCCCCATCAAATCCTCGTTCGCATCAAAGCGTCTTCGCTAAACTATCATGACTTCGTCGTCGTTATGGGTGGAATTCCAACCGATGATGGGCGCATTCCAATGTCTGATGGCGCTGGAGAAGTTGTCGCTGTTGGTGACGGTGTGACGAAATTTAAACCCGGCGACAAAGTTCTGAGCCTGTTTTTCCCGGACTGGCAAAATGGCGAAATCGACGCGCTCGGCTTTGCTGGCGTTCCGGGCGATGGCGCCGATGGCTACGCTGCAGAATACGTCGCAGCGTATGAGACTGCATTCACGCGAATGCCAGAAGGATACTCGTTTAGTGAAGCGGCTACCCTACCCTGCGCGGCGCTCACCGCGTGGCGTGGGATGTTTGTGGAGAACAACGTCAAACCGGGCGATTGGGTCCTGACGCAAGGTACAGGCGGGGTGTCGATCTTCGCCTTGCAATTTGCCAAAGCCGCCGGCGCTCGTGTGATCGCAACCTCGTCGTCTGATGAGAAACTAGAGCGCTTGAAAACCCTCGGTGCCGATCATGTCATTAATTATAAAGAGACCCCGGAATGGGGAAAAAAGGCGTTTGAACTCACGGGCGGTCGCGGTGTTGATGAAGTTGTCGAGATTGGCGGCCCGGGCACGATGGCGCAATCGATTCAGGCCTGCCGTGTCGGCGGGCATATCTCCCTAATTGGCGTGCTGACCGGCGTTTCAGGCGAAGTTCCGACAGCAGCTTTCTTTTCCAAAAATCTTACCATGTCGGGCATCACAGTGGGGTCCGCAAAGCATCAAGAAGATATGATTGCCGCAATTGAAGCCAGTGGCCTGAAACCGGTTCTCGACAAAGACTTTCCTCTGGATGAAATTGCAGCCGCCTTTATGCATCAGGCTAGCCAGCAGCATTTTGGGAAAATCACACTTTCGATTTAGTCATAGTTGTAAGAGGGAAATAACGATGAGGGCAGCACTTGCATTTACAGTGTTCGCTTTAGGTTTAGCCGCCTGCAGTGGAAAAACGTCACCAGAGGCGGAACTGCGCGCTGCGTGTGAGATCGTCGCCGCAGATCCCGAAGGTCAACAGGCCATTACGGACATGAATGCAACTCCTGAGAGCTTTTGTACCTGCTTGAACGCTCATGTGCTGGCGATGGCTGACGATGACCAAACCAAAGTCAGAGCTGCGCTGATTTATATCGCGGATCAAGCCACACAGACAGGCCAAGAAGTCGAAGATATCGCAGTCTCCATCATCCGCGAGGGCATGGCCTTTCCTGATGGTGAAGGGGTCCAGACCATCATTGAGGGTGTTCCGTTAGTCGGTCAGGCCTTCGATGATGTCGAAGACAAATTTGATCAGGGGACTTGCACACGGGCCGCTTAAGCTGCGGCTTGAAGACCAACTCTGCCAAGCATGTCTAATTGATTTGCACCAACAGCGGCTTCGTCAAAACCTTCAAGACTGTCTTCGAACAGGCGATGAAAGTTTAGCTCAGCACCCAGTCGGATATACGCGGCACCGAGACCAATCGCGGCACGGTCCATAAATACGAATTCGCGTGGAATTTTGACTGGGCCGCGCTCCTTCAAGAGACGGCGAACCTCAAAAGCCTCCTTGCGGCCATAGTCGCCTGGTTTCACGCCGCCCGCAATTGTTCGAACGCGGTCATCCAGCATGGGGCCAAAAATGAACTTCGCCCAAATTTGCAACACTTCAACCAGTTCAGGGCTCAGATTTTCAAAGCCCCATTTCTCAAAAGCGGCAAAAGTCGCGTCAAAATCCTCATCACGAAGCGCTTTGTACAAGTTTACGACACCGCCGACAAAATTCGGCGGGAAGATGCGGATGCAGCCAAAATCGAGCAGATTGAGACCGCTCCCATTATCGGTGACTTGGTAATTGCCAAGATGCGGGTCACCATGAATGACGGCATACTCGGTAAACGGCTTCCACCATGTGTAAAATAGATTGCGCGCAATCGTGTTGCGGGTCTCTTGTTCAGCATCCTCGTAGGCCAGCAGACCATCGCCATCGACCCAGCTCATCGTCAGCAATCGATCTGTGCAATAGCCTTCAATGGGCTCAGGCACACGGACATAGTTCTCGCCGCGCAGGATCTCGCCATACAGCGCCATATGCTTCGCTTCGCGGTCATAATCGAGTTCTTCACGAAGGCGGTCGCCAATCTCATCAATGGCTTCGGAAGGATCAATGCTTCCATCTATGCGCTTGAACAGGCCGAGGATGGTTTTCAGCTGACCAACATCGCTTTCAACCGCGCTCGACATATCCGGATATTGTAGCTTGCACGCCACTTTCTGACCGCTCGGCAAAACGCCAATATGGACTTGGCCGAGCGAGGCCGCGTGAGCCGCTTCTTTGCCAAAATCAGTAAATCTATCTTGCCAATCCGGACCCAGTTCTGCGCGCATGCGCCGACGAACAAAGGGCCATCCCATGGCCGGGGCTTGTGACTGTAATTGGCTGAGTTCATTGGCATATTCTTCAGGCAGAAAGTCAGGAATGGTCGAGACCATCTGCGCCACCTTCATCAGCGGCCCTTTTGATTTTCCAAGCGCACTTGCCAGCGCTTTTGCAATCCTCTCATCGCCTTTCTCTCCCCCAAACAAGGAATTGGCAGCGTAGGATAGCCCTGCACCGGACAAGTTCGTCCCGACCTTCACACTGCGACCAAGCCGGGCGCTAAAGCGATTGCGTTCGGGGTCTTGGCTCTCGGTCATACATCACTCCTTGGAAGGAGATTTATGGCGCATAGACACGAAACCAAGAGGGGATCAGCGCGCTTTAATCAGCGACAAACTGACCGGCCTCACGGTCCTTTTTGACAGAGCCGGCTTCAAAGACTTGGCCATTCATTGCGATGTAGACACCGGGTGGCATCAATTGGGTCGCTGCGAGAGCAAAACCGACGTTAAAAATCGCATCTGTTGAGCGCAGTCGCGCGGGTTGCATCGACCCTGTCAGGACAATCACTTTGCCCTCAATGCCGTTCAGCCATTCGGCGGTTTTCGTCATTGTATCCGTGCCGTGCGTGATTAGGACCCGGGACGCGGCGCTCGTCCGAACGGCATTAGCAATCACCTCACGGTCAGCATCCGTGAGGTCTAAACTGTCCTTCTTCATGAGGGACGTCAGGGTATAGTCGAAACCGATATTGGCCTCGCGAAGAATGGCATCCATCGCAGGTTCACCAACTTTAAACTCAGACAGCGCGTCGAAATAGAGTTTGTCGATCGTTCCACCTGTGGTGAAAATATGGAGGCTGTCTGTCATACTCTCTACCCTCGCCGAAGCGCTGTGGAACTCACAGGATGAAGCGGTGCTGTCAAATAGAGCCAGGCTGGCGCGCTTTGATTGGCGAGCACAGAGGCTGCCTTTTGCGGCAATCGGGCACGCGAAAAGACTTTCGAAAATGGGCTAGCGCTCGGTGCATGGGCAGCCCCCGGTCTCGCAATCACAGCAATTGGAAGCGTCGCCGCGAGGGTGCGCCAAGATTTCCATCGATGAAAGTTCTCCAGACTGTCAGCCCCCATAATCCAGACAAAACGCGCTCCGGGGCTATGCGCTTTGAATAAAGCAACGGTCTCAACGGTGTAGGTCAAATGCGCGTGCAGTTCGACATCGCTGACCTTCATGCCGCGATGATGACGCGTGAGAATCTGTACTGCTGCGGTACGGGCTTCAAAATCGCCTGGGCTCTCCTTGAGCGGATTCCCTCGCGCGACAATCCACCAGACCTGATCCAGGTCAAGGCGTTTCAAAGCGGTTTTCGCGACGTGTAGATGCCCTTCATGCGGTGGATCAAAACTGCCGCCGAACAGGCCTATGCGTGTGCGTGTACTCGCCGGTGGCAAATGGGACGCGGGTCTTAATCTTGGCATAGCCTAGGGTCTCGTCTGACCTGTGCCACGCACAATGTATTTGAAAATCGTCAACTGCTCAGCGCCGACAGGCCCGCGCGCATGAATGCGCCCTGTGGCAATGCCGATTTCAGCGCCCATGCCGAACTCACCGCCATCGGCAAACTGGGTTGAGGCATTTACCATCACGATGCCTGCATCCACTTGGGCAAGGAACTGCTCGGAGACCGTCTCGTCCTCTGTGATGATCGCTTCGGTATGCCCTGTGCCATAGGTCTCGATATGGTTGAGCGCCCCGTCCAGACCATCAACCGTCCTTACCGCGATAATCGCATCCAGATACTCGGTGTGCCAGTCAGCTTCCGTCGTGGGGACAAGCGCCTCAATAATCTCGCGCGCGCGATCATCTCCGCGTACTTCGCAGCCGGCTGCCATAAGCGCAGAGGCAATCACAGGCAAAGCTGTGTCAGCGATTGCGCGATCGATCAGGATAGTTTCAGCCGCGCCGCAAATACCTGTGCGGCGCATCTTGGCGTTTACAATGATGTCGACGGCCCTCTGAAGGTCTGCGCCAGCATCGACATAGATATGGCAAAGCCCCTCAAGATGCCCGATGACAGGGATACGCGCCTCTTTCTGTACACGCTTCAGAAGCGACAGCCCGCCGCGCGGTACGATGATATCAATGCTTCCGTCCAGGCCTGCCAGCATATGGCCAACGGCGGCCCGGTCAGTTGTCCGTACCAATTGAACTGCGTCGATGGGAAGACCGGCTGTTTCCAAGCCAGCGCGTAAGGCCGCAGCAATCGCGATAGAGGAGTTCAGGCTCTCACTGCCCGCGCGCAAAATAACGGCATTACCCGAGCGAATGCAGAGACTTGCCGCATCAGCGGTAACATTTGGACGGGCTTCATAGATGATCCCGATCACGCCCAAGGGTGTACGCACCCGCGCAATGTCGAGGCCGGAGGGCACGGTCCAGCGCGCAACTTCCTGCCTGATCGGGTCAGCAATCTCTGACACGGCGCGAACCGCGTCAGAGATGCTCTTGGTGCGGGCCTCATCCAGCTTCAAGCGATCAAGCATCGCTTTAGTCAGGCCGCGCGATGCTGCGCCTTCCATATCAATCTTATTGGCAGCCAGAATGTCTGGCGTGGCCGCTTCAACCGCATCGGCCATCGCATTCAAACCAGCTGTGCGACAGTCTTTCCCGGCCTTCGAGAGGACGACGGATGCCGCTCGCGCACGCCGCCCCATGTCGAGCATCGTCGTTTCTAGATCAGTCGATGGTTGCAGAGTATCGGCCATTTCGCTCATGTGCCCCATATAGACTTATGCGGCAAGATCACTGGCCAAAGAGTTGGAAATAACACTATGCTATCGCCATGAATCGCTCTGATCCTGCACTAATTGATAAGCAAATTTCAACGCGTCAAAAGCCACGGCCTTGGCGCATTGAGGATATCATTGACGGGCGTGCTTTGAGGGTCAAACTGAAGACCGCTGCTCAAATGCATGGTGGTGACCATGCAGATGCCCGCAAAATTGTCTTGGACCAGCTTCACAGCGCGCTCTTTCGCGGTCGGATGATTGCACAGGAACGCTTGCAACAGGGCTCAGACGGATTGGACACGGCACGGCTTTTATCGGCCGTAATGGATGAGGTTTTACACGCGCTGTATGACTATACGATCAGCCACGTCTTCAAGGCCGCCAACCCGACAAAAGCGGAGCGGCTCGCCGTCTATGCGACCGGTGGATATGGCCGCTCTGTCCTAGCGCCCAGTTCAGATGTCGATATCCTGTTCATCAGGCCGTATAAAGCCAGTGCCCATGCCGAGAGCGTGATTGAGTACATGCTCTATATGTTATGGGATATGGGGCTGAAGATTGGCCATGCGTTCCGAACGCCTCAAGAGTGCGTGCGCCTCGCCAAGACCGATGTCACGATCAAAACCAGCCTGCTGGATGCGCGGTTCTTGTTCGGCGATGACGGCCTTGCAACCGAAACAGCAGCCCTGTTCAACAAGCAGGTCGTCAAAGGCCAGGACGCCCAATTCATCGCTGACAAACTCGAAGAGCGCGAGCGGCGGCACGCCCGCCAAGGCAATACGCGCTATGTCGTCGAACCCAACATCAAAGAAGGCAAAGGCGGCTTGCGCGACCTGCAAACGCTGTATTGGATCGTCAAACACCTTCATCCCGACGGCACTGTCAGCCTCGAAGACGTTATGCAAACGCGTGTTTTCACCCAGCACGAATATTATGTCTTCTTACGCGCTGCCCGCTTCTTGTGGACAGTGCGTTGCCATCTCCATTATCTTACGGGCCGCGCTGAAGAACGGCTCAGCTTTGACCTGCAGCCCGAGATTGCGGCTCGCCTTGGCTATCGTGACCGTTCAGGTCAGCTCGGTGTTGAACGGTTCATGAAACGCTACTTCATCGCCGCGCGCGATGTCGGAAATCTAACACGGATCCTGACCGCAAAATTAGAGGCAGAGCAGCGCAAGAAACCAGAAGGCTGGCGGCGTTTTTTACCCATCAGTATGCCGAAACCTCTCGAAGACAGTCTTTTCCATATCGACACACAGCGTATTGGCATCGCTGATGAAGAAGCGTTTCTGAAATCTCCGGCGAACATGTTGCGCCTGTTTTGGGTCGCTGATCAGGAAGGGCTCGACATCCACCCGAATGCCTTGTCACTGGTCACGCGCAACATTCGCCGCATCACATCTGACTGCAGGCGTGCGCCGGATTGTGTCGAGGTTTTCCTCAAAATCATGCTCGAAGCGCGCGACACAGGCTGGACCTTGTCGCGCATGAATGAAGCGGGTGTCTTGGGTCGCTTTGTGCCGGAGTTCGGCGCCATTGTCGCTCAGACTCAGTTCAACATGTATCATCACTACACGGTTGATGAGCATACGCTTCGCGCCGTTGAGCACGTGGCCAAAATGGACCGCGGAGAAGACGGTTTCGATCTTGCTCGTGATCTCTTCCAGAAAGTCGACAATCGGCGGGCGCTTTATCTCGCCATGCTCTTGCACGACACGGGCAAAGGCCTCGGCGACCAGCAAATTGAGGGCATGAAAACCTCGCGCGCCGCCTGCGAGCGTCTCGGCTTCGACGAGGAAGAAATCGAGTTGGTGGCTTGGCTTGTCGGCAATCACCTTGAAATGAGCGAGACAGCACAGAAACGCGACATCGCTGACCCACGCACAATTGTGAATTTTGCAAAACTGGTGGGCGACCTTGAGCGCTTAAGACTGCTCTATATTCTGACTGTTGCTGATATTCGCGCGGTCGGGCCCAACATCTGGAACGGCTGGAAGGATCAGTTGCTCGCGGACCTCTACTACAACACAGAGGCCGCTCTGCGGGGTGGGCGAACCGATGAGCATAGCGTGGCCGCTGAATTATCTGCCCGTGCTGAAACACACCGTGAGGCGATCAGAGCTGAGTTGGGATCAATTCCGAGAACTCTAGATGAAATGGACCCCGCCTATTGGACCTGCTTTGACCTGGAAACACTGGTCGAGCATGCCCGCCTCCTGCAAGATAACCCCGATCATCTCATCAAAGCTGAGCCGAAATCGGATGCTGGCGGGACAGAGCTGTTTATCTCCGGCCAAGATCGCACTGGTCTCTTCGCCCGTTTGGCAACAGCGATTGACGCTTTAGGTGCCAACATTGTCTCTGCGCAGGTTTTCACAACACCGTCTGATCGCATCATCGATGTTTTCTTGCTGCAGGATGAGAATGGCGAGCCTTTTGCGATGGACGACCCAAACCGTCTGCAACGCCTCGAAAAGCGAGCAGAAAAAGCGCTCATTGGGCAAGAGCCGATTCTACGTCCTACAGCACGACCTGACGCGAGAGCTGCGGCTTTCCTTGTTAAACCGCGGGTGACGATCTCTGATCATCTCTCAACAAACAATACGGTCATCGACATCTCAGGCCGCGATGGGCCGGGCCTTCTCTCGGCAGTGAGCAGTGTTTTAGCTGAAGCGGATATCCCAATCCTCTCTGCACATGTCGGCTCTTATGGCGAGCGGGTCTTTGACGCGTTCTACGTCAAATTGCCCGAAGACTTTGACGAGGCCGCAAAATCATCTCTTCGTGAGCAAATCCTGGCCGCATTGGGGCGCCAAGACCTCGACGCGCCATCAACACCGGCTCGCGAACTGCGTCGTGCGAAAGCTGCCGATAGTTTTTAGAAAGATTGCTGTGGGAAGACCGGGACTTAATGGGGAAGCGTTATGAGCCTTGTTCGTAACACGCTGGTGCAATCCAGCCTCACCCTGACAAGCCGGGTCCTCGGATTTCTGCGCGATATCCTTATTGCGGCAAAGGTTGGCACCGGCCCCATCGGTGATGCCTTCGTCACAGCGCTCATCTTCCCCAATCTGTTCCGTAGAATTTTTGCCGAAGGCGCATTCGCCCAAGCCTTTGTCCCTGCATACGCGCGAACCCTTGAAGCAGAGGGCAAAGACGCAGCCCAGCAAGTCGCGCGGGAGACCTTCCGATTTCTATTCGCTGTCACCGCCGCCCTTGTTATCATCGCGCAAGTCGCGATGCCATGGATCATGCTGGTCGTTCATGGCGGCTACGCATCAGACAGTCAGAGCTTTCGCCTTGCGACCCTGCTGACCCAAATCACGATGCCCTACATGTCCTGCATGGCGCTGGCAGCGCTCTTGTCAGGGGTGCTGAACTCAAATGGACGGTTCATCCTCTCAGCAGGCGCGCCGACCCTTCTAAACATCTTCCTGATCGGGGCAGCCCTTTTAGGTGAGACGCCCATCGAAACCTCACGATTCGCAGCGATTGCGGTCACCATCGCCGGCTTCGCTCAAGTCGCGCTTCTCTGGTGGGGTGTCACACGGCAGAAAGTCACGGTTTCGCTAGGCTGGCCTCAGTTGACGCCTGCTGTCAGAAACGTCATCGCGCTGGCCATTCCGGGAACGATTGCAGCCAGCGGGACGCAGATCAATATTATGATCAGCCAACTCCTCGCGAGTTTTGAGACCAGCGCGAAATCATGGCTGTTCTACGCCGACAGGCTCTACCAACTTCCACTTGGCCTCGTCGGGGTCGCCGTTGGGGTCGCCATCCTGCCAAGGCTCGCGCGAACTGCGAGACAAAACGATACCGAAGCGAGCAGCCAACTGATGGATGACGGGATCGGGCTTGCCATGGCACTCACAGTCCCCGCCGCAATCGCCTTGCTGATCGCGCCCAGCTTTCTCCTGAACGGTCTTTATGTGCGTGGAGCCTTCACCTTGAACGACGCCCAGCAAGCCGGTCTCGCCCTCTTTCATTATGGCTGGGGTGTCCCCGCTTTTGTCCTGATCAAGGTCCTTGCCCCGGCCTATTTTGCCCGCGAAGACACAAAGACGCCCATGCGCTTTGCGTTGATCACTGTGGCCCTGAACACAGTCTTAGGTGCAGGTCTTTTCGTCTGGTTCAGATCAATGGGAGACCCCGGATTTCCCGGCCTCGCAATCGCGACAAGCATCGCTGCATGGATCAATGCGGCCCTTCTCTTCTTTGGCCTCAAACAGCG
>JBCCDF010000072.1:0-12300 GCA_039030935.1 Pseudomonadota bacterium | reverse complement strand
GAGGATTTGGACTTCATTGCCATTGGCTTGCCCGCCAACGTCCATAACGAGTTCGACGTGCTGCAGGAAGCCTTCGAGATTATCGAATGCGTCCATCGCATTGATCAGCTCTTTCAAATTGTCGAGCCGGGTTTGAGCCTGCGGCGAGCGATCCTTTTGTAGCATATCAGTGTAGCCGCTTTCATCGAGAATGATCTGGGCCAGCTCAGTGTGTTTCATTCCGTTCTTGTGGCGGTCGCGCCAGAGATTGATCTGGTCAATAAATTGGGTCAGCCCTCGCTTTCCCGGGCCCTTAATCTCATCGGTTTGCAGCACCATTGGAGTGAGCGTGAAAAGGCTGCGCCCATCAGATCGGGCATAGCGCTGCAGCTTCTGAAGCGTCGTATTACCAACACCGCGTTTGGGTTGGTTCACGATCCGCTCAAAGGCGAGATCATCATCGGTTGAGCGGATGAGACGGAGATAGGCCATCGCATCGCGGATTTCAGCGCGCTCGAAAAAGCGCGGACCGCCGATCACGCGGTAGGGAATCCCCAAGATGATCAGGCGTTCCTCAAACAGGCGCATTTGCCAAGAGGCTCGAACTAGGATGGCGCAATCCTCATAGGAGCGACCTTTATTGGCCCAGCTCTCAATCTCGTCGCAGACCATACGAGCTTCGGCTTCGCCATCCCAGAGGCCACGCACCTGAACCTTTTTCGCGTCCGGATCGTCTTTCCAGTCGCCGCCGACAAACAGCGTTTTTCCAAGGCGGCCCTTATTATTCGCAATAACGGAGGAGGCACAGGCAAGGATCGGCTCTGTAGAGCGATAGTTGCGCTCAAGCCGAATAACTTTCGCGCCTGGAAAGTCTTTTTCAAAACGCAGGATGTTGTCGACTTCCGCGCCGCGCCAGCCATAGATCGACTGGTCATCATCCCCGACGCAGCAAATGTTCGAACTGCCTTGGGCAAGTAGGCGCAGCCAAAGATATTGGGCGACGTTTGTGTCCTGATACTCATCAACGAGAATGTATTTGAACTTGCGGTGGAAGTCCGCGAGGAGGTCTGGGTTTTGTTGAAAGATCGTGATGTTGTGGATCAGCAGGTCACCAAAGTCGCAGGCGTTCAAGACTTTCAGGCGGGCTTGATAAATCTCGTAGCATTTGATGCCCTTGCCGTCGGCAAACTGAAACGCTTCTTCCGCTGGAACCTTATCCGGCAAGAGGGCTCGGTTCTTCCAACCATCGATGAGGCCTGCGAGGAAACGCGGTGTCCAGCGTTTTGGGTCAATGCTCTCGGCCTCGACAATCTGTTTGCACAGGCGGATCTGGTCATCGGTATCGAGGATTGTGAAACTCGACTTGAGCCCTGCAAGCTCGGCATGACGGCGCAGGATCTGCGCGCTGATCGAGTGAAATGTGCCGAGCCAGCGTAAGCCTTCACCGGCCTCCCCTGTCAGTTTCAAAGCTCGCTCTCGCATTTCGCGCGCGGCTTTGTTTGTGAACGTGACGGTCAAGGTCTGGCTCGGATAGGCGAGGCCTGACGCGATGATGTGGGCCAGGCGCGTTGTCAGAACCCGGGTCTTTCCTGTGCCTGCGCCTGCAAGGACGAGAAGCGGTCCTTCAGTTTGCAAAACCGCTTCGCGCTGTTCCGGGTTTAGCCCCTCGAGATAATCAGCCTCGCCGGTTGCGGCTGGTGCACGCGCAGCAGCCATTTCACTGATCGAGAGGCGATTCGGATTGCTCATAGACCTAAATATAGAGGGAACGCGAGCGCTTGTGCAGGCTCTGACGGATAAAAGCCAATTGGAGGTCTTGAAATATACTAACCTACTATTAGGTAGGCAAAATCGAAACACGCGACATTCTTCTGGAAACGGCTGAAACGATTGCGCGCCAGCGTGGTTTGAATGGGTTCAGTTATGCAGACCTATCGGCGCAGGTTGGAATTCGAAAAGCCAGTATTCATTATCACTTCCCGACCAAGAATGACCTAACTCATGAAATGCTGAATCAATATATCCAGCGCTTCTTATCGCGGCTGGCCGTGATATCCGATACGGCCTCAAAAGCTGCGCAGTGCTTGGACGCTTATCTGAAAGCCTATCGAGAGGCTCTTAAAGATGGCCGTTCAGTTTGCCTTTGCGTAGCAATGAGTGCAGATCGCGCGAGTCTGTCAGACGAAGCAGTTGAGGCGCTGACAGAATTTCAGATCAAAAGTGAAGGCTGGCTTCGTTTTGTTTTTGAAGCCGGCCGTAGCGATGGCAGCATTAAAGCCGTTCACGCACCCGCTGAGGAAGCTGCGGCAACTCTGGCTCTCGTAGAGGGCGCCCAACTCGTATCGCGGGTCACGCGGGATGCCTCAATATTTGATCAAGCAACGGCAGTCCTGCGCGGACGGCTGTACAAAAGAGAGCGCTAGTCATGTATATTAATGCGGATTTTTCAAAACGCATTGTTATTCGCCCCGAAGACCAATCTTGGGTTGCTTCACCTATGCCCGGCGTTGATAGGATCATGCTGGATCGTATTGGTGATGAGGTCGCAAGGGCGACCTCTATCGTGCGTTATGCCCCGAAGTCCTATTTCTCTGAACACGCTCATGGCGGCGGGGAGGAATTCTATGTGCTGGAAGGGGTCTTCTCTGATGAGCATGGAGATTATCCAGCCGGAACGTATGTTCGCAATCCAATCGGCTCGAAGCATACCCCGCACAGCGAGGATGGCTGCACGATCTTGGTCAAGCTACATCAGTTTGACGAAGATGATACCGAGCAGAAAGTTATCGATACGCGCCGTTCAGAGTTTCGTCCGGGGCTTGTTCCCGGTCTGTTAGTCCTTGGCCTTCACTCGCATGGCACTGAAGGTGTTGCGCTGGTCAAGTGGGAGCCCGGAACCGTTTTTAATCCGCACCGACATTGGGGTGGTGAAGAGATCTTCGTGATTGAGGGCATGTTCCAGGACGAATTTGGCGACTACCCAGAAGGAACGTGGATACGTAGCCCCCATTTGTCCCAGCATAAGCCGTTCTCAGAAGAGGGTTGTCTTATCTTGGTCAAAACCGGACATTTGACTGAGTTTATTGCTCACTAGACAAAACCTGCAGACCGCACGAGAAGTCCCACTCAGAATGAGACCCTCGTGATGACAGACCGCTTCGCCGCATTTCGCCATAGCTCTTATAGGCGCTATTTCACGGCCCGTTTTGGGGCATCGCTGGCAGGTAATGTCATTGCGGCGACGGTGGCCTGGCAAGTTTATGTGATCACAGGTGATCCGCTATATCTCGGCCTGATCGGATTGATGCAGTTCTTGCCGTCTTTGCTTTTGGTGCTTGTGACTGGGCTTGCGGCTGATCGCTATGGGCGCCGTTTGATCATGGGGTTGGCGATTGTTCTACAATTAAGTTGTGCGACGGCACTAATGATCATGACGGCGCTTGAACAGATTAATGTGGTCGCGGTTTTGATTGTTGTAACAGTCACGGGCGTCGCCCGGGCCTTCTATGCGCCGTCTGCAAATGCGCTTGTGGTGAATCTTGTTCCGCGTGAGGACTTTCCGAATGCGGTCAGTTGGAACGCGTCATCATGGCAGATCGCAACGATTGTCGGGCCGGGCTTAGCTGGAGGCATCATCTGGATTTCGATCAGCCTATCCTATGCTGTCGCCGCCTTTATATCGCTGTCGACAGCGATTATGATTTTTTCAATCCCAAGACCGGAACAAGCCCGAGGCGCGACCAAGACGGACTTGGCCACGCTTCTGGGCGGATTTCGATATATCTGGAAGACCAAAATCGTTTTGGGGGCGATTTCACTTGATTTGTTTGCCGTCTTACTTGGTGGAGCTGTGGCCCTTTTACCGGTCTACGCCAAAGATATCCTGCAGATTGGCGAGGTTGGTTACGGCGTCCTGCGAGCGGCTCCAAGTGTCGGGGCGGTTCTCATGGTTCTGGTGATTACCAGCTTTGAGATTAAGAAACATGCGGGTCTGATTCTCTTCATCTTCACAGGTCTGTTCGGGGTCATGCATATTGTCTTCGGATACTCAGAGATCGTCTGGCTCTCGGTTCTAGCCCTTGTTTTGATTGGGGCCTTCGACATGATCTCGGTGTATGTTCGCGAAACACTAATGCAGTTGTGGACGCCCGACGATGTACGCGGGCGGGTCAATGCTGTGAATTCGATCTTCATCGGCGCATCGAACCAGATTGGAGAGGCGCGAGCGGGCTTTATGGCAGCGCGGCTTGGGACAGTGTTTACTGTCGTTGCGGGCGGATATCTGGCGATCGGCGTGACCGCGCTGTGGGCCGCTATATTCCCGGACCTTCGCAAAGTGCAGGACATTCAGTCTGGTGTGGACGAGACAGGATCTGCAAAAGATTAGGAAAATGGCTCTTTGGGGAAGCGCCAGTTTGTGTTAGCTTCTGCTTCTAATTAGATTTTGGAGATTGACCCTGCCCGCGCAAATTACTGAGCCGAACTCGGCTAAGCCCGTCTCACTTGACGACATTCATGCTCTTTCCGACACGTTGATCGCATCGCTAGAGGATGACAAGGCAGAAGACCTCACCATTATCGATATCACCGAGAAATCATCGATTGCAGATCAGATGATCATCGCGTCTGGTCGCTCTGCACGTCACGTTGCCTCGATTGCTGACCACATCTCGCAAAAGGTGAAAGAGCGGACGGGCCGCGCCCCTAAACTCGAGGGTTTACCGAATGCGGATTGGGTGCTGATAGACCTTGGCGACATCATCCTGCATCTGTTCAGACCCGAAGTACGTGCGTTCTATAATCTAGAAAAGATCTGGGGCGACGACGCGTCTAATCACCGTGAGCAGCGGCACTAATTTCTTGTCCAGTCTAAGCCCTTTGTCCAACTACGCCGATGCGATCCCGTGCGTGCAGTTGGGTGGAGGACGTGTGCGGTTCACTGCATAATGCACATTAGTTTGATTTGTGTCGGGAAGCTTAAAAGCGGGCCGGAAAAAGAGCTGTCAGACGATTATGCAAGCCGGTTCTCTAAAACCGGCACGGCACTTGGTTTTCGGTCTTTTCGCCTCGTAGAAGTGTCATCTGGTGGCGGTCTGGACGCGGAGGGCAAGCGTCTCGCTGAAAAGGTGCCGTCTGGGGCTGTCGTCATTCGCCTTGATGAGTTTGGCGCAGAGCGCACGTCGAAAGCTTTCGCGAAAGATTTGGCCAAACGCCGTGATAAAGGCACACCGCATCTTTGTTTCCTAATTGGCGGCGCAGAAGGCTACTCAGAAGCGATACGGACAACGTATCCCGATACGCTCGCCCTCGGGTCACAAACATGGCCGCATCGTCTCGTCCGTGTCATGATTTGCGAACAGCTCTATCGCGCTGCGAGCCTGCTTGCCGGAACGCCGTATCATAAAGCCTGATTTTGGTTGACCTCGAACAGTCAAGCTGACAGTCCATACCCAAAAGAATTGGGAGGCTATTATGAGTGATCTGGCTGGCCGGAAGGCTCTTGTGACAGGGTCTGCAACAGGTCTTGGGCGTTCGATTGCGGTTATGCTCGCGGAGCGCGGAGCAGATGTGATTGTAAATTGCACGCGTTCAATTTCGGATGCGGAAGAGACTGTCAGGCTTTGTAACGAGCATGGCGCTCAAACCCAGCTTGTGGCAGCCGATGTTTCGACCGATGAGGGGTGCGCAAAACTCGCTGAAGCAGCCGGGCAGTGGGGTCATTTGGATATTCTGGTTAATAATGCGGGGATTACACGTCATGCCCGTGACCACAGCGACCTTGAGGCGCTGTCACGCGACGACTTCCTGGACACCTATGCGGTGAATGTCGCGGGGCCATTTCTGTTGATGCAGGCCTGTAAGTCACTCTTGGTTAAAGCGCATGAAACAACAGGCCGCGCGAGCGCTGTCTTAAACGTGTCTTCGATTGCGGGCGTAACAGGGATTGGGTCTTCAGTCGCCTATGCTGCCACGAAGGGCGCCTTGAATACCATGACATTATCACTCGCTCGTGCGCTCGCTCCAGCGATCCGGGTTAATGCGGTCTGCCCCGGCTTTATCGGAACACGCTGGTTCAAGGACGAGATGGATGCTGATAGCTATGCGCGCTTGGAAGAGGGCGTGGCAAAATCCGTTCCGCTGAATGCGGCAAGCGGGCCGGATGACATTGCTGCCTCGGCTCTGTTCTTTCTCACGGATGCCTCACGACACGTGACGGGTGAAACGCTCCTCGTTGATGCCGGTATGCACTTGGGCTATGCCCCATTGGCAGCGCGTTAGCGCGTTTGGATCTGCAGTGTACTGACAGCTTCGCGCTCGTTTTCGAAGCAGATTGCCCGAAATCTGTGCTGCGACGCAACATTTTGCTCTCTACAGCCCTTTAGATTGGCGTGCCGGGGTAAAAATATGCCTCCTGACTCCGTCTAAACGACGAAATGGAGGACTTAATGTCAAAATTATTCAAAAGCGCACTTGCGCTTCTCGCCGTCAGTACCGCTGTCTCTGCACCTGCTGCCTACGCAGAAGGAGAGTTTTCTTCAAATGTTGCCCTGACAACAGATTATGTCTGGCGTGGTGTTAGCCAGAACGGAGAAAATCCAGCGGTTCAAGGCGGCTTTGATTATGCGAACGGCATTTTCTACGTCGGAACTTGGGCGGCCAATGCAGATGTTGGTGGCGCCAATCTGGAATGGGATATCTATGGCGGCCTTGCAGGCGAAACGGAAGGCGGTCTGTCATGGGATGTCGGTGTCATTGGATACCTTTATCCAGATACAGACGACCTCGATTTTTATGAGATTTATGGTGGCCTAGGATATGGGCTGACCGACAATGTTGAAGTTGGCGGCTATGTTTACTTCGACCCAGATAATGAATCGACGTATATTGAAGGTACCGCAGGCTTTGCATTTACTGACGCCTTTGGTGTCGATGTCAGCGTCGGTAATTACAGCTTCGACGGTGATGGCGATTACGTCAATTACTCTATCGGCGCGACACTTGCGACTGAGTTTGTCGACTTCGATCTAAGGTTCTGGGGGACCGATCTTGATGATACGGATATTGCCGATGATCGCATCGTGCTGACGGTTAGTCGCTCAATGTAAACGCTTACAACCCGCCATTTGCCCTCCTGTCAGGGCGGGTTTGACTGGCCGCTGTTTCCCTCCAAGGAACAGCGGCCTTTTCTATTTCCATCATCGACACCTATATGGTTGGAAAATACGAGGTAGTTTCGATGGCCGATACCGGATCAACTGTTTTAGAGGCGCTCACACCCGCCATGGTTCTTCTCGGCGTTGGAGGAGCTTCAGCGCTGGCATCGAAATTTCTGAAAGTCAGTCCGATCGTCGGCTATCTTATCGCGGGCGTTTTGATTGGCCCCTATGCGTTTGGGGTTATCGAAGAAAGCTCAACGACGCATCTCCTCGCTGAGCTTGGCGTTGTATTTCTCTTATTTGACATAGGGATGCATATCTCGATCAGGGAGATGCGCGAGAGTGGCAGGGATATGGTGGGGCTCGCCCCTGCGCATATGGTGCTCTCAGCGATTCCATTTACAATCATCCTGAGCCTCTTCGGGCTGTCATGGCCTGCAGCGATTGCAATCGGTATTTCGCTCGCCTTGTCGTCTACTGCAGTGGTCTCGCGCGTTATTTCGGACAAAGGCATCAATTCCTGTCCGGTTGGAAAATCAGCTATTCATGTCCTGATTTTTCAGGATATTGTCGCGATCTTCCTGTTGATTTTTGCGGCTTCACTCGGTCGTGAAGGCGGCAATCTTCTCGTCACAATGGGGCTTGCTGCGATTTACGCTCTTATCGCGTTTGCGGCTGCATTGGTCGTTGGGCGCTATTTGATGAGCCCGGCTTTGCGGTTGCTTGCCTCAACCCGCAATCAAGAAGCTTTCACGGCGGCAACGCTCTTTCTTGTGATTGGGGCTGCAGCTGCTACCTATTCGCTTGGGCTCTCTTTAACACTGGGTGCGTTTCTAGCAGGGCTTGCGGTCTCTGGGACTGCTTTTCGACATCAAATTCAAACGGAGACGGGTCCCTTCCGAGGGCTTCTTCTGTCCTTTTTCTTTATGTCGGTTGGGATGATGCTCGACGTGCCTGTTGTTCTCGCCAACTGGCCACTCGTTGTCGGGGCGGCTCTCGGCATCCTTGTTATGAAAACAGCGCTTGGTATTTTCGCTAGTCTGATCAATGGCCATACATTGCCGCGATCCAGTCAAATTGGGTTCCTGCTTGCACAGGGGTCAGAGTTTACCCTTGTTGTCCTCTCCATTCTTGTCGCGGCAACCGATATTGTTCCGCCACTCTATGAAGCTGTTCTCGTCGCGGGCGTTGCCCTCTCTCTCGCTATAGCGCCCGTCTGGGCAGATCTCGGTATGAAGATCGCTCGCGTTTTGGTGAGCCGAAAAGATAGCGTATCCGAGGCGTCGAACAGTACAGATGGCGTCGGGGGTATCGTTATCTTTGGTATGACCGAGGAAGGGCGTCTTGCAGCTGATGCTCTTCGCGATGTGGGTATCCACTTTACCGCGTTAGACAATGATCCGGATCGGTTTGTTGCAGCGGCCGCTGACGGTTATGATGTCATGTTTGGAAACGCGGCTAATCTGAACTTGTTCAGTGCGATTGCCGGTTACAATGCGGCGGCTGTTGTGGTGGGGGCGCCAAACTATCAGATTGCTAAAGATTTGACGCCGGTTGTTGCAAAGGACTTTCCAAACACTGCGCGCTTTGTAAGCCTGCCATCGATTAATCAGCGTGATCAATTTCGCGATCTTGGATTCCGGTCATGGTTATCAAAGACCTCACCTGCAGGTGTTGAGATGTCGGTCGATCTCCTGCGCCATCTCAATGTCGATGAGGAACGGATTTCTGATTGGCTGAAAACAGTCGCGGATCGATACGACATCGCTGACCGTTCCGCAGAGATTGTTGAATTCGTGACGGTTGAACAGGTCGCTGCTTAGTATTTTTTGACCATCAAATCTCTTGCAGCGTGATTGAACCAGGATTATCCATGCGTGGACTTCCAAGGAGATATCAAAATGCGTTTGACGATGACTGCCATCGCGACAGCCCTACTTGCAACGGCCTGCAGCCCCGGTAGCAGCACAGCCGATGCGGAAACTGAAACAGGATCAGAAGTGACCGACACGATCGAAATAGCCGCTGAAACGGACCCGCTTATCTGGATGGAAGAGGTTGAGGGGGAAGAGGCGCTGGCTTGGGTGGAAGGCCAGAATGAGCGCTCGCTGGCTGAGATTCAGGCTCATCCGCTATATGATGATAATCTGGAAAAGATGCTGGAACTGGTCACAAGTGAGGACCGAATTCCATATGGTTCTATCCGCGATGATATGGTCTACAATTTCTGGCAAGATGCTGACAATGTCCGCGGGCTTTGGCGCAAAACAACACTGGAAAGTTATAAGAGCGATAACCCCGAGTGGGAAACGGTGCTCGACTTTGACAAACTGGCTGAGGATGAGGGTAAGAATTGGGTCTTCAAGGGCTCTAATTGTTTCAAACCAGACGGGGCTGAAAAGACGTTATGCTTCATCGCGCTGTCTGATGGCGGGAAAGATGCAGTCATCAACCGAGAGTTTGATCTCGACGCAAAAGCCTTTGTTGAGGATGGGTTCGAGACGTTTGAAGCCAAACAATCCGTTGCCTGGATTGACCATGATACCGTGTTGGTTGGAACCGATTGGGGTGGTGATGGGTCGACTTTGACCGATAGTGGTTATCCGTCTTCTGTACGTCTGTGGACGCGTGGTCAGAGCCTTGAAGAGGCTCAGGAGCTCTATGTTGGTGACAAGACCGACGTTGCTCTGTGGCCTTGGTCCAGCGAACTAGATGACGGCACGATGATCTATGGTGCAATCGAGTCCGACACCTTCTTTACGCGTAAGTTCTGGCTTTTGTCGGATGGAGACGCGGTTCAATATCCCATACCGACACGTGCCCAGCTGGGCGGTGTTTATAAAGGACATCAGTTTGTAACCTTGCAGGAGGATTGGAGCGTTCAGGGGAATGACTTCAAGACGGGTGATCTTCTTGCTTTTGATCAAATGGCATTTCTTGAGAGTAAAGAACTGCCACCCGTCGAACTGGTCTTCCGTGCTAATGAGCGTCAGGCTGTCAATGGCGTTGCCGTGGCTGATGGGGCAGCGCTGCTGTCTATCAATGATAATGTTGCGGGCAAGATTTTGCGCCTTGAGCCTACTGAGGCTGGCTGGACCACAAGCGATATCCCACTCCCGGGAACCGGGCAGGCAGGCATTGCTTTCGCCAACGATGAGGAGACGACTGTCTTCTTAAATTATGAGGGTTTTCTGACGCCGGATAGTCTTCTCGTCTATGACATCGACGACAACACGACAGAGCCTTTGAAAAGCCTGCCAGAGAAGTTCAAGACGGATGGGCTAACGGTCCAGCAGTTTGAGGCGACGTCCAAGGATGGCACTTCTGTTCCGTACTTCATCGTGCACCGTTCAGACATCGAGCTCGATGGCTCAACACCGACTTTGCTTTATGGCTATGGCGGCTTTGAGATTTCGATGCGTCCTAGCTATAGCGCTGGGACCGGTCGGATGTGGCTTGAGCGGGGCGGCGCTTATGTGCTTGCCAATATTCGCGGTGGTGGCGAATTTGGACCGTCTTGGCACCAAGCGGGCTTGAAAACGAACCGCCAGGTGATTTTCGATGACTTCATCGCAATCGGTGAAGATTTGATCGACAAGGGCATTACGAAGCCGGAGCATCTGGGCATTATGGGCGGGTCCAATGGCGGCCTCCTTATGGGTGTGATGATCACGCAGCGCCCTGATCTCTGGAATGCCGTTGTGATCCAAGTCCCGCTTTTGGATATGCTGCGCTATCACCTCATGCTGGCTGGGGCCTCGTGGGTGGATGAGTATGGTGACCCAAACATACCAGAAGAACGTGCCTTCCTTGAGAAGACCAGTCCCTATAATAATTTCGATGCAACCGCTGACTACCCGACCCCACTCTTTGTGACGTCAACAAAGGACGACCGGGTCCATCCCGCTCATGCCCGCAAAATGGCCAAGCTGTTTGAAGATGCCGGTAAGCCGTTCCTCTACTATGAGAACATTGATGGTGGGCACTCGGCTGCAGCGAACCAGAAAGAGCGCGCAAAACGCTCCGCGCTTGAGTTTACCTACCTGTATGATCGCCTGTTCCCGACGTCTGCTGAGTAGGGACAGTTTTTATCCTCCCCTCAACAGGGGAGGATATACCCTAGGCGGAGACGGTTGTGCGTAGCTTTGAAACGCGCGCAATGCTGTCTTCAGCTTCTGCCATGATCCGGCTCACAATCTCTGCGACGGGAAGGATGTCTTTCACTCCACCGGCGGATTGACCCATTGCAAAGCATGATTTGGTCCCGTCGAGACGTGCTTCGTCTGTCACGCCACCGATGCCGCCGATGACATCGGTCTGAACCGAGTGCATCGCTTGCAGCGGGAAGGGTTGAATATCGTCGGGTCGGGATTCCCAATCCTTGATGTAGTCATTGGTTCGGCAGCGCATCGGCTTGCCCGAATAGCAGCGCGTGCGTGTCGTATCGGTGTCGCCTGCACCAACGACGGTCTCTTTGTAGGATTGCGCCGCGTGGGCCTCAGTTGATGCAATAAAGCGCGTCCCCATCCAGACACCAACCGCGCCGAGCGATAGTGCTGCTGCGAGGCCGCGTCCGTCATAAATACCACCAGCTGCGACGACGGGGATATCCACTGCTTCAACGGCTTGAGCGACCAAAGGAAGCGTGCCGACCAGTCCTGTGTGGCCACCGCCTTCACCGCCTTGCAGGATAACCGCGTCGCATCCGGCTTGCTCAGCTTTGATGGCATGCTTCACCGCACCGCCCACCACCATGACTTTGACCCCGCCATCTTTCAACTTCTTCATAATCGGAAGAGGGACACCGAGACCGGCAACGAAGCTATCTGCGCCACCTTCAATGATGACATCTACACTGGCCTCGAGGCTTTGCGGATCTGCAGCCAGAAGATCAACGCCAAACGGCCGATCTGTCAGCGTTTTCACCTTGGCAATTTGGTCGGCAATGAAATCAGGCGATGTCCCCGCCATGCCAAGAACGCCGTAGCCCCCAGCATTGCTCATAGCGGCGCAGACTTCCGCGTAGGAAACGCCTCCCATGCCGGCGAGCATGATTGGATGCTGAATCTTCAGAAAGTCGCAAAGCTCAGTGTGCAGTCCCATTGGGTGTCCTCCATCTTATCTTCTTTTACCGACATCACAGGTAAACTGCATAAGAGACAAG
>JBCCDF010000071.1:0-12399 GCA_039030935.1 Pseudomonadota bacterium | reverse complement strand
CGCACCGGTGATCATGTTCTTCACATAGTCAGCGTGACCCGGGCAGTCAACGTGGGCATAGTGACGGTTTTCTGTCTCATACTCAACGTGAGCGGTATTGATCGTGATGCCGCGGGCTTTTTCCTCAGGCGCACTGTCAATATCTTCATAAGACTGCTTCTCGCCGCCCGTGACTTCCGCCAGCGTCATCGTAATCGCTGCTGTCAGCGTCGTCTTACCATGGTCAACATGGCCAATCGTGCCAATGTTCACATGAGGCTTATTACGCTCAAACTTCTCCTTGGCCATCTTACGCTCCTCGTATCTACAGCCTGAATGTTGTGTCTATCAAATAGCCCTTTGAGTAATCGCCAGGCCGGTTATTGGATCGATCGCTAGCCCGCCAGCTCCTGGGTAATCTTTTGGGCCTCTGCTTTTGGGACTTCGGCATAGTGATCGAACTGCATTGTGAACTGGGCACGCCCCTGTGACATGCCGCGAAGATTCGAGACATATCCAAACATGTTCACCAATGGTACGAACGCGTTGATCGCTGTCGCATTCCCCCGTGGCTCTGAGCCTTGGATCTGGCCGCGCCGAGAGTTCAGGTCACCGATAATGTCGCCCATATAGTCTTCTGGCGTCACCACCTCGACTCTCATCACGGGTTCCATCAAGCGCGGATCACCTTCAGACTTCAGCTCACGGAATGCTGCGCGCGCCGCGATTTCAAAAGCGAGGACGCTTGAGTCAACGTCGTGGAACGCACCATCAATAAGCGTCGCTTTAAAGTCTGTCACAGGATAACCAGCGAGAAGCCCGTTTTCCTTCGCCATGCCGAGGCCTTTTTCAACGCCCGGAATGTACTCTTTTGGAACCGCACCACCGACAATCTTGCTGTCAAACTCAAAGCCTGAACCGGCCTCCAGCGGCTCGAATTGAATTTTGACACGTGCAAACTGACCAGATCCACCGGACTGTTTCTTGTGCGTGTAGTCGATCTCAGTCGGCCGGCCGATGGCTTCACGGTAAGCCACTTGTGGCTGACCGATGTTCGCTTCGACTTTGAACTCGCGCTTCAGACGATCGACCAGAATGTCGAGGTGAAGCTCGCCCATGCCTTTCATGATCGTCTGGCCACTTTCGTGATCAGACTCGACTTGGAAGCTTGGATCTTCCGCGGCGAGGCGTGCGAGACCCGCAGACATCTTCTCTTGGTCAGCCTTCGTTTTCGGCTCAACCGCGATCTCGATAACCGGATCGGGGAAGTTCATTGTCTCAAGAACAACAGGTTGCTGCTTGTCAGCGAGCGTATCACCTGTGGTCGTACCTTTCAGGCCCGCCAGAGCGATAATGTCGCCGGCATAGGCTTCTTCAATTTCCTCACGATCATTGGAATGCATGATCATCATACGGCCAACGCGCTCAGGCTTACCTTTGGTGGAGTTCAAGACGGACCCGCCTTTGGTCAGAACGCCGGAATAAATCCGCACGAACGTCAACGATCCTACGAATGGGTCGTTCCAGATCTTGAAGGCAAGACCAGAGAATGGCTCTTCGTCAGAAGCGGTGCGCGCAATATCACGAACCTCGTCTTCGTCGCCCGGTTTAAAGCCCATATAAGCAGGAACATCGAGCGGGCTCGGCAGGTAGTCGAGAACCGCGTTCAGCATGGGCTGTACGCCTTTGTTTTTAAACGCAGAACCACAGAGAACAGGCACAAAGGCCATGTCCAGCGTTCCCTTACGGATCAGCTTGCGAAGCGTTTCGATGTCTGGCTCTTCCCCTTCAAGGTAAGCCATCATCGCGTCTTCGTCCTGCTCAACGGCAAGCTCGACCAGAGTTGCACGCATTTCAGCACACTTGTCAGCAAGCTCTGGACGGATGTCGCGAAGTTCCCAGCTCGCACCGAGATCTTCACCGGCCCAGACCCACTCCTGCATCGTAATCAGATCAACATGGCCTTCCAGCTCGTTCTCAGCGCCGATTGGGCACTGGATAGGCGCTGGAATTGTGCCTGTGCGATCTTTGATCATCTCAACACAGTTGAAGAAATCTGCACCGATCTTGTCCATCTTGTTGACGAAGACGATGCGCGGAACTTTGTAACGGTCTGCTTGACGCCAGACTGTTTCTGTTTGCGGCTCAACGCCCGCATTTGCATCAAGAACACAGACCGCACCGTCGAGAACGGCGAGAGAGCGCTCGACTTCAATCGTGAAGTCAACGTGTCCGGGCGTATCAATGATGTTCAAGCGGTGCTTTTCCGTCTGAGCCGTGTCGCCGTCGTCAGTGCGCTCCCAGAACGTGGTGGTCGCGGCAGAGGTTATCGTGATGCCACGCTCTTGCTCTTGTTCCATGTGATCCATTGTGGCCGCGCCGTCGTGGACCTCACCGATTTTGTGAGACTTACCTGTGTAGTACAGAATACGCTCTGATGTCGTGGTTTTACCGGCATCAATGTGAGCCATGATGCCAAAGTTACGATAGCGTTCCAGCGGATATTCGCGGGCCATTTGGGTCACCTTCGTTCAAGGTTTGGGAGGAGTTTTTACTTTACCAACGGTAGTGTGAGAATGCGCGGTTGGCTTCGGCCATTTTGTGCGTGTCTTCACGCTTTTTAACGGCATTGCCGCGACCTTGGCTGGCATCCATCAGTTCGCCAGCGAGCCGTTCGCGCATTGTGTTTTCATTGCGTCCGCGCGCAGCGGTGGCAAGCCAGCGAATCGCTAGAGCCTGACGGCGCTCTGGACGAACTTCAACAGGAACCTGATAGGTTGCACCACCAACACGGCGGGAGCGAACCTCGACAGCCGGTGAAATCGCTTCGAGCGCTTCGTGGAACAGCTCGACAGGGTCTTTCTTGGCACGCTGCTCAACAAGATCGAGTGCACCATAGACGATACGTTCAGCGGTCGACTTTTTCCCGTCCAGCATGATCTGATTCATGAACTTGGACAGGATGACATCTTTAAATTTTGGATCAGGCAGGACCTGACGTTTCTCTGCGCGGTGACGACGAGACATGGATCAGCCCTCCCTTATTTCGGTTTCTTAACGCCGTAATGCGAACGACGCTGCTTACGATCTTTAACGCCCTGAGTATCCAGAACGCCGCGAAGAATGTGGTAACGCACACCTGGAAGGTCTTTCACACGACCACCACGGATCAGAACAACTGAGTGCTCCTGCAAATTGTGACCCTCGCCCGGAATATAGCAAAGCGATTCGAACCCCGTCGTCAGGCGAACTTTCGCCACTTTACGAAGGGCCGAGTTCGGCTTTTTAGGAGTCGTCGTATAGACGCGTGTGCAAACACCACGACGTTGAGGGTTGCCTTTAAGGGCGGGAGTTTTGGAACGCTGCGGCTTCGGTTTACGCGGCTTCCTGATCAGCTGTTGAATCGTCGGCATAGGGGCCTTGATACCTTCTAAGTTACTGGCCCCTGTCGGACCAATTCGTATTTGGAAAAAGAACAGGCCGTGAGTGCAGCCCTCTTTCCGCTTAATTTCGGTGTTTGCCAAACATGCCATCCCTCAAACGGATAGCGGGCAGACTCTTCGGAAGTCTGCCCAGCCAGCATTTCGCGCGTGTTAAGGCCCAGCGCCGCTGACGTCAAGCCTTGTGGGCAGAGCGGTTAATACTGATCGCCCTACCCGTAATAATTAGACGTCTACTCAGCTGCATCCGGTGCTGGGAGGGCTGCTGCAGCCTCTGCTGCTGCGGCTTCACGTTTCGCACGCAATTTCTTGTCGCGCTCTCCAGCCACACGGCGGAACTGACGCATGCCGCCACCTGTACCGGCAGGAATGAGACGTCCAACAATGACATTCTCTTTCAGGCCTTCGAGCGTATCGACTTTGCCTTGCAAGGCCGCCTCGGTCAGGACGCGAGTTGTCTCTTGGAAAGACGCCGCAGAGATAAAGCTGCGAGTCTGTAGAGACGCTTTCGTAATACCGAGAAGGACCGGAACCGCAGTCGCTTCGCGCTGATCCGCTTTACGCGACCGACGCACGGCCGCATTGGCTTCTTCCAGCTCGATCGCGTCAACGTGCTCACCTTTGATCAGCGTCGTTGTGCCCGCATCGGTTACTTCGAACTTCTGCAGCATCTGACGCACGATCACTTCGATGTGCTTGTCGTTGATCGGAACGCCCTGCAGGCGATAGACTTTCTGAACTTCGTCAACGAGGTATTCAGCCAGAGCCTCAATCCCCATGGTCGACAGAATGTCTTGCGGTGCAGGGTTGCCGTCGATGATAAAGTCACCACGCTTGACATAGTCGCCGTCCTGCACGTCGAGACGACGCGCTTTCGGGACGAGGAAATCGATCGCTTCTTTATCCGGATCATCTGGAATGATCGCGATCTTACGCTTCTGCTTGTATTCGCGGAGGAACGAAATCCGGCCATCAATCTCGGCAATAACCGCATGGTCCTTCGGACGGCGAGCTTCGAAGAGTTCAGCAACACGTGGCAGACCACCTGTGATGTCTTTCGTCTTCGCACCGCCTGTCGCGATCCGCGCCATCGACTCACCAACTTTGATGAGATCACCATCTTCAACAGAGAGGATCGCACCCGGTGACAGCATGTAGCGCGCTTCATTGCCATTTGGCAGTGATAGAGGCTCGCCCTCATCATCGACAAACAGGATGCTTGGTCGAAGATCGGCACCCTTCGACCCACGAGCATCAATGATGACGCGCGACGAAATGCCTGTCGCTTCATCGGTCTCTTCACGCGCTGTTTGCCCATCGACAACGTCGATCAAACGAACACGGCCTTCGACCTCGGCGATCATTGGTTGCGCAAATGGATCCCACTCTGCGAGTTTCAGACCCGGCTTGACCTTCTTCTTGTCCTTTACGAACAGCGACGTGCCGTACGTTGGTTTGAAGGTTTGGCGCGTGCGGCCATCTGCGTCTTCGATCGAGACAACCATGTGACGCCCCGTGACGACAAGTGTGCCGTCTTCGCGTTTCACGAAAGTTGGATTCTCAAAGCGGATTTTACCCTCAACTTGAGCTTCCGCAGAGCTTTCCTCAGCCACAGATGCCGCACCCCCAATGTGGAAGGTCCGCATGGTCAGCTGTGTGCCCGGCTCACCGATCGACTGAGCGGCGATAACACCGACCGCTTCACCGCGGTTCACAATTGTTCCGCGTGCGAGGTCACGACCATAGCATGCGACGCAAACGCCGACCTTGGTTTCGCATGTTAGCGGAGAGCGAACTTTGATCCGGTCAACACCAGCATCCTCAATCGCTTTTGCCAGTTCTTCTTCGATGTAAGTACTAGCAGGTGCAATAAGTTCACCCGTTTTAGGTGCTTTAACATCCTCACCGGTTGTCCGGCCAAGGATACGCTCACTAAGCGAGACAACAACGTCCGCACCTTCCATGACGGCGGAAAGCTCAATGCCTTTATCCGTACCACAATCGTCTTCATTGACGATACAGTCCTGCGCAACATCGACGAGACGACGCGTCAGATAACCGGAGTTCGCGGTTTTCAAGGCTGTATCAGCAAGACCCTTACGGGCACCGTGGGTGGAGTTGAAGTACTCCTGAACGGTGAGGCCCTCTTTAAAGTTCGAGATGATAGGCGTCTCGATGATAGAACCATCCGGACGAGCCATCAGGCCACGCATACCGGCCAGCTGCTTCATCTGGTTCTTAGAGCCACGCGCGCCTGAGTCAGCCATCATAAAGACAGAGTTTGTCTCAGCGACGCGCCCGGTCTTCTTGTCTTTGACCGCCTCACCCGCAGCATCCATCATCGCATCCGCGACTTTGTCAGTACAGGTCGACCATGCGTCGACAACTTTGTTGTACTTCTCACCACGTGTGATCAGACCATCAGCATATTGGCGCTCATACTCAGCGACTTGCTCTTTGGTTTGCTCAACAAGTTTGACCTTGCTCGCAGGGATTTTCATGTCGTCCTTGCCGAACGAGATCCCGGCTTTCGCCGCTTCGCGGAAACCGAGGCTCATCAGCTGGTCAGCAAAGATAACCGTCGCCTTCTGACCACAGGTTCTGTAAACCTCGTCAATGAGCTTACCGATATTCTTCTTGACCATCAAATCGCCGAGCAAGATGTCCGGATCAATGAGGTGATGACGTGGCAAGAGATCCGCGATCATATAGCGACCCGGTGTTGTGTCGATCACGCGTGTGATCGGATCGCCATTTTCATCAACGGTCTCATAACGCGCTTTGATCTTCGCGTGCATCGACAGTTTGTCAGTTGATAGCGCCAGTTCCAGCTCCGCCATGTCAGAGATCATAGCGCCTTCGCCGGTCTCTTTTGGCTTATCGAGCGACAGGTAATAGAGGCCGAGAACGATATCCTGAGAGGGAACGATAATCGGCTTACCGTTCGCAGGTGACAGGATGTTGTTGGTCGACATCATCAAGACGCGGGCTTCCAGTTGCGCTTCGAGGCTCAGCGGGACGTGGACAGCCATCTGATCACCGTCAAAATCAGCGTTGAATGCCGCGCAAACGAGCGGGTGCAGGTTAATCGCCTTGCCTTCGATAAGCTTCGGCTCGAACGCTTGAATTCCCAAACGGTGAAGTGTCGGCGCTCGGTTCAGCATAACCGGGTGCTCGCGGATTACCTCTTCGAGAATATCCCAAACTTCGGGCTTCTCTTTCTCAACCAGCTTCTTCGCGGCTTTCACAGTCCCTGCGAGACCCTTTGCATCGAGACGCGCATAGATGAACGGCTTGAACAGCTCCAACGCCATTTTCTTTGGCAGACCGCACTCGTGCAGCTTCAGATTCGGGCCAACAACGATGACCGAACGACCTGAATAGTCGACACGTTTCCCGAGCAGGTTCTGACGGAAACGACCGTGCTTACCCTTCAGCATGTCAGACAGCGACTTCAGAGGACGCTTATTCGTACCTGTAATTGTACGGCCACGACGGCCATTATCGAACAGCGCATCAACAGATTCCTGCAGCATGCGCTTCTCGTTACGGATAATGATGTCCGGTGCACGAAGTTCCATGAGGCGCTTCAGGCGATTATTCCGGTTGATGACACGACGATAGAGATCGTTCAGATCAGAGGTCGCAAAGCGGCCACCATCCAGCGGTACGAGTGGACGTAGATCCGGCGGAATAACCGGAACGATCGTCATGATCATCCACTCTGGTTTCGCACCTGACGCCAGAAAGGCTTCGACGACTTTCAGTCGCTTAGAATACTTCTTTGTCTTCAGTTCAGACGTCGATTCAGCCAAATCATCGCGCAGCGTGTCAGCCAGCAGCTCGAGATCCATATTTTCGAGCACTTCTTTGATCGCTTCAGCACCGATCATTGCGGTGAAGGCATCTTCACCATGCTCATCTTGCATGTCCATATATTCTTCTTCGGACAGCAGTTGCATCGGCTCGAGTGGCGTCAGACCAGGCTCGATGACAAGATAGCTCTCGAAGTAGAGAACCCGCTCAACATCTTTGAGCGTCATATCCATAAGGGTCGAGATACGACTTGGCAGTGACTTTAAGAACCAGATGTGCGCGACCGGAGACGCAAGATCGATGTGACCCATCCGCTCGCGGCGGACCTTAGATAGCGTTACCTCAACACCGCACTTCTCGCAGATAATGCCGCGATATTTGATGCGCTTATACTTCCCACAGAGACACTCATAGTCTTTGATCGGACCAAAAATCCGGGCGCAGAAGAGACCATCACGCTCCGGCTTGAATGTCCGATAGTTGATCGTCTCAGGCTTCTTAATCTCACCCGATGACCAGCTGCGGATTTTCTCCGGGCTGGCAATCGAGATTTTGATCGCCTCGAAGCTGGGAACTTCTTCTTTTTGCTTGTAGATGCTGGCAACGTCCTGACGCATAATGCCTGCTCCTTTTTAGTGGCCGGAACCCCGACCGGAAAACTTAGGAATGATGAGTGCCCCTGATTTGTGCGGCGGGGCAACCGTGACCGCTATTCCGCGGCCACCGGTGGACCATCATCCTCATTATCTGCTTCGATCATTTCAACATTCAGTCCTAGAGAACGCATCTCTTTGACAAGGACGTTGAAGCTCTCTGGAACGCCTGCTTCGAACGTGTCGTCACCGCGGACAATCGCTTCGTAGACTTTCGCACGACCTGCTGTGTCATCCGACTTCACAGTCAGCATTTCCTGCAGCGTGTAAGCAGCGCCGTAAGCCTCAAGAGCCCAGACTTCCATCTCACCGAAGCGTTGACCACCGAACTGAGCCTTACCGCCCAGCGGTTGCTGGGTGACAAGAGAGTATGGACCGGTTGAGCGCGCGTGAATCTTCTCGTCCACAAGGTGGTGAAGTTTCAGCAGATATTTATAGCCGACAGTGACTGGACGCTTGAACTGCTCGCCCGTGCGGCCGTCGAAGACAATCGACTGACCGGATCCTTTAAGCCCTGCACGCTCCAACATCTCAACAATGTCAGCTTCACGCGCGCCGTCGAAGACCGGTGTCGCCATTGGGACACCCTTTTTAAGGTTGCCTGCCAACTCAACCAAATCCTCGTCGTTTTCAGGAAGATCTTCACCTTCACCATAAACTGTCTGCAGCGCTTTGCGCAAACCTTTGGCATCGTTCTTCTCATGCCACTCTTCGAGCGACTCCGTGACGAGCTTACCAAGCCCTGCCGCGGCCCATCCGAGGTGGGTTTCGAGAATTTGACCGACATTCATACGTGATGGGACGCCAAGCGGGTTGAGAACGATGTCGACAGGTGTACCATCCTCGAGGAACGGCATGTCTTCCATCGGATTGATCTTGGAGATCACACCCTTGTTCCCGTGACGTCCGGCCATTTTGTCGCCCGGCTGAAGCTTACGCTTCACGGCCAAGAAGACTTTGACGACTTTCATAACGCCCGGTGGCAGGTCATCGCCCTGCTGGACTTTATCGACCTTGTCATTGAAGCGGGCATCAAGCTCGCGGATCGACTCATCAAACCGAGCACGCAAATCGTCCATTTCAGCCTGGGCTTTCTCAGACTTAAGAGCGATATCCCACATCTCGCTCTCGCGAAGGTCTTCCAGAGACGCCGCCGTGATTTTGCCGGTCTTGAACCCAGACGGCCCAGCCGCAGCTTCCTTGCCTGTTAGCAACTCACGAAGGCGCTTATAGGTATTGCGCTCGAGGATGGACTGCTCGTCCTCTTTGTCCTCTTGCAACTGCTCGATCTGCTCACGCTCAATCTGAAGCGCACGCTGGTCTTTATCGATGCCGTGGCGGTTAAAGACACGAACTTCGACAACTGTTCCAGCATCGCCCGGAGGCACGCGTAGAGATGTATCACGAACGTCAGAGGCTTTCTCGCCAAAGATTGCGCGAAGCAGTTTTTCTTCTGGCGTCATCGGGCTCTCACCCTTTGGCGTGACCTTACCGACGAGAATGTCGCCGGCTTTGACTTCAGCACCGACAGCAACGATCCCAGCTTCATCGAGGTTACGAAGTGCCTCTTCGCCGACGTTTGGAATATCGCGTGTTATTTCTTCCGGCCCAAGCTTCGTATCGCGAGCAGAAATGTCGAACTCTTCCAAGTGGATCGAGGTATAGACGTCATCGCGTACAATACGCTCTGAAATCAGGATCGAGTCCTCGAAGTTATAGCCATTCCAAGGCATGAATGCGACCAAGACGTTGCGTCCGAGCGCCAATTCACCGAGATCCGTCGACGGACCGTCAGCGATGATGTCACCTTTCTCAACTAAATCGCCCACTTTAACGATCGGACGCTGGTTGATGCAACTATTCTGGTTCGAGCGGCGGAACTTGGACAGGCGGTAAATGTCCACACCGGACTTGCCTTCAAGCTCCTCAGTTGCACGAACAACGATCCGTGTTGCGTCGACTTGCTCAATAACACCGGAGCGGGACGCCATGATGGTTGCGCGACTATCGCGGGCTACGACAGATTCCATACCTGTCCCGACCAGCGGCGCATCGGTTTGAACAAGCGGCACAGCTTGTCGCTGCATGTTTGATCCCATGAGCGCGCGGTTGGCGTCGTCGTTTTCGAGGAATGGGATGAGAGCTGCTGCGACAGAGACGACCTGCTTCGGCGAGACGTCCATGTATTGAACGTCCTCTTTGAGCACGAGCATTGCTTCGCCGTTGACGCGGGCGTTAGCGAACTCATTGAGCAGTTCGCCCTTTTCATTCACCTGCGTATTGGCCTGTGCAATCTTATAGAGCTGCTCTTCCATAGCAGAAAGATACACGACTTCCTCAGTCAGCTTGCCGTCGACAACTTTGCGGTATGGGCTTTCAATAAAGCCATATTTGTTAACGCGCGCATGTGTTGCGAGTGAGTTGATCAAGCCAATGTTTGGACCCTCAGGCGTTTCAATCGGGCAAATCCGGCCATAATGCGTTGGGTGAACGTCGCGAACCTCAAAGCCCGCACGCTCACGCGTCAGACCACCCGGCCCGAGCGCTGAGAGACGACGCTTGTGCGTAATCTCCGAAAGCGGGTTCGTTTGGTCCATAAACTGTGACAGCTGCGAAGAGCCAAAGAACTCTCTTACAGATGCGACGACTGGTTTGGCATTGATCAGGTCGTTCGGCATGATCGTATCGATATCGACAGAGCCCATACGCTCCTTGATGGCACGTTCCATACGCACCAGACCGATACGATAGTTGTTTTCCATCAATTCACCGACGGAGCGCACACGACGGTTACCGAGGTTATCGATATCGTCGACTTCGCCTTTGCCGTCTTTCAGGTCGAGGATGACCTTCATGACGCCCGTAATGTCGTCATTGCGAAGTGTGCGAACAGTGTCTTCGGCAGGCTCATAACCGTCTACCGCTACTTTCAAGCGCGTATTCATTTTCACGCGGCCAACCGCTGAGAGGTCGTAGCGCTCAGAATCAAAGAAGAGCTGATTGAAGAGTGCGTCGGCGGCTTCCTGAGTTGGTGGCTCGCCTGGGCGCATGACGCGGTAGATATCAGATAGCGCCTCAAAGCGTGTGTCATTTTTGTCTGCAGCGAGTGTGTTGCGCAGCCAAGGCCCACGCTCCCCGTTGTCGACGTCGAGAACTTCGATCGCTTTGATCTTTTGATCGCGAAGCTCAGCAAGCAATTCTTCATCAAGAAGATCACCGCTTTCGCCATAAATCTCACCGGTCTTACGATTGACAATGTCACGCGCGAGGAATTTCCCCTCAACAGCGGTTGACGGCAGCAGAAGTTCATCCGTCCCGCCTTCAACGATGCGTTTCACAGCCAGCGCTGTGATCTTACGGCCCGCGGGGGCAATGACTTTACCACTCTTGGCATCGACAAGATCAAAATCAGGCTTTTGGCCTTTCCACTGATCCGGATTAAACCCGCAAATCCAACCCGCCTTATCGAGGCGGTAAATTGAATGGGTATAGAACATGTCGAGGATCTGATCAGCATCATAGCCGAGCGCCATCAACATGGTTGTTGCTGGCAGCTTTCGCTTGCGGTCAATACGAATGTTCAGAATGTCCTTGGCATCAAACTCAAGGTCGAGCCAAGAGCCACGATATGGAATAATCCGCGCAGCAAATAGCAATTTGCCCGAGGTGTGGGTTTTACCTTTATCATGATCGAAGAAAACACCCGGCGACCGGTGCATTTGGCTGACAATCACGCGCTCGGTGCCGTTTACGATAAACGTGCCCTTATCCGTCATAAGCGGAATGTCACCAAGATAGACTTCCTGTTCTTTGACTTCTTTAACCGACTTGGCGCCTGTGTCTTCGTCAATGTCGAAGACAACGAGTTGCAAACGGACTTTAAGCGGCGCAGCGTACGTCAAGTCACGCTGCATGCATTCCTCAGTATCGAACTTCGGCGGCTCGAACTCATAAGACACATATTCCAGCGAGGCCCGTTCGTTGAAATCAACGATTGGGAAAACAGATTTGAAGACCCCGCCGAGACCATCATCGGTCCGCTCGTGCTGGGGTATCGATCGCTGTAGAAAGTGTTCGTATGAGGAGCGCTGAACCTCGATGAGGTTTGGCATTTCGATGGCTTCGGGAATACTGCCGAAGGATTTGCGGATGCGTTTCTTTTCTGTGAAAGAGAGTGCCATCTTGTGTCCCTAATTTGCCGGATCGCCTTTGAGCGAAAGCGGCGTGTCGCCTGAAACGCGAGGACGCGGCAAGAGCAAATGCCCTCGCCGCGCTTTAAATCAATGCTAGCGGCCACTCGCGCGGGACCACCGCATACTCTACTGTCACCCCACTGCGGGGCAGAAGCCTTACTTGATCTCGACGGTCGCGCCGGCTTCTTCGAACTTCTTCTTGAGTTCTTCTGCTTCGTCTTTTGAGACGCCTTCTTTGATAGCTTTTGGCGCTGATTCAACCATTTCTTTGGCTTCTTTCAGACCCAAACCTGAGACGACTTCACGAACAACTTTAAT
>JBCCDF010000070.1:0-12447 GCA_039030935.1 Pseudomonadota bacterium | reverse complement strand
TGGGTCTTTAGCTGTTTGATGATGCCATAATCAGGTTTGTCTTCGCGCAGCTCTTCCTGAAACGTGCCAAACATTTTGTCCCAGATGATGAAGACACCCGCATAATTTCGATCCAGATAGCGCGGGTTTGTTGCGTGATGGACGCGGTGATGGCTGGGTGTGTTCATGACAGCTTCGAACCAGCGCGGCATCCGGTCGATGGCCTCCGTGTGAATCCAGAACTGATACACCAAATTCACGCCGCCTGCGAAGAAGATAAAGGCCGGGTGGAAGCCCAGAAGGACCAGCGGCCAACTGGTCACAATTAAACCGGTAAACGGTCCAAACCACGGTTGGCGCAGGGCGGTTGAAAGGTTGTAGTGGCGGCTGGAGTGGTGGGTCACATGCTCCATCCAGAACCAGCGGACGCGGTGCATAAAGCGGTGCTTCCAGTAATAGATCAAATCATAGAGCAGGAAGACGATGATGAAGCTCCACCACGTTACTGGGGTATCGATCACGCGATAGGGCCAGACGAGCATCATCATCCAGAGTGCGGCAAAGCCAGTGATGGTGTTCACAACAACGCTTCCCGCACCCATCGCAAGCGATGCAAAGGCGTCTTTCGCGTCATAGCGCCCTTCCGCATGGCCGGAGCGCACAGCCAGCCACTCGATCAGGACTGAGAGCGCAAAGATGGGCGCAAACCATGTGGTGATGGGTGGGAAGTCCGGCATAAGAAAATCGGTAAATTGGTGTCGCCTAAATGTCTATGCGGCGATATTTACGGGCATCAGATCGCTGAACGTCCAAGGCTCTTTACAGAGACCATGCGCACAATGATAAGTCGCGGACCCAAACACAAAAAGGATCAAAAGTTGGCCAAAGCATCTCATCAGTTCGACCTGTCTGGAAAAATCGCTGTCATCACAGGAGGCACGCGCGGGATCGGAGAGATGATCGCAACCGGTTTCGTCAAGGCGGGCGTGAAAGTCTATGTGACCTCCCGCAGAGCCGAGGCCTGCGACGCAATTCAGGCGAAGCTCTCAGAGTTCGGTGAGTGCATCGCGCATCCGTCTGATTTGTCCACGTATGAAGGTGTGACGGCTTATGCAGACTGGCTCGGCGAGCGGGAGGCCAAGATCGACATTCTGGTCAATAATGCGGGCGCGGCGTGGGGCGAGCCGATTGAGACCTTCAGCGAGGCGGGCTGGGACCGCGTCATGGATTTGAATGTGAAGTCGATCTTTTTCCTGACGCAGAAACTCTTGCCGCAATTACGGGCCGGAGCCACCGAAACCGGGCGGGGCCGCGTGATCAATATTGGATCGATTGAGGGCTTCACGATGCCGATGGCACCTGGGAACTTTGCCTATCCGGCCAGTAAGGCAGCGGTGCATCATCTAACTCGGAGCCTTGCGAGAGAATTGGCACCTGATCGGATTACGGTGAACGCAATTTCGCCTGGGCCGTTTGAGAGCAAGATGACGGCTTATGCGATGGGGACTGAGGAAGGTAAGAAAATGGTTGGTGCGGCCATCCCGCTCGGCCGTATCGGGACGCCAGAGGATATGGTCGGCCTCTCGACTTTTTTGGCGTCTGCAGCGTCTGATTACATTACCGGCGTCAGCATCCCGCTTGATGGTGGATACGTGAATTTGCGGTGAAGTCTAAAGAGCCCTGTCCGTTTCACCAGTGGAGGAGACATAAGCGTAAAACCTTCCCTGTATCATGAAAAAGGGAGCGATCCGAAGATCGCCCCCTTTGGGCAGATACTTTTGGAGGTACGCCCATAGTGTGCCTATTCCAGCTCAGCGAAGAGCGTTTGGGACTCAGCTTCGCCTTTTCGTTGCTGATGATAGGCAATCAGGGTTCTCAATTTGCTCGCCTTAACGGCGTCTTCCAGTAATTGAGCACGACAAGTGTCTTCAATTTTCATTCTAACACCCACGCCGCGAAGCTCGCTCGCATCGGCTTTACAAGCCTGCTCAGCAATATCCTCAAAGCGCTCATAAGTGATCTCTACGGGCGCCGTTGGTGAGAATGTGAAATCGGCAGTGAAGGTGTTGTCTGCACTGGCAGATCCGAGCGCCAGTGTCATAGCTGATCCGGCGATAAGGGCTTTGATAGTCTTTGTCATGATTGGTCTCCTAAGGGTGGTTTGAACAGCGTCATCTGCTGTGTAACCAAACTGTCTGGAGAAATTGGAAGCGTCCTTGTGGGGCGCTGAAGAGCGCCTGATTTTGGCCTTATGAATTCCTGAGGGCATTGAAACTAAACAGGAATTTCAAAAATTTATTTTTTGTCGTTCCGGAAAAATGCTGTAGACTCAGCTCCGAAGAGGGCATTGGACTTGGATAATACCACATCAATTTCGTCGAAATCTTTCAGGCTTGGGGATTTTGAAGTAGTGCCTGCGCGAAACATCGTCCGCTCTGGCGAACAAACCTATTCGCTTGAACCGCGGATCATGGATGTTTTGACCCTACTCGCCAGCCGCAGCGGTGAAGTTATCGCTCGTGATACTTTAATTGACGAAATCTGGGGCGTTCAATTCGGCGGTGAAGACAGTCTCTCAAGAGCGATCTCAATCCTACGAAAGACTTTTCGTGAAGCCGGCGAAGCCGTTGATGTCATAGAAACAATACCGAAGCGTGGATATCGCCTCACACTTCCTGTCGAGTGGGCGGAACCTACTGTTAAAACAAACGCGACTGTTTCAGAACCATCCGCTCAAACACGAGGACGCTCAAATCAACTTGGAGTGAAACGGGGTGCTAAAACCAACCTAATTGGACGTCCGCAAGCAATCCTGATCGTCGCTGTGTTGCTTATTGCGGGGGTTTTCGCTTTTTCACTTTCCACCCGGCAACAGTCTGACCCTCCGATTGAAAAGATCACTGTTTCAACGGTCGTCGAAACGCCTGAGCGCTCACTAGCTGTGCTGCCTTTTTCAGATCTCAGCCCAAGCGGTGATCAGGAGTACTTCTCTGACGGGATATCGGAAGAAATACTCAATGTGATGGCTAAACTGGATGGTCTCTATGTCGCCGGACGGACATCTGCATTTGCTTTCAAAGGCAAGGAGATAGGGCTTCGCGAAATCGGACAAACCTTGAACGTCGCTTATGTCCTTGAAGGATCGATCCAAAGGCAAGACGATAGGGTCCGTATTCGGGCCCGGCTCGTCGAAGCGTCCGATGGCTATCAGGTCTGGTCAGAGACATACGATAGGAACATTGAAGACATTTTTGCAATTCAGGATGAAATCGCACGAGCAATCGCGAGAGAGTTAGATGTTGTTATGGAGTTAAGTAGCGATGCTCCGCTGGCAGCAGTTTTAACCACAAGCAATGAAGCGCACGATCTTGTTCTAAAAGCCCGTGCAGCCTATCGACGAAGTCCCGACGCAGAGACTTTTGAGTATGCAGAATCCTTGTTGAGAGACGCCGTTGCTCTCGATCCTAATTATGCTGATGCTTGGATCGCGCTGGCAACGCTAAATAATTTTGCCTCAGCTTACCTGGGAACTTGGTCGCCTCAGACCGCTTTTGAAAGCGCGCGGGAAGCGGTCGCCAAAGCCTACGAAATCGATCCAGAGTCGGCGCTCACAACAATTTGGCGTGCCAACATAAGCTATTTTGAAGGCAATCTGGTCGAGGCCTACCGTCTTGCCGAACAGGCGATCGCTCTGGAACCGGACAATGAGGGCATCGTATTTAGTGTTGGTCACTACAACGCACTATTTGGCTACACGCAGCGCGCGCTTCCCTATTTGGAGCGTGCGACTCAACTTGACCCTTTGGACGGATTTGCATGGCAAAGCCGCGCTTTGGTCAACCAAAATCTAGGTCATTACGAGATAGCCGAGCAAGAAGCGCTGGAAGCGATTCGCTTAGGCGATATCGGCGCGCTTGATATCTTAGCATGGAATGCTCTGCAGAGCGGCGCCCCTTCAAAAGCCATGACCTATCATATGGACCTTTTTGATGCGGCAACCGAAGTGAGCGATCCGGGACTTGGCGGGCGCTTTCTTTGGGTGGGCGCTGGCAAAGCGCTCTTTGAAAAAGATCCCAACACGGCCGACATGGTTCAGGACATCCTCCAAATGCAGTTTCAAAATGACGATTTTGAACCGAGCGCCGTGAGCATCAGTCTCGCCGCGAAGCTTGGAATGCATGACGCGCTTTACGATCAATGGCGCCAAGCCTACGCCTCCAAAAGCGTCTTGGCGATCTCTATTTGGAGTGACTTTGAATGGGCGCGGAGTCTACGTCAGCATGAAGGCTTCGCTGAATTCGCTGAGCGTGAAGGCATGGTTGACCTGTGGCAGACTTATGGATGGCCGGACCTGTGTCAGCCCAATGCCGGGACCGATGGGGCCGATGGTCAATTCAGGTGTACGTGAGTCAGCTTGTTCTCGTCGGCTGAGGTGGGCCATACTTCGGGAGTATTGAGGGCGGTAGACCGTCGATCATCGGGGCACCCATCAAGTATAAATAAGAATTATGATGGTGCTGGTTTTGGGCTTGATCAATGTAGCTTACCTGCGGTGGCAGCTGAACATGATCGAGATGTATAGCCGTCTGAGGTTGCGACCACGGGCCAAACCGGTCTGACCAGTCGGCCCAGCCCTTAACGGCGACGCGAATTGCGTCATCCTCTAGAGATGTCCCGAGTGCTTCTGGGATATTCCGGCTCAGGACTTCACGAATTTCACCATACCAAAATGGGATTGTATCCAAAGGGTTCACGATCTGAAAGAAGTTACCCTTTGACGTGACCCAATCGGCAAAAATCGGATTACCCGAGCCGGGCCCGGCAGAAGCGTATGCCGCTATAAGCGTTTCCCCGGAATTCCTCCAACTTTCAGAAATTGCCATCACCCAAGCCAACATCATGGCGACTAAACCACCAGCTTGACTGTGGCCGCATATATAAACTTTCATTCCGTGCAGATCATCTGAGCGCTGAGCGAGAAACAATTCAAGGGTCAAGCCAGAGGGATCAGCAACGCTCAGCATCCCTTCAAAAGCATGAAGGTAGCTTGTTGAGACTGTTGCACCATTGGGCGCACCATAAGGGAATGGCGACTGGCCTTTTGGGACATCCTCCCAGATGCTCGATATGCTCTTCATCACGGTCCCGCGCAGGACGATAGCGATTGCTTTCGTTTGAGAATGCTCAGCGACGTACAGCATATTGTCGTCGATTGTGCCAAGCGTCGGCCCCCAAACGAGTTCCCATTTGCCCTCTGTGGCGTATTTAGGATTGGCGAGGTCAGCAATAATCGCATCTTTCACAACAGGCAGATCAGATCCGACTTTTGCGTTCGCAATCGATGCAAGTGTCACAAGTTCTGCAGCAAGACTTGGATTATATTGCACATCTGTCTCCTTAATGCCCACGCTCATTTTATGGATTAGCCCCCTGATGACAAGCGACACAGGGCTAGGTTCAAAAAGTCTGTTTCTATTCGGCGATTAGGGCTCAAAAAAACGCAAGCCTTGAAGCTGCTAAGCAGCCAAGTGATTAAGGTGATCAAAGCCGAATCTGGGGGCCGCTTGGCGAGCAAAATCAGACATTAGCTCAGAGGCATATAGCGCCCTAAAACGGACGCTGGCGCTTTGATTGACAATGGCCTAAAGTCCTCATTTCTAGGTGATGCCGCAAAAGCTCAGTTAGAGCTCAATTTACGGATATTTTGGAGCGCACTATTCGGCCACTACTAAAAGGGGAATGAATTTTTGCATGAGAATTGACAGTGAACAAAACTGAGCAGGCAATTAGGTTATCAAGCTTATTACAGCAGGAAATGGGCCGCTCATTTCCGTTTATTTTGGTCGGTCCCGAGAAGATGCTCACCGCAACGAATAACCCTGATGCACCGAACATTCGTCCAGAAGTCGACCAAGTATTAGCCGGGGCGCTCATAGTGTACCTATTCGCAATTTGGGATCAGTATGTAACCCATGCAGACGTTGATCAGTTCTTCCGACCAGACGAAAAGGTGAAGTTCTTTGCATTCAAGCACCTACGAATAGTCGCGGCGCATAACATCAATGGTGATCGAACTGGAAACAGGAATGGTCAGGATCGAATGGACCATGCGGAAAAACTGGATAAGGTTATGGGTTCGGCCAAACCGTTAGCAGGTGTCGCGCTCGAAGCGAACAAAGTAGTGCTTACGCTGCCACATGCGGTTTTGGAATGCAGACAATTCTTGCAAGATATGGCTCTTAAACTTCCCTTGCGCTACGCAGCTGGCGGCCCAGCGGGTAAAGTTCGAGGTACCGATGGGCAAGAACATGATGTGCTTTAAACCCCTCACCGAAATAGTGCCGATTTTAAATTGAAACTAGGTCCGCATTGCCGGCATTTGCCAGCGACCTAAACTCGCCCCAAGTCGGACTCCGCGGAATCCGAAAAGCGAGCAAAAGTTGCTGTTAGACATCACGACCGGTCAGTCATAGCTCGCTGTTTTTGCGACGGACAGTTCTTTATGTACTATTGTGTAGAGCGGGGTTTCGCCGGATCTGGTTCGCCCGTTAATAGAGATAGATCTTAAATCTGGAGTCTCTGCTCAACCTCACCTTGCGCATATTTAGACTCCCTTCATCGGCGAGCCTATTTCAATGCAGGCAGCTTGATCCTCGCTCGTGAGCCTAGAGGGGAGGCAACTTAACGAAAGTCGAAATTGCCAGAACCGGTGGTTATGACAAATCTATGAGAAAAATCATCTCCATTCGTGATGACCACCTGTCTGAAACCGAGGAGTTTGAAAAGGTCGAAGACACTCGTGTAATTCTCCACACCGTATTGAGCAAATAAAGGGTTATTGCGGGTAATTGAAGACATTTGCGCTGCGATCGCTCGGGCTTTGTAGGGGGTATTCACATTTAACCGGCCGGTATCAAGGAAAACGATCGTCTCATGGTCTTCACCTTCGGTCATTATAAGAGCCTGCGGTGGGTAAGGTCTGGACTCGAGAACTTGAGTAAGTTGCGCTACAAACTGCACTCTCGCCTCAAATGGTGGAACTTCAACATTATCACTTACAATTGTTGGGACCACTTCCGAGACATTCGGTGTTGGATAAGCGTATCCAGCCTCAAGGGATAAGTTTGAGGCGTCAGCTGGCTCTGGCATGGCTTCGACCGTTGTGCATGCGCCTAGAGAAGTGCCTGTTATGATAAGTGTGGCGATTGTAATTTTTTTTAACACGAGTTCGAATTCCCTTTGAGTAATCTGACACCATAACGCCAGCGTTTTTGCGCTTTACCGCGCCGTTCTGAACGTCATATCAAAAGTCGCCTTCCGAGCAGCTGTACAGAATTTGTACACAGGGTGGAAAGCATGACGCCTTCTTTGGAGGGTTTGATCGAAATTCAGTTGCCCAAATCTATGCGATCAGCAATTGTTCCGCCGAGACGCTCCAAACCTTCCGACAAGGCCTGCATGTAATCGAAATAGCCTGTGGTCTTTGAGGGAACTTTGATGTCAAAGCGGTTTACATGGACGTCATCTCCAAGTCCGGTGATGATGTATTGTCCGGCAAGCTCGGCACCGCCGTCATTGCGTCGCAGAAGTCGGCTGAACGAAATCGTTAGTCGTAGTTCAGGGCGAACGCCTGATGGATAAGGCCGCAGCAACACATGGCTATCTGTCTCTAACTCAAGAACAACAGAGAGATATTCTGAAATCGCCTCACTTGGTGACCTCGCCCATCT
Source organism: Pseudomonadota bacterium (assembly GCA_039030935.1). Lineage (GTDB taxonomy): Bacteria > Pseudomonadota > Alphaproteobacteria > Caulobacterales > Hyphomonadaceae > Henriciella. Next base: position 4,738 of record JBCCDF010000070.1, on the reverse strand, counting down.
GTGGTCGTCCTCTTCCGTTACCAGGTTAGGGCTGATTGCTGTGGTGATTTGTTGATTTCTTGCGTAGGAGGGAAGCGTGATTTCGGATAGACCAATAAGCGTTTCGTTATCAAGTCTGCTGCGTTCAGAAGAACCAATGGGAGACAGCGTATATAGCATTGGGTCTGGAGCTGATGCGCAAGCCGCTATTCCTGCGATCAGGCCAGAGAGCGTCAATAGTTGTCCGCAGGTCATGGCTAATTCCTTCCCACGATCAGGGCGTTTGGTTGTTCTTCCAGCCGAACGGCGAGCGCTGACAAGGACCTTGCGGCATCCCTAAGATCTCTTACAGCGCCGGAGAGGTCGACGTACAGCTGAGAGTCGGGTGATAGACCAGACAAGGTACTCTCACCCGCATCGGCGATTTGATTCAAATTGTTGATCAACGCTGGGAGGTTGCGGCTAGCCTCATTCAAATTGATGGCAAATCGATCAACGGAGGAGAGTGTGGCGCTCAGTTCACCCGGCAATTGTTGCATGTCGGGGCTAGCGACAAAGGCGTTTGCATTGTCAAGAAGGCGAACAGCTGAGACGACCAAATCCTCAAGTGGCAGGTCTGCTAGATTAGCGACAAGATCTTCAGCGTTTTCAGCGATTGCATCCAGTTCAGACGGTGCAGTTGGCAATCTGGGATAGGGTAACTCACTGAAATCGATAGGTGCTGGACCCGTACCGATCCCATCTATAAACTGTATCAACTTTCGACCGGTGAGTATGTTGCCGGTCGCCAGACGCACTCGCATGCCTGAATTGACCCAATCTTGAAGTTCTTTTTGGCCTTCCGTGATATCAGAAAACTCAAGTCCAATTCGACTGGGTTGAAGCTCTATAATGACATCAACGATGTTTGCGCCGGCCTCGGCATCCAAGCTCAGTTGAAGATCGACCACTGTGCCGATCCGGATACCCTGCCATTCCACCGGTGCGCCGGGTTCTAGCCCTGCCACCGAGCTGTCGAAAGACAGGGCAAACCGGACAGAAAGATCATCTCCAGTCTCAAACTGGCTTTCTACCGCGTCTTGGCGATTTCGGAAGAGCCGGAACCGGGCATTCTCTTCAAAGGGCTCACCGGAAATATCCGTGCCGACCTGACCGAAAGCCACGCCGCCGCTGAGCAGGGATTCCAACGATGCCAGATTTATTGATAAACCGTCCGCCCCTGCATCCACTGAAACGCCGGAAACGTTCCAGAATTGCGAAGAGCGCGTGATTAATTGATCATAAGGCGCTTCAATGAAGGCCGAATACTCGATGGATCGATAGTCTTCAGAAAGTCCTCGACTTTCTACACGACCCACAGAAACACCTCGAAAATAAACCGGTGAACCGACATTTACTGACCCGGCCATAGGAGCGGTTAGGATCACATGTCGTCCTTCGGCGCTGGGTGGTGTGAGAGGTTGTTTGCTTAAGCCTTCGAAGCGACGGCGGTGCTGTTTCGGTTCACTGGACCAGTCGACTTCGATATAAGAGCCCGAAAGAATTGTGCTGAGGCCGGTGAGATCGGTCCCGGATATGTTAGCGCTGACAACCCAGAAATCCGTCGTCTCACCAAGGTAAGGCTCGATTTCTGGATCGAGACGGGCTGTCACAATCACACTATCGAAGCCTTCAGAAAAGCTGACATCTTCAACGATACCGACGATCACATCCTTGTGTTTGATTTCGGTTTTGTCCGCTTGGATCCCTTTGGCCTGATTGAATGCGATTTCTACGAGGGGACCTTGGTTCGCCAGGGACTGCCAGGCTACGAGTCCGCCCAGGATTGCTGCGATTATGGGCACAAACCAAACCGGAGATAGTCCACGGTTATTAGCCTTTTCGATGTAGAGCTTTTCGGATTCAGTCTCGGACATGGTCACTCGCTTCCGATGGACGATGTCTGTCCCAGATCAGCCTCGGGTCTAGGCTCATCGCTGAGAACATCGTGAAAATCACGGACATGGCAAACGCATCTACGCCGACGCCGGGCACAATGGACATGAGACCACCGACTTGGATCAAAGCCGCGAGGGCTGCGACCACGAACACATCAATCATCGACCAGCGGCCAATAAACTCTATGGCAGTATGAGCGAAGTGCCGGCGATGCTCACTGATGGCCCAGCCGCGCTGGATGGAGCAGGCAAGCCAGGCGATGACCGCAAATTTGGTGATCGGCACAACAATACTTGCAATGAAAATTACGGCTGCGATATCGAAGCTGCCATGATGCAGAAGCGCAAGCACGCCTCCTATGATCGTTGATGGACTATCGCCAGAGACCGATCGCGTGATCATGATCGGCAGTAAATTGCCCGGTATGTAGGCAATCACGCCAGCGATCCAGAACGCCCAGACATATTGAAGCGACCGAGGGTTTCGTAAGCTGGTCTTGCAACCGCATACAACGCAGTTTTCCCCAGGCTGATCGGTGAGAGTCCCACATGTTCGGCAAACGGCCCAGCCGCGATCCAGTGCTTTGATCATGGCATTCGCCGAATGTTTTGCCAGATCGTGTCTCGACAGACGGCCGATGCCCCCATAGCCAGTATAACGATCAGACCTGACATCGCCCAAAAAGCGGGGCCCAGCGTAATGTCAGCTAGCTTTCCGACTTTCACGAGCGAGACAATCACTCCGATCATGAAGATCTCAGCCATAGTCCAAGGCTCTAGCATTTGAGCAAAGCGAAAAGACCATGCGTGCGGGCGTCCAGTTTCTTTCTTCCCATACAGGCTAATGCCAACAAAGAACAGGAGCACAATTCGACTGAGGGGAAATAATAAGACGAACGCCGCGCAGATGACTGCAATGTTCGGCATGCCATTGTCCCATAGTACGAGTATCGAGTCGATAACCGAGATTTCGTTGAATATTCCAGAGCGCTCCATTCGCATAAAGGGGAAAGTGACGGCGACCGCATAGAGGATGAGGCTCGCTAGCATCAGAGCAATCGTACGCTCAGCACTGCGATGTTTGTTATGAAGTATAATGGAGTGACAGTGACCACATTTCACACGCTCACCTTCCGAGAGTTGCGGTCTGCGCCAGAGGGCGTCGCAATGAGGACAGGCAAGCCAGTCACGATTTAGCGCGTCAATCGCGCGCTGGCGGTGTTCAGGCGTTTTTGACACATTCTCCCCGCTTGCGCTGAGTGCCTACCTGTTCTGTAGAGCTCATCTCTTCATCAAGATGCGCATAGAACCTGATTTGTCTTCGCATGCGCAATGACGCAGTCAAGTACTATACTTTTGGCGACATAAGCATGTTTGCACATCAAATTCGCGTCGCTGGCAAATGGCTGATCTGTGGCAAAAGACAATAGTATCAATAGTTTACGTCGCATGAAATTCTGACTGGTATCCTATCGAGGTACGCTTTTCGAGTTATTGTACAAAATTTGTACACATGGTGTTATTTGAAGCGCCTTGTGTAGATATTTGGTTCGATCCAGCATCGTTGTCAGGGAAGGATAATTGCTAGGGTTTGGGAGAGCTGCGCAACGCGCTCATTTAAAAAACCTGCGAGAAATTCTAGGGCGTCAATCATCTCGCGGATCATGCTGCGGGTTTACATGGAAAGTTGCTAAATGGCTGGAAGCCTATTCGACGTCTTTGTGTTAAGGGATACAAAGCGTAAGAAACATCATTGTACATCAACCATCTGTATGGTGACGGCAGTCTTGGCTCTTGCCAGCGCGTGCTCACAAAATACCGAGGACACATTTGAGGCCAAGCCACGCCCTATCAAACTCGTCGTGACAGAGAAGGCGGGAACAGAATTTCCAGTGAGCTTTCCTGCCGTCGTCGAAGCGTCGCAATCTTCTGTGCTAACCTTCCAAGTCTCAGGTTTGTTACAAGACCTGCCTGTTAGAGAAGGCCAGCAGATGAACCGTGGTGACCTAATTGGCCGCTTGAATCAGAGGGACTTTCAGAGCAACCTAAATTCCGCGCGCGCACAATATGAGAATGCTGAAACAGAATATCAGCGAGCTTCCCGCCTTGCCGAACAAGATGCTATTTCACGTAGCGTTCTGGATCAACGCAAGTCACAACGCGACACGACACTTGCTGCCTATCAAACCGCTCAGAAAGCGTTTGATGATACAGTTCTGAGAGCTCCATTCGACGGCTCAGTTGCTGAAATTTTCACTGAGAATTTTCAAAACGTCTCGGCGCAGGAGCCCATAATAACGCTGCAGAGCGGCGGGAGTGTTGACGCTGTCGTTGATATTCCAGCGAGAATTGTCGCACGTGTTCCTGAAATTGAACCTATCGGTACGGTCATGACTTTGGATGCTGCTCCAGACATCGCGATCGAAGCGGAATTCAAAGAGGCATCGGGCCAATCTGACCCGACGACGCAAACCTATCGCGCGCGATTTTCTTTCGATCCACCAGACAACCTTCTGGTCTTACCCGGTATGACCGGAAAGATTGAGAGTCGTTTTGTCTATAGTGGGGACGACATAGACTTCGGTGTATCTGTGCCAGCGAGCGCGATATTGAGCGATGGCGAAGCGCGCTTTGTTTGGGTGGTCGATCAAGACTCGATGACCGTTTCGAAGCGTCCCGTTACTTTGGCCGTGGAACGATTTGTCGAGAGCGTTTCTGTGATCGAGGGGCTGGAAGGTGGTGAAGTGATCGCCGGCGCGGGCGCGTCTTATCTGGTGGATGGCATGGAAGTTCGCGCTTGGGATAGCGCAGACACTGTGCGC
>JBCCDF010000069.1:0-12483 GCA_039030935.1 Pseudomonadota bacterium | reverse complement strand
GATAGTTTAGACGATTGGGGCCTCCACCCCTCAAATCCTGACTGGTCAGACGGCTGGGACGCGCTTTGGAACCCCGGCGAAGATGGCGCAAAAGAGAGCCTTAAGGCCTTCCTCAACGGCCCCGTCTCAAACTATGACACAGACCGCAATCGCCCCGACCTAAAACAAGGCACATCCCGTCTCTCCCCGCATCTGGCACACGGTGAAATCGGCCCAGCACAAATCTGGCGTGCTGTGCAAGACCGCATCGCAAGTGGACAAGCCAATGAAGACGCAGCCATGGTCTTCCTATCGGAAATCTGCTGGCGCGATTTCTCCTACGTTCTGCTTTACCACAACCCGCAAATCGCCAGTGAAAACTACAATAGCGACTTCAACTTCATGCCATGGCGCGACAGCGAGAGCGATTTGAAAGCCTGGCAGCGCGGCCAGACCGGCTACCCAATCGTCGATGCAGGCATGCGCCAACTTTATGTGACAGGCTGGATGCATAATCGTGTCCGCATGATCGTCGCATCTTTCCTAACCAAGCACCTCCTCCTCCCATGGCAGCATGGCGAAGACTGGTTCTGGGACTGTCTCGTCGACGCAGATCCCGCCTCTAATGGTGCAAGCTGGCAGTGGACCGCCGGCTCCGGCGCAGACGCTGCACCCTATTTCCGTGTCTTCAACCCGATCACTCAGGGCGAGAAATTCGACGAAACGGGCGACTATGTCCGCCAATGGTGCCCGGAACTGAAAGACCTGCCCAGAAAAGTCCTCTACCAACCTTGGGAAGCTGACCCGATGACCCTCCACAATGCAGGCGTCAAACTCGGCGAGACTTATCCCCATCCCATCATCGATCACAAAACGGGCCGCCAACGCGCGCTCGACGCCTACGACACTCTAAAAGAAAAGCGAGACGCAGCATGAAACGCATCGCCATTATCGGCTCAGGCATTTCCGGTCTCGGCGCCGCCTATGCTCTTAAAGACACCGCAGACATTACCGTCTATGAGGCGGGTGAGCGCGCAGGCGGCCACGCCCACACAATGGATGTCGATTATGAAGGCACATCAATCAGCGTCGATGTCGGCTTCATCGTCTACAATGCGCTCAACTATCCAAACCTGATCGGCTTATTTGACGCCATCGGCGCACAAACCGAACCGAGCGATATGAGCTTTGCGGTCTCTAACCCAGACGGCTTCGAATGGGCGTCTACGCTGAACGGTCTGTTCGCACAGCGCTCCAATCTGTTCAAACCGCGCTTTCACCACTTTTGGCGTAACATCCTCAAATTCAACGATCTTGCTCGCGAAGAACTCACTGCAGGCAAAATCGACGACATCTCGCTCGGCTCATGGCTCGCGAAGCACGAGTTTAAGCAAGACTTCCTCGACAACTACATCCTGCCCATGGGCGGGGCGATCTGGTCCACACCGGAAGCCGAAATGATGGACTATCCCGCCCGCTCCTTCTTCCAATTCTTTGAGAACCACCGATTGATGCACAAAGAGCGCCCGAAATGGCGCACAGTAACGGGTGGCTCGCGCAACTACGTCAACAAAGTCGCCTCACTCCTCGACCAACGCCTCCGGCTCAATGCCCCCATCGCCAGCGTGAAACCCTTCGGCGATAAAGTCCGCGTCGTCGAGGCGAATGGCAATAGCGACCTCTTCGACGATGTGATCCTCGCCACGCATTCCGACACCGCACGCAGCCTTTTAGATGACAGCTATGAAGACACCCGCTTCCTGCTCAACTCCGTGCGCTATCGCTCAAATGACATCTACCTTCACCGCGACCCGTCGCTCATGCCAAAGCGCACAGCCGCTTGGGCGAGCTGGAATGTCCTGAAACAAGGCGGGCCAGAAATTTGCCTGACCTATTGGATGAACCGTCTGCAAAATCTCCCCAAGGAGCGCCCGCTCTTCGTCACACTCAATCCGGAAACACCCCCTGCTGAACACCTGACCTTTGCGCGGATGGAAAAGGCACACCCGCAATTCGATGCGCCAGCAGAGGCCGCCGTAAGGTCCTTAAAACGCCAACAGGGTCAGGACGGTATCTGGCTCGCAGGCGCATGGATGGGCAGTGGCTTCCATGAAGATGGCCTCAAATCGGGCCTTTCGTGTGCCCTGTCTCTGGGCGGCCGTGTGCCTTGGACGGCTGAAAACGTCGAGATCGTTGCGCCTTCGATCCGCGGCACGGAACCTGGTAGAGTCCTCGCAGGAGGAGTAACGGCTTGAGGGGTGAACCCGCTATACGCCTATTGAGAGGCCATACGGTGCATCAGCGCTCAATGCCGTTCAAGCACCATTTCAAATATGGTCTCACACTCATAGACATCGATATTGACCGCCTCGATGATGCGGCGAAGACATCACGCCTTTTAAGCGTCGACAAACCCAACCTCTTCTCTTTCCGGTGCAAGGACCATGGTGCCCGCGACGGATCATCTCTGCGCGACTGGGCTGACGCCCAATTTGCTGAAGCCGGTATCTCTCATGGTGATGGGCCAATGCGCCTTGTCACTTTCCCGCGTCATCTCTTCTACAAGTTTGCGCCTATCTCGCTTTGGTTGTCATATGATCAGGACGGGCCTCTTCGCGCGATCCTGTACGAGGTCAACAATACGTTCGGTGAAACCCACATCTATGCCGCGGCCACCCCGGATGCGCCTCGCGCCAAACACGCCACTGATAAAGTCTTTCATGTCTCGCCCTTCTTTGACGTGTCGGGGCGGTATGAATTCACACTGAAAGACAAGGCTGATCTTCTCAACCTGATTGTCGCGACTGAGACACCTACTGGTCAACAGCACATGGCGACCATCGCTGCAAAACGCAGCCAACTGACAAGCGCGAAACTCTTAAGCATCGCCTTCACCAAGCCGTTTAACACGCTCGCCGTGACTATGGCGATTCACTGGCAGGCACTGAAATTACTCTTGAAAGGCGCGCGGTATCACGCCAAACCAAAACAATCAGACACACGTATAAGTGTTGCAAGACAAGAGGGCGCACGCCCTGAACGGGAGAAAGTGGCATGAGTTACACGGCATTGGATGATGAAATCCGCGAACGTAGCGATGTCATTGCCGCCTCTCCGGAAAGCCTTCGCCAATTGGCTGGCATTCCAGCAAGCTTCCGTCTCGCGGGTATGATGGTGCTGCGCGCGCGACGCGGGTCCGTGCGGTTTGATCTTCCTGATGGACGCAAAGTCCTGTTCGATCACGGTCAAAAAGGCCCCCACGCCGTCATTCAGGTCCATGACTTCGATTTTGCCAAGCGCGCCGTTGCAGGCGGCGATGTTGGCTTTGCTGAGAGCTATATGGACCAGCAATGGTCAACACCAGATCTAACCTCTGTGCTGGAATTCTTCTCAGAAAACTTTGAAGCCGCGGGTCAACTCGCGGTCGGTGGCTTCATTGTACGCTTCACCAATATGATCCGCCACGTTTTTAACCGGAATTCAAAAGCAGGGTCTAAGCGGAACATCGTCGCTCATTACGATCTCGGCAACGACTTCTACAAGCTCTGGTTGGATCAGACGATGACCTATTCATCGGCACTCTATGCGCGTTCGGACATGGCGCTTGAAGAGGCACAAATAGCAAAATATGCGCGAATTGCCGATCAAATCGGTTTGTCTGAAGGAAAGTCGGTTCTCGAAATCGGTTGTGGGTGGGGCGGTTTTGCAGAATACGCCGCCAAAGAGCGTGGTGCACACGTCACCTGTCTCACCATTTCGCCCTCTCAACGCGATTGGGCACTCAAGCGCATTGCGCGTCAGGGCCTGAGCGACCGTGTCGATATTCGCCTCCAAGACTATCGCGATCACAAGGGTCAGTATGACGGCGTCGCCTCAATTGAGATGTTTGAAGCCGTCGGTGAAAGCTACTGGCCAAGCTATTTCTCAAAAGTCGCTGAATGCCTCAAGCCTGAGGGACGCGCAGCTCTTCAGATCATCACCATCCAGAACGAGCTCTTCCCCCGCTACCGCAAACGCGCTGACTTCATTCAGCGCTATATTTTCCCGGGCGGCATGCTCCCCAGTGAGGAAGCCCTGCACTACCAATTCGACGCGGCCAATCTGGCCCTCACAGACACGCATTATTTCCGCAAAGACTATGCAAAGACGCTTCGGATTTGGTCAAAGGCGTTTGAAGACAAGTGGGCCCAGATCGCAGCACAAGGCTTTGATGAGCGCTTCCGCCGGATGTGGCGCTTCTACCTATCCTATTGCGAAGCCGGTTTCGACAATGGCCGCATTGATGTCGGTCACTTCACGCTAAAGCGCGGATAAAGAAAAAGCGGGCCATAACAAGTCCGCTTTTTTTGAATTCATACAAATTGATCGATGGCGATCAGTACATCTTATTAAGGACGTACTTGATCTCCTGACCGCGGGCTTCAAAAAATCAACTTCACCCAGCGATTTTGATCATCGTACCAGAGATCGACAACCAAATCTGACTTCAATCGATAATGCGTCGCCTCAACGGCCTCACCGTCGACCATCACAGTGTCGGTGCCAATCGTCTCAATTTCAATATCGAGCACTTCACCGGTTTCGGTCGACAGCATCTGATCGCCTTTGACCTGTAGGATGTTCCAGTGGCTGGATGGGATTGTCGACAGCGGCAGGCTGCCATTGAACTCTGTGCTGTCGACAACAAGCTCGCCGCCTGTGCTAATCGCACTGACACGGCCCTTATCGCCGTCGCTATTGGACTTTCCGTTCAGACCAATAAGCTGACCGTTCTGCCACTGCTCAGTCGCATCAAGTCGATATTTGAACGCCGTGATCGGTCCAAACTTCACAGTCAGATCGACATCTGTCGTGACTTCAAATCCGGTTTCAGTGACCTCGCTAAATGTCAGCACATGGCGCCCAAACGGCTTACCTTTGCGCAGCACTTCGAAGTCAATCACCGCGCCTTCATAGGGTTGGAAAGGTGTCGGCATGACCGTCTCTTCTTGTGTCGCATCAAGCGTGTCAGCACCCGCTGAAAATGCCATGGAAATCGCAACAGCCCCCGCCATCGCAGATTTAATCATTAGCTCAGTCTCCAAAATTTTGTGGGCTCGTTGGCCGTGTAGCAAATACACATTTCTTCGCCGCGCGCAGCCGGACGGTGCGGCACGCCGGGACGACCCAGCACAAGATCACCGCGCTTATACACGCCGTGCCCGTCTTCAAATTCACCCTGGAGAACGACCGTCGCTTCTAAAGCCGAATGACTATGCTCTGGCGCAGTCTGACCGGGATCAAGCCGCATTAGCTTACCGCGACCCTTGCCTCTTTTGGCATAGTGGACACCGGACAGTCCACGCTTCCATGGAACCGTCTCAAAATCACCTTGCGCCAGTTCAAGCGCTTCCGGCAAAAAAGTGTGCTCTGTCTCGCGCGCTTCATTCGCCCATAGGCCCAAAGCATCGCGTGCCACACTCCAAACAGTCAGCGTTTCGCGCGCTTCAGAACACAGCAAAGTGTGCAGCTCAGCCGCCAAAGCCATGTCAGATGACAGGGCACCGCTCGCATGGTCGAGCATAAAAGCCTGATAAGTATCAGATTTCATTCAGGAAACCTCAAGTGTCTTTTCTATTGTCTTCTACGTCGTCTTTTGCTGAGTGGATCACGGCAGACTGCTTGTCTTACCGCGCATCTCCGCTTAGCTAGACACTACAAATCAGAGGTTTTTATGACCATTCAGACATCGGTCTTAGACTTAATCGGCAAGACACCCCTCTTGCGGCTGAACCGCCTATCAGAGGAAACAGGCTGCGAAATTCTCGGCAAGTGCGAGTTCCTGAACCCCGGACAATCGGTCAAAGACCGCCCGGCGCTTGAAATTGTCCGCGCCGCTGAGCGTGATGGCAGCCTCAAACCCGGCGGCACAATCGTTGAGGGCACAGCCGGCAATACAGGCATTGGCCTCGCTTTGGTCGGCGCAGCCTTGGGCTATAAAGTCGTCATCGTCATGCCGCGCACTCAATCAAAAGAGAAGAAGGATGCCGTCCGCAATTTCGGTGCAAAGCTGATCGAAGTCGACGCGGTCCCCTATAAGAACCCGAACAATTACCAGCATTTCTCGCGCCGCCTCGCTGAAGAAATGAATGAGACTGAGCCAAATGGCGCGATCTGGGCCAACCAATTCGATAATACCGCAAACCGCGATGCGCATATGAAAACGACCGGCCCTGAAATCTGGCAACAGACTGAAGGCAAAGTCGATGGCTTCATCTGCGCGGTCGGTTCAGGCGGAACACTGGCAGGCACAGCCCAGTCCCTGCGCGAGCTTTCAAGCGGGAAAGTCAAAATCGGCATCGCTGATCCGGGCGGCGCAGCGCTCTATGAATACTACAAGAATGGCGAGCTGAAATCGGAAGGCACCTCAATGACGGAGGGGATTGGCCAAGGCCGGATCACCGCCAATCTGGAAGGCCTCAGTGTCGATTATGCTTACCGCGTACCGGATGATGAAGCGCTCAAAACGATCTACGACCTGATCCAGTATGAAGGCGTTTGTCTGGGTGGATCAGCCGGTATCAATATGGCTGGCGCGGCCCGCATGGCGCGCGATATGGGTCCGGGCCATACCATCGTGACCATTCTCTGTGACTATGGCAACCGCTATCAGGATAAGCTCTTCAACCCCGATTTCCTGCGCTCGAAAGAGCTGCCAGTTCCACCTTGGACGCATTAGCCGGATATGGAGCACGCTGATCCCCTCGTCACCGCCGACTGGTTGAAAGACAATATTTCAGCGCCCGACCTCCGCGTCGTTGATGCGACCTGGGTCCCGCCCTTCTTGGTCGGCCAAAAATCAGGACAGGAGCGCTACCAGGAGGCGCATATTCCGGGTGCCGTCTTCTTCGATATCGACGACATCGCCGAGCCGGAGAGCGACCTGCCCCATATGCTGCCCTCACCTGTCCTGTTCTCATCACGGGTAAGAAAAATGGGGCTCGGCGATGGCAATCGGATCATCGTCTACGACCAGAACACTTTCTTTGCCTCTGCGCGTGTTTGGTGGATGCTGCGGACAATGGGCCATAAGGACGTCTTCGTCCTGAATGGGGGCTTCTCAGCGTGGCAAGCTGTTGGCGGACCGCTTGAAGACCTTCCCCCCATTTCGGCTGAACGTCACTTCACATCTCGTGCCCGCGCAGACCTTGTGCGCAATATGGACCAAGTCCAAACCGCAAGCGCGGAGCGAAATGCGACAATCTTAGATGCCCGCCCTGCCGGACGCTTCGAAGGCAGCACACCGGAACCCCGCGCAGACCTTAAGTCTGGCCACATGCCCGGTGCCGTCAACATACCCGCATCAACCCTGCTGACAGAGGCGGGAACCCTGAAATCTGCCGCCAGCCTAAAGGCTATGCTTGGAAAGTATGTCGAAACCCCCGTCATTACGACGTGTGGTTCAGGCGTCAGCGCCGCGATTATCAATCTCGCGCTCGCACGCCTTGGCCATTGGGACGCGGCTCTTTATGATGGCTCTTGGAGTGAATGGGCAAGCCACACGGAAAACCCCATCGACACGGCATGAAAGACGAAACGCGCCTCATCCATACTCGCAAGGACCGCTTGTCGCGCAAAATCGTCAATCCGCCTATTGAACGCGCATCGACGGTCCTTCTTCCTACACGACAAACGCTCTACGGAGAGACCCCGACCTATGGTCGGATGGGGCTAACAGTTCACCGCGAACTCGAAGCCGCCATGTGCGCCCTGGAAAATGCCTCACACTGCCGCCTAACGACAAACGGTCTGCAAGCCTGCGCACTTGCTATGGCAAGCATTGTGAAATCTGGGGATCATGTGCTGATCTCAGATAGCCTCTATGGCCCGACGCGCCGCTTCTGCACCCGCCGCTTGAAAGCCATGGGGGTCGACGTCACCCGCTTCACGCCAACGCTCGGGGCCGATATCGCTGACCTGATCGAGAACAACACAAAAGCCATTTATCTGGAATCGCCGGGCTCGCTGACCTTTGAGGTCATGGATACGCCTGCCATTGTGCGCGTCGCGAAGAATCGCGGCCTCGTAACCGTTTCCGACAATACATGGGGCGTCGGTCTCCTGCATCGCCCGCTTGATCTAGGTGTCGACATCTCTGTTCAAGCACTGACGAAGTACCCAGTAGGCCATGCAGATGCCCTCGGTGGCGCTGTCATGACCAATGATGACAGCATCGCCAATCAGATCAAAATGTGCGCTGAGGATTGGGGCCTCTCACTTTCGCCGGACGACGCCTATATGGCGCTGCGCGGCTTACGAACCTTGGCCAACCGTCTGAAGGGGCATGAAGACAGCGGCTATAAAATCGCCGATTGGCTAAGCTACCATGAAGCCATCGACACTGTCCTTCATCCGGGCCTCGAAAACCATCCTCAGCATGACATTTGGAAACGCGACTTCAGCGGCGCAAATGGCCTGTTCGGTGTGATTTTGAAAGAAACCACACAAGCGAAACTTGATGCGATGTTAGAGAGCCTCACTCTGTTCGGCATGGGCTTTTCATGGGGCGGTTATGAGAGTTTGCTGATCCCATGCTGCGATCAGCTTGACCGGATCGACACTGACCCGATCCATCAAAGGGCCGGTCCGCTCCTCCGCTTCCACATTGGCCTCGAAGATCCAGACGACCTGATCAAAGACCTCGACCGAGCCTTCAAAGCGCTTAGCTAGAGCGGGCTCGCCCCGCGGCGATCCGCGACCGCGCCATTTCATCGGCGACATAATTGGTTGGCGTTTCCGCCGACAGAGCCTGATCGAGCACCTCGCCCAACGTGCCGATAAGTGCATCAAGCTTCTGGTCGACCCAAGCGCGATCATAGCTGCCCGAAATCTCCGCCGCGACATTGATGATCCCACCGCCATTGATCACATAATCGGGCGCGTAAAGGATGCCGGCCCGGCGTACAAATTCACCCATCGCTGGGACAACAAGTTGATTATTCGCCCCGCCGGCAATCACTTTCACCTTCAGGCGTTTCAGCGTGTCTTCATTGATAATCGCACCCAGCGCATTCGGTGAGAAAATGTCCGCCTCAACATCATAAATCTTATCGGGCGCCACGACTGTCGCGCCGGTCTTCGCTTTGATCTCAGCCAGCGCCTCCTGATCAATGTCTGTGATCACCAAATTCGCCCCGGCCTCTGCCAGATGCAGCGCTGTATATCCACCGACAGAGCCAACACCCTGTACCGCAACCGTGCGCCCGTTCAGATCATCGCTACCAAATGCGCGCAACGCACATTGCTGAATGCCGCGAAACACTCCGAGCGCGGTGATCGGCGACGGGTCCCCGCTTGCTGCAGCACTTGAGGTCAGGCCCGCTGCATAGCGCGTCTCTTGTGCGGCAATCTCAATATCCCCTGTCTCGATACCAACATCCTCAGCGGTCCAGTATCGCCCTTGCAAGCTCTCAACCGCCCGCCCAAACGCCCGAAACAACGCCTCCGATTTGTCTTTACGAGAGTCGCCCCAAATCACGGCCTTGCCGCCGCCATGCGGGATCGACGCCATCGCATTCTTATAGCTCATTCCCGCAGAAAGGCGCAGCACATCGGTCAGCATCGCATCGCTATCAGGGTAGTTCCACATGCGTGTCCCGCCCGCAGAGGGTCCAAGCGCTGTCGAATGAATGGCAATGACAGCACGCAATCCGCTGTCAGCATCATGAAAGAAATGAACACCTTCATGGCCGTCAAAAGAAGAATTATCGAACATCGGCCGGACCAGTCCCGTTAGCTTACGCCGCGCGGTGTAACGCAAAGTCGCGCGGCGTCAATCGCGCCCGGGAACCTCACCCACGCCGCTTGGCAGTTCTGCCTGCGGATCACGCAAAAACGCTAGCACATCGTCAAAAACCCGCTCAGCCTGCAAATCGCGGAGCAGCATGTGATAACCCTCCGGATAATAGGCCGTGCGCACATGCGGGGACATCACTTTAGCCGTGCGTTTCAAGCCACGCTCCGGGATGACAATATCCCTCGCCCCATAGGTCAGCAGCATCGGAATCTCTGCCGGTAAATCCGCGGCTGCATCGTGCGCACTTTCCATCACGCTCACCACGCCATGCACCTGAGAGATCGTATTATTGTTCAACCGGAGGGGATCCGCCCAAATCCGGCGCAGCATCTCGATATTGTCGCTCGGCTCAATCTTCACAAAGCGCGGCGGGCGCACATCCCAGCCCGGCCGCAGTCGCGCCGACAGCCACAGCGCTGCCTGCTGCACCATCGGAATGCTCCCCCATCCGCGCAGCCCCGGCCCGCTAAACACAACGCGGTCAACCCCAACCAGCGGACGCTCAGACCCAAACGCGCTCATCGTCACCGCCCCGCCCATCGAAATCCCAATGACGGCCAACACAGCCTCAGGATGCTTGTCCCGGACCACATCTACCGCCGCGCGCAGATCCTCGCGCATATCCTCTTCTTCCGGCCATTCGCCCCGCCCGGCGGAGCGTCCAAAGCCCCGCTGATCATAAGCGTAAGTCGTCACACCCCGTTCAGCCCAATACGGCGCAGCCATATGAAAGGCATGGGCATAGTCATTCATCCCGTGCAGGCCAACAATAACAATCTCGGGCTCGCCATCGACCAGCGTGGCTTCAGCCGCCTCCCAGACGCTCAACCCAAGTTCAGCCCCATCAAATGTGACGAACCGCTCATCCTCAATCTCAAATCTTGGCACAGGCGCGACCTCCGGTTCAAATCCAGCGAATGTGTGCGGCGTCTGACACGCGGCAAAAACCACCAGCCCCACCAGTCCCGCTACAACAAAGCCCGCACCTTTTGCTGCAAGACGGGCAAAGCCTCTTCTTCGAACCACGGATTGCGTTTCAGCCATGCAGTGTTTCTCCAGCTTGGATGCGGCGTTGTAAACAAACCATCCTCAATAAACTCGCGCCAGCGCGCAACCGTCGCCGTCAAAGTCTTCTCCACCCGCTTGCCTAAATGCCATTTCTGAGAATAGCCCCCGATCAATAAGATCAACTCAATCTCCGGCATCTGCGCGAGTAAAGCCTCCCGCCATATCGGCGCACAGCGTTTCATCGGCGGCAGGTCCCCGCCATGCTTATCATAGCCCGGAAAGCAAAACCCCATCGGCGCAATCGCGACCCGCGAAGCGTCGTAAAACTCATCTTCGCTCACGCCCATCCAGTCGCGAAGACGCCGCCCGGACGGGTCATCAAACGGCTTGCCGGAGAGGTCCGCCAGATTGCCCGGCGCTTGGCTCGCAATCAGGATTTTCGCCGTCGCAGAAGGCTGTAGAATTGGATTCGGCGCACGATCCATGTCGCCCTTGCATAACTGACATGCCCGGATTTTCTCGACAATGGAATGGAGATCATCTGCCATCTGCTCTATCTGGCTCATCAGATACGCAAGCCAAGGAGGACAAGATGACCCGTCTCGTCGACAAAGTAATTAAACCGCGCGCCACGGACCTCGGTGGCGGGTTCAAAGTCCGCCGCGTTCTGCCCTTCCATGCGCATAAGATGGTCGGGCCCTTCATCTTCTTCGACCATTTTGGCCCGGTCGATTATCCAGCAGGCGAAGGCTTTGATGTCCGCCCGCACCCCCATATTGGCCTCGCGACAGTGACCTTCCTGTATGAGGGCGCGATCCACCACAAAGACACAGTTGGCTCCGACATCGTCATCCGCCCCGGTGCGGTCAATTGGATGACCGCCGGGCGCGGCATCGTCCATTCTGAGCGCACACCAGAGCCAGAGCGGATTGCCGGCCAATCCATGCACGGGATTCAGACATGGGTCGCGCTGCCTGAAGACAAACAGGACATCGCTCCCGATTTCGTTCACCACCCTGCAGACACGCTGCCCGAATTTGACCTTGGCGGTGCCCATGCCCGCGTGATCGCTGGCACAGCCTTCGGCCATCAAAGCCCCGTCGAATATCCTCATCCGATTTGGTATGTTGGCGTGGATGCAACCAATGGTGCAGACTTCACCATTGGCAAAGACGAAGCGATTGAGCGCGCTCTGTATGTTGCTGAGGGCAAAGCGATCATCGACGGCGAAGAGATCGAGCCGGGCCAAATGGCGGTTCTCACCGAAGGCGTCGACGTGCCTGTCCATATTGAGCCCGATACACGCTTTATGCTGGCGGGTGGTGCGCCCATGGACGGCCCCCGAAAGATCGAGTGGAATCTCGTCTCGACAACGAAAGAGCGGATCGAAAAAGCCAAAACCGACTGGCAGGCCTCAATCGACGGAAACTGGACAGAAACCGTCTTCACCCTCCCCGAAGGCGAAACCGAACATATTCCCCTGCCAACGGAGTAAAGCCCCCCTCTATCCCCCAAATTCTCTCCAACCTCACCCCCCTCATAAGCCCGCTCGTTCCATCACGCTCTCCACGGCAGCGCTTGCGCTGACCGTGGAGCCCATCTCCCACTCGTGCTTCCAGAAAAAGGGGTAACGCTTCTTCTCAGCCCAGCCGAGCGATCAG
>JBCCDF010000068.1:0-12543 GCA_039030935.1 Pseudomonadota bacterium | reverse complement strand
CTGGTCAAGCGCCTGACAGAGAAAGCCGGGCTGACGTTTGAGGTTGAGGGTTAGCCAAAAACGTCAGTACTTTGCCTTGCTGTAAAACGCGGCTAAAGCACTGGCATGACTGAATTTGTTGAGCTTGCGGGAACGGGGCTGCGCTATCTGGGGTATGCGCTGTCGCCGCTGATCTTGCTGCCGTTTTTGATCCTGATTTTACCGCGCGCTTTTGGTGGTTTTGGTCAAGCGGTGTCCGGCCTCATCGACCGGATTAGCGGCGCGGCGATGGGGGTGGCGGTGTTCGCAGCGTTTGCGATCATTGTGATCCAGCTAACGGCCGTCATCCTGCGCTATGTTTTTGGGCTGAGTTTTAGCTGGCTGAATGATAGCGTGATTTTCAGTTTTGCGATGATTTTCATGCTCGGTGCGGCGGGGACGTTGCGTGATGATGGGCACGTTCGGGTGGATATCTTGCGCCAGCGATTTAGCGCGCGGATGCGAGCTATCATTGAGATGATCGGGTCACTTGTTTTCATCGTACCGATTGGCGTGCTGATTCTCTATGCCGGGGCGAGTTTTATCGCGCGGACGTGGGCCGGGCTGGAGCCGTTTAATGAGAGTGACGGCCTTCCCGTGAAATACCTGTTCAAGACACTGATCCCGGCTTTTGCGGTGCTGATGATTGGCCAGGCCGTGAGCCAAGCAACAAAGGCGGCGCTGTCTTTGCGGGGCCTTCGCAGCTTTGAAGGGTCAGCCCATGAACATGGTGGGGCGGTCTGATGGAACTCGAACTCATCCTGTCCATCGGCATGTTCCTCGCCGCGATTTTTGCGCTGCTGGGTGGGTATTCCGTCGCGATGACGCTAGGCGGTGTCGCGCTGATCTTTGGTCTTGTTCCCATTGTTGTTGATGAGGTGCTTTGGCGCGCGGGCTATGAGCCGCTCTACCTGATTGAGCTGCGCGATTTGCGGAATATTTTCAGCCGGATTTTGGGATCAATGGAAAATCAGGTCCTCATCGCGGTGCCGCTCTTTGTCTTGATGGGGGTTATCCTTGAGCGCTCCAAAGTCGCCGATGATTTGCTGCATACGGCGAGCCGATTGCTGGCCAAGGTGCGTGGCGGATTAGGCTATGCGGTCGTGCTCGTTGGAGCGCTGCTTGCGGCATCGACCGGGATTGTTGGGGCGACTGTGATCACCATGACGCTGATCGCGCTACCGACCATGCTGAAGCAGGGATATGATCCGAAACTCGCGACCGGAACGATTGCGGCGTCCGGCACGCTGGGCCAGATTATCCCGCCGAGCATTGTTCTGATCCTGCTCGCCGATGCCGTGTCCAATGCGAATCAGTCGGCAGCACAAGCGACCGGGCAGGGGGCAGGCGTTGTTTCCGTCGGCGACTTGTTTGCCGGGGCGTTGATTCCGGGATTGATGCTGGTTGGGCTGTATCTTTTATATCTTGTGGTAACCGCGATTTTTAGACCGAGTGCGAGCCCTGCGGTACAGATTGAAGAGGACGCTGCACCGCTGACAGCTTGGGATGTGACGCGCAGCCTCGGTGCACCGCTGCTTCTGATTTTTGCTGTTCTAGGATCGATCTTAGGCGGGTTGGCATCACCTACCGAAGCGTCTGCGATTGGGGCTGGCGGAGCGCTCCTCTTGGCGGGCTTGCGGCTGTCGCGTGAGCATGGCCGCGCGGGTGATCCGTATGCGATTGGGGGCGCATTTTTTAGCCTGATCGGGCTGCTGGTGCTCAGCAATGCAATGGATCTGCGCCTCAGCCGTGAGGTAATCCCGACAGGCGATTGGATCGGTATCGGATTGGCGATTGCGCTCTGCTTGACCTTTTTGGGTGGCCTACTCTCATCGGCCCGCGTCCTGATGCGCGCGAGCCAGTTCAGCCCAGCGCTGAAATCCGGCGTGCAGATTACGAGCATGGTCTTCCTCATCCTGATCGGGGCGAGCCTGTTTGCGCTCGTCTTCAGGGCTTATGGTGGGGAGCATTATGTTGAGGCGCTGCTGACGAGTATTCCGGGTGGGCTTTGGGGCGCTTTGGCGGTGACCATGCTGGTGATGTTCATCCTCGGCTTTTTCCTCGACTTTATCGAGATCGTCTTTGTCGTGGTGCCGATTGTTGTACCGCCGCTGATTATCTTGGGGGCGGACCCGGTGTGGTTGGCGATTTTGATGGCGCTTAACCTGCAGACGTCGTTCCTGACCCCGCCCTTTGGGTTTGCGCTCTTTTATCTGCGCGGCGCGGCACCTGAGGGCGTGGAAACGATCGATATCTGGAAGGGCGCCGTGCCATTTATCGGGTTGCAGGTCATTATGATTGCACTCGTCGCAGCGATCCCGGCGCTCGCGACATGGCTGCCGACCTTTGTGAGGTGATGGGATGAGTGAAACGCTAATCATTGAAGAACGCGGCGATGTGGACTGGGTGACGATGAACCGTCCGGACAGTCTGAATGCGCTGAACCCTGAGCTAGTCGAGGCCTTGGCCTCGTATTTTGAGGGTCTGTATCGACGCCATGACCGACGGGTCGTCGTGCTCCGCGGGGCGGGGCGTGGGTTTTGTTCTGGCCTGGACTTGAGCGCTGGCACGACCGCGAATTCCGATTGGGCCAAGACGGCCCCTTTGCAAGCGGGTATGGCGACGCAGAGACGGATCGGGGACATTTACCGCGCAATGCGGCGCTGCCCACAGCCAATTATTTCGCTAATCCAAGGCGCAGCAGCAGGTGGTGGGTTCTCGCTGGTGCTTGCCTCTGACATTCGCATTGCGGGACCGAAAGCAAAAATGAATTGCGCTTATATCCGCATCGGTCTGACCGGCGCAGATATGGGCTCAAGCTATTTCCTGCCGCGCATTGTCGGGATGAGCATGGCCTCAGAACTCTTGCTCACGGGTCGCTTTGTGCATGCCGAAGAGGCGCTACGGATCGGACTGGTGAGCCATGTGGTCGAGGAGGATCAGTTGGAAGCGACGGCAGATGGCCTGATCGCACACATGCTGACCACTGCGCCGTTTAGCTTGCGCCTGACCAAAGAGGCATTGGGCTATGCGGTGGATGCGCCGAGCCTCGACGCCGCGATGGCGATGGAAGACCGCCAGCAAATCCTTACCAGTCAGAGCAAAGATCACATTGAGGCGATGCAGGCGTTTCTGGGCAAACGTGAGCCCAAGTTTGAAGATCGGTAGGGCTTAGACCTTATGTTCTTTCACGTGCGCGCCCGTGATCAGAGCGGAGAGGTCATCGCCCGGGCCTTTGCCTCTGAATGTGTTCAGGGCTTCTGGGCTCTCCCAGATTTCCAGGATGTTGACGCGGTTTTCGTCTATCGGATCGGGTGAGACGGAGAAATCGTGGCACGCCGGAAGCGCTCTTGCCTGCCTTACTGCGTCGAGGGAGCGCTCTATAAAAGTCTCGCGCTGCCCCGGTTTGATCGAGAGCCAGCCCCTCACGATGATCATCGCGCGGCCTTAGTCTTCCAGCGCGGCGTTCATGACATCGAAGACGCTTGTATTGTCGACAAAACGGCCGTCCCAGTCATATTGCTCGCCCCAAAGCTCTGCGGCTTTCAGGTCGGTGCGGGTGAATTCGGCGAAGCGCTCCGAGCCAGCGCCGATAGCCCAGAGAGGAACCAGTTCGTTGGTGTGGTTCGGCGATGAGAATTGATAGCCCGGCAGGCTGCCTTTGCCGCGATCCTGCACGGCAAGGAAGGCGTTAAACTGGTCTGTTTCAGGGTTGAAGCGGGCTTCTTCCACCACAGCTCTGTCACGGCTTGCGGCAACAGGGCCGCCGACACTATTGGTCCAAGTGCCTTCGCCCCAGATGCCACCGCATTCGTGATCGGAGGTAATGATCAAGAGCGTTTCATCCCAACTGGAATTGGTTTCGACCCATTCGATCACGGCATCGACGGAGGCGTTGAAGTCCATCTGCTCCTCGATAAAGCGCGGCATGTCATTGGCATGGCCCATCCAATCGACGGCGCCCCCTTCGATCATGACAAAGAAGCCGTCTTCGTCTTGGGACAGCACGTTTAGTGCGCCGCGCGTCATTGTAGCGAGGTCCGGGACGTCCGTGTTTAAGGACATGCCGGAAGGGGTGTCACCGTCTGAGAGGTCCGCACGTGCAGCCTGTAGCGTCGAGTTTGTGCGCGCAATGCCAATGACGCGATCCGGGATGTCAGTGCCGTCGGCGAGGGTGGCGAAGTCGGCTTTGGCGTCGATGAAGGTGAAGCCGTTGAGGCCCGCGTCCGAGGTCAGGTCGGTCAGCGTGTCTTGCCCGCCGACATAACGGAAATCGCGCTCAGTTGGCGCATCATTGAGATTGCCGCTGCCATCATAGAGCGGGTGGCCACCGCCCATGATCACGGTGAGGTCGCTGGCGGCCATCTCATTGAAGATGTCTGCATAATTGTTGCGCGATGTGTTGTGAGCAATCACGGCGGCTGGTGTCGCGTGGGAAGCCATAACGGAAGAGACCGCGCCCGCTGACAGGCCGCGATCCATGGCACGGGTGGCAATGGTCTGGAACTCGGTTGTGCCAGTCCAGTCCATGTTCAGGCGGCCATTTGAGGTCTTGCGCCCGCTGAGAAGTGCGGTGCCAGCGGCAGCGCTGTCTGTGTAGGATGTGTATTCCAGCTCGCGCTTTGGCTTGGCGAAGTCATTTGCCATCGCGTTTTCAAATTTCAGCCATCGCGTTGTTGGGTCATAGCCCTGCTCGACGGCCCCTGCCGCGTCTGCCGGGTCAGCGCGGCGTGCGAGCGGATTGCCGTTCTCATCAATCAGGTTCAGCGCGCTATGGGCGAGGCCAAGCACGACAGGCTCGGTGCCATCGGGACGGGTCACTTGATAAGACTGCTGTCCGGCAAGGCCTTGATAGTAATCGGCTGCGAGCCAGCCATTAAAGCCAATTCCGTCGGAGACCATGAGGATGACGTATTTAGGTTTGCTGGTTTTCTCCTCCTGTTGTGCCTCCGGCAAAACATCAACAAGCACCAGGGGAGCTGTGGCACAGGAGCCCAGGAGTAACCCTGTGGCAATTGCCATGGCTGCGGTAAGTTTTTTGGCTTCCATTGGGGGTCTCCGTCCTAAGCGTCATCACTTTTCCAAGGTCGCTTAACAGGCGAATGTGACACTTGTCCAATGCTATGCAGACGAGTGTGCAGATAAGATCTGTTTAGAGGTTGCTAGCGCTCGATAATATTCTCGAACAGACCGCGTGCGATGGCAGGCCGCAGCGTGTTGTGCTCGGCAAAGTTTTGTATTTTGACCACATCGACTTGATCATGATGTGAAATCGACTCCGCATAGTTGATGTCGATCTGGTAAGCGTCGCCGACGACAGCTTTTAGGGTGAAATCATGCTCAGCGCGACTGATGAAGTCGGACATGAGCTGCTCTCCAATAGGGATGTCCCGGCTGGTTTTATTGAGCAGGACACCGCCCCTGAAATCGCCGAGCGCGTGCAGGAAGGCTCTGTCGCCCGCTGATGTGACAGGGCCAAACAGGGCGAGGCGTCGAATGCCGAGTGGAAGGCCATGACTGACCGCGCCGAAGGTCCCAATTGAAGCGCCGATGAAGACAGGATCCGTTGCGCTTGTTTCTGTGATGATTTTATCGAGAGCGGACAGGCTTTCGGTTCGGTCCTGTCCCAGCGACTGAATGCCTGCGCCAAACCCGACCCCGTTTGCGTCTCTCAAAAAGAGAGTCTGATATCCCAATTGGGCCAGTTGATTATCAAGGATTCGGCTGCCAATCAGGGGACGCCCATTCCAGCCTGCGAAAATGACGGCCAGCTTTCCGGGTTTAGCCGGTTCGGACAGGATCATATCTCTCGTAAAGTCTTCCTCAATCAGAGGACGAGGGAGCGTGTCTTCGGCTTGCCAGCGAGAACTCATCTCATGCAGTTCGCTCAGGAGAGGGAGGAACTTCTTTGTGATTTTCTGGTCACCGGTCAAAGACTTGGCGACGGAGGAAATCAGGGATTGTGCATAGCGGATTTGGCGTTGATCGATCAGAGCTTCAGCCAGACCGCCAAGCAATCTAAGGCCTTCGAGATCGAAGCGGCTTCGACTGTTTCGCGCCATATGTTCGATGGGATCGAGCATATGGAAGATGGCCCCAGTCGCGATGGCCTTCTGAGATGGGATCGCTTTCAAGCAAGCTTTTTCAAACGCTTTGAAAACGTGCGGATCACCCGTATAGGTCCATGCGGCTTCAGCGATCGCTATAAGGTTTTCAGTATCGTCGGTGTTGTTAATCCACTTGTTCAAATGGTCTGCGATGTGATCTGTCTGTAGGCGAGAGGCCCAATATTCAATTGCGAGCAGGCGATAGATGCGCCCTTCAGGCTCGAGACGGTTCAGGCCTTCAAGGATTGGTTCAACCTCATCATATTGTTCATGGGCAATGAACGCGCTTCCCATCTGGTACAGCACTCGTGGATCGAGATCCGTTGCCTCGGCCTTCAGCTGTCGCCACGTCGCAAGCTCGGTGTCCCGGTCACCCGTCGCTTTCGCATCATTTGCTTGGTTCAGCAGGGCTTTAATCGTGTCTGCACTCTGATTGGTGGGCTGCATAACTTTACCTTATTGAATAACCAGTCTTATGGGCTTATTCCAAGCGTTGTGCAAAGGTGCTGATTACCCGACGAGTTCATCAGTCAAGGGACCGAGATGTGACTGACCGGAACCGTGCTTGTAGCGATGTTTCTTAAGAGACGCAGACACTGCACCAACTTTTCGCTCCAAACCCAGAATAGATGTTTTTTGTGCTGGTTTCTAATCATGCATTGAAACTTGCCCCCGCTCCAAATACGATCTGCATGTGGAGGTGGCGACATGAGGTTTATCAACGCGCTCATAGGACTGGCACTTTTAATTTATGTCGTGGCGACAAGCTTTGCGCTTGGTGTGACTGGCAGTCAGGAACAGCACCTGAACCTGTTTGGCGTAAGCGGCTTCTTCTGGTTTTTCTTCCTGCTTTTTGTGGCTGCGCGAGGCTCTGGTATGTTCTCCGGTCTATTCGGACTGAGCGAGGTTCGTGAATACTCCCATACAGAAGTCTCTATTTCTGGCACGATTGGGACAGCCAGAAATATCTTTTTGTCGGCGCGCGATATTCGAGCTCAAAGTATCAATGCGCTTGTGGGGCTCTCATCCTTAGGTCTGCTGATTTATACAGCGATATACTTCCCAAACCGTCCGAACCTTCAGGCGATATGGGAAAATGCTCTCTACCAGCGGATTTTGAGCGGCATTGAAATGACCGCGAATGGCCTTCTCGCTCTATGGGGTTACATTGATGCGCTACTAATGAGAATTTTCGGGTAGTTCGTTTTGGGTCAAGCGTCTGAACCTGGCCGCGTGACCCTACTGATCCGACAATGTCCCATTATCCCGCAATGTACTGTGAGCCGTTGACCGTCATGGTGGCACCATTGATGAAGGCAGCCTCGTCGCTGGCGAGGTAACCGCACATGGAGGCGATCTCTTCCGCCTTTCCGAGACGCCCGACCGGGATCGTTGCGATAATCCCTTCCAGGACTTTTTCAGGCACAGCGCGCACCATTTCCGTGTCGATATAGCCAGGGCAGACGACGTTCACGGTAATGCCTTTTTTAGCGCCCTCTTGAGCCAAGGCTTTTGTAAAGCCGATTAATCCAGCCTTTGCGGCGGAATAGTTCGCTTGTCCAAATTGACCTTTCTGGCCGTTAATGGATGAGATATTGATGACACGGCCAAATCCGCGCTCACGCATCCCTTCCCAGACTTGGCGCGTGACGTTGAAAGCGGAGTTGAGATCTACGTCGATCACCTTGTCCCATTGCTCCTTGCTCATTTTGTGGAGAGGACCATCCCATGTGATGCCCGCATTGTTGACGACGATTTCGATCGGACCGAGGTCTGCTTCGATGGCTTTAAGTCCGGCGCCGACAGCCTCAAAGTCTGACACATCGAACTTGTATGTTTTGACCCCTGTCTCGCTCTCGAAGGCTTTGGCAGCTTCTTCATTGCCACCGTAATTGGCCGCCACATCAAAGCCTTTGTCCTTCAGATAAACACTGATGGCCTTCCCGATTCCTCGGGTTCCCCCGGTCACTAATGCTGTTTTGCCCACGTCTTCCTCCATTAAGAAAATGCTGCGCAGCATTTTTAATTTGCTGCGTCTGCTCAACTGCGTTGAAGCATAATCGGTGTAAGGATGAAAGGCGACTTTGGAAGTACGGCGATTTGTGCCACTATGTGCACTGCAAAATAGGATAATTTGCTGCCCACGCAGTAATATGAGGGATTGTTATGGCGAAAAACGGCAAGGATCTCGGGACGGTCATCATCAAAAAGTACGCCAATCGGCGGCTTTACGATACATCGACCAGTTCCTATGTGACGCTCGATCATCTCTCAGACCTGGTTCGTCAAGAAATCGACTTTGAAGTTCGAGACGCAAAAACCGGTGAAGATCTGACCCGCCAAGTCCTGACCCAAATTATCTTTGAGAAGGAAAATAAGGGTGAGGGTGCTTTGCCTGTGAACTTCTTGCGCAAGCTGATTGGGTTTTACGGCGGTAATGGTGCAAACACGCTTCTACCAGCCTGGTTGGAAATGAGCATGAACAGTTTTGCGGAGAGCCGCGAGCAATGGACAAAAAGCATGGGATCGGGAATGAGCAGCCCGTTTGGTCTTTTTGAACAGCAGGCAAAGGCGAACATGGCGATGTTCGAACAGGCCATGAAAATGTTCTCACCGACGGGATCGAGCAATAGTTCAAAACGCTCCACAAGAGAGAGTTCGAGCGCGTCTAGCGCTGATGTGTCACCTGATCCAATGGCGATGCTGAAAGCGCAACTGAACGCGATGCAGGCGCAAATCGATGCGCTCAGTCAGAAAGACTAGGCTTAACTTCTAGCTGCCCCAAACCTGTTTGACACGCGCGTCGCGTCGGCAGCCATCACGGTAGAATTTATAGCGTACAGGGTTCTTCAGATAGTAATCCTGATGGTAATTCTCCGCATCATAGAATGCACCTTGTTCGCGGACTTTCGTGACAATTGGACCGGGAAGAACATTGCTCTGCGTGATGGAGGCGATTTCATCTTCGACGATCGCGCGCTCTTGCGCGTTCTCGACAAAAACAGCCGTGGTGTAACTGTTGCCACGGTCGCAGAACTGCCCGCCATCATCGGTCGGATCAATATGGCGGAAAAAGTAAGTCACGAGTGTTTCATAGTCGACGACGGTTGGGTCGTAGATGATTTTAACCGCCTCCAGGTGCCCGTCTTTTGTGTGGCTCTTATAGGTCGGATTGGTTGTGTCACCGCCAGTATAGCCAGAGATGGTCTCGACGACCCCATCGACTTTATCAAAATCGCTTTCCACGCACCAAAAGCACCCACCGGCAAAGATTGCGGTTTCCATCGCGCTTGTGATTGGGCGTGTCTTGTCGTTGTCGGCGCCTGCCGTCATGAAGAAGGCGGCTAAAGCAGCGGCACCACCGGTCAAGGCGGCGACCATTGCGGTCTGGGAGGTTTTCATTTTTTTACACTCTACGTTGCAAATTATGTGATGCTTATATCGTGCATCCTATACCGAATTCGAGATTACGATTCAGTTATCACGTAGATTTGAGCAGCTTGAACGTTTGCGTGACCCCTTAGCGCACATGGTTTCAGAGTGCTTAGCCCGCCAGACGCTCGACCTCTGCGTCGGACAATTCTGAGTTGTCATAGATGTTTGAGACATCATCAAGATCATCCAGAATATCGAGAAGCTTCATCAGCGTGTCGGCCGATTGACCCTCAACGGGTACAGTATTTTGCGGCTTCCAGATGAGCTTTGTTGACTTGGCCTCGACCTCACCGAACTGGCCTTCAAGCGCCGTTGCAACATCGGATAGGGCCTCGCGGTCTGTGTAGACGTAGTGAGCCTCCTCATCGCTTTCGATGTCGCTGGCTCCGGCATCAAGGGCGGCCATCATGATGGTGTCTTCGTCGCCAGCTTCTATGGGAAAAACGATCTCACCCACTTGTTCAAAGCCAAACGACACTGAGCCAGTTTCACCCAGATTACCGCCATTTTTGGAGAAGGCTGTGCGGATCTCGCTGGCCGCGCGATTTTTATTGTCGGTCGAGGCCTCGACAATAATGCCGACGCCACCGGGGCCGAATCCTTCATAGCGGATGTCGATATAGTCTTCACCACCGCCGCCCTGACCTTTATCGACAGCGCGCTTGATATTGTCTTTGGGCATTGACTGGCCACGCGCATTTGCAATGGCGAGGCGAAGGCGTGGGTTGGCATCGGGGTCCGGCCCACCGAGCTTTGAAGCGATGGTGATCTCTTTGGACAGGCGTGCGAACAATGCAGCGCGCTTTTTATCTTGGGCACCTTTGCGATGCTGGATATTTGCCCATTTACTGTGGCCAGCCATGCGGGCTCCTTTTGTCTCTCTTTGCCTAGGCGATACCCCACCTCGAAAGGATTTTCAAAGGGGGAAGTGTTGGATACTCTTTACGCTGTTTGGGTCAGTGTGCCGCCAACCCGGATAGGATCAATCGTGACGGCGAGCCCGGTCTTGGGGTCGGTTTCCACGACCACGCCGCAGAGTGTGGCCTCTGCCAAAGCGGGCTCATAGCGTTTTCCCGGCATTTGCGTCAGGAAGCGAGCGATGGATGTGTCTTTTTGCATCCCTATGACGCTGTCATAATCGCCGCACATCCCAGCGTCTGTTTGGTAGGCTGTCCCGCCCGCGAGAATGGTATGGTCAGCGGTCGGAACATGCGTGTGCGTGCCGACAACAAGACTGGCGCGGCCATCACAATAGTGACCCATCGCCATTTTTTCTGAGGTTGCTTCACAGTGAAAATCGAGGATCACAGCGTCAGCGACAGTGCCCAAAGGGAGCGCATCGAGTGCGTCATCCGCAGCTGCGAAGGCGTTGTCTAAAACCTGACGCATAAAGACATTGCCCTGTAGCTGGATGACCCCGACACGACGGCCGTCATGAAGTGTGAACAGGTTACTGCCACGGCCCGGTGCTTGCGCGTTTTCAGGGTAATTCAGAGGGCGGATAATGCGCGGCTCGCGTTCAATGTAGGTCAGCATCTCACGCTGGTCCCAAGCGTGGTCACCGAGTGTCAGACAGTCAGCGCCAGCCTCAAAAAGCGTGTTGGCGATGCTCTCCGTTAAGCCGAATCCGCCCGCAGCATTCTCAGCATTTATGACGACGAAATCGAGTTTGAGATCACGGCGTAGAGATGGTAAATGCTCCGCCATCGCGATGCGGCCTGGTTTGCCGACAATATCACCGAAAAATGCAAGTTTCATCTGCGCCTTATGCTTGGACAGCGCGAAAAAGAAAAGGCGCGACCCGCAAGAGCCGCGCCTTTGTCGTGTTTAGCGGTCTGCGTTACTTCGCAGACGCCGTGATGCCGAGGCTATCTTTCGTGAAGTTCGCCGGATCTGGGTTCTGCATCGCTACACCGACATTGAACGGTGTGTCCGGCTTCATGCTGATGGTCAGCGTTCCAGGCTCAGCAATGAACTTGGACAGCGCACCGGTGACTTCGGTCACGAGTGCCATGTCGACACCAGAGCCCTGAGCCATCATTGGAGCCATTCCAAGCCCCATAGAGATTTGGCTGCGCAGTGCATCCGGGTCCTGACCATTCATTGTGGCCGCCGCGTTGATAGAGCGATTGACCAGACCGTCATCGTCGATCTTCATTGAGAAGTCGAAGATGGTTAGAGCTGCAAAAGCTTCCATCATCGCGTCTGGATCGGGCTCTTGGCCGCCTGCTAAAGCTTCAAAATCGAGTGTTGATCCGGCAATTTTGGAGTATTCTGAGAAGCCACCAATCTCGCCGCCAAAGCCAATCTTTGCACCGTCTTCAACTTCGAAATAGTTGGTATCGACAGCGTAGGAAATGACATCATTGGCTGGGTCATAATCGGCAACACCTTCGCCGTTGATGACCAAGTTCTCATAGCCAAGAACGCTCAGCCCTTGGAGGAGGCCCGCACCGCCTTCACCACCTGCTGGATCGGCATCGATCTTCAGCGTGTATTTCGGTGTGACGTATTTCACGGGCTGGCCAGCACTGTTTCGCTCAATGAAACTGCTTAGGCTATCCATAGAGACTTTGGCGCCAGCAAGATTAAGGTCGAGCCCATTCATGCTGAAAGAGTCATAGCCCGGTTCCATTGGATTTTCGTAAACCATGGCCATAACAGCAGTGAACATTGCTTCTTCATCATCGATATTCTCTTCGATGGCTTTCAGATATTTTGCGTCGACATTGACCATGCTGACATCGTCGAGCTTGCCGGTAAACATCATTCCCTCAGTCGCGTCCTCGGCGTCAAATGACAGGCCTTCTATGAGGAAGCGCGCCGCTTTCAGATCCGCCATATCGCGAATTTCAAACGTGTCTAAGCCGAATGTTCCTGCAGCGTCCGCATCGCTGAAAGCACCTGTAATGCCGCTAAATGAGGCCGACCCGAATTCGAGATCTTCCACGGCTGGGAAGGGGCGCTGTTGCCCGCTGAGCGT
>JBCCDF010000067.1:0-12621 GCA_039030935.1 Pseudomonadota bacterium | reverse complement strand
GCGTATGACCTGATGGGACCTCACGCGTTTTCCGCAGAACACGTTCGCGTGTGACCAGATCATAGTCATAGGTCTGATCCGGCGTGGACGGCGACTCATAATTGAACCGGATTTGGGTCGTATCGTAATCGTATCCTGTGCTCGCGCTCAGCGAGTAAGCGGCCTCATCAAACGCGATGCTGTGTTCATCGCCGCTCTCACGATCCGTGATGATAACGCTTGGCAGGCCTTCTTTGCGCACGGTGCGGATCATATGATCCTTGAGGACATCAACGCCGAGGATCAGCGTGCCCGCTTCATGTGCGATATAATCCGTCCAATTGTCACGCCCGGGCGCATCGACCGGAGCGGTCACAATCTTCTTATCGACTGCGCCATCCGCATTCGTCGTGATTACGAACTGATCGCCCCAATGCTCAATGTCATACTCAACACCAACCTCGCGGGCGGCCACCAGTTTTGGCTCTGGCGTGTCAGCGTCGGCTTTGAAATAGTGATACTCAGACGTCACCTGATCGCCGACACCGATGAAGATATACTCTCCTGACTGGGACTTTCCGACACCGGTAAAGAAGCCCGCATCAGCTTCGCGATAAATCTCAGTTGAAGCGCCGTCGCTGCCGAGCTTATACTGATGAACCGCCACGGGGCGGCCGTTGTCGTCGCGCTCAACCCAATACACAGCATCGCTGTTTGAAGACCAAACAAAGTTGCCTGCTGTTCCGGTCACAACATCGGGTAGGTCTTCGCCGGTCTCAATGTTGCGGAATTTAATGTCGTAACGTTCAGAGCCCTGATCATCATAGGCATAGGCGACGAGCTTGTGATCCGGGCTGTGGCCCAGCCCACCAAAAGCGAAATAGGCTTTACCCTCACCCATCTCATCGCCGTCTAGAAGGATTTCGACCTCTGCCTCTTCATTATAGGTTTCAGCGGCAGACTTGCGGGCAAAGATTGGATACTCACCGCCTGTGCGGAACTTGGTCAGATACGCAAACGGCCCATCAACGCTTGGTAGCGATTGGTCGTCTTCCTTAATCCGACCGCGCATTTCTTCGAACAGCTCGTCAACGAGCGGCTGAAGCGGCTCTTCCAATCCGGCTTTTGTGAAGGCGTTTTCTTCCACCAGATAGTCACGGATGTCTTCGCGCAGGATGGACGGGTCCTTCATCACGTCCTGCCAGTTCTCATCCTTCATCCAATTATAGGGATCAACACGTGTGCGCCCGACTTGTTCAATCGTCTTATCGATGCGCGTTGCTGTTGGTGGGGTCAGGGAAGCGAGATCAAAGGGCACGGTTGTCGTGGTCTCCGTTGAAGTGTCAGAAGTTGTTTCAGTTTGAGCGCTGCAACCAACAAGGATTGCGAGAGCTGCAGCAGAAGAAAGAAGAGGCGTCAGGCGCATAGGATAGGCTCCGCGTTATAAGATACGCGCGACCCTATCCATGCCGTCCATCTTGTCTAGTCTGTAACGATTACGTCCCTGCAACCTTAAACCGGAGCATCGCGCCGTTAATACACCAGCGTTTGCCTGTCGGTGCTGGTCCATCTTTAAAGACGTGCCCAAGATGCAGTCCGCAGATTCCGCAATGGCACTCCGTGCGCGGGTAGACCAATTTAAAGTCTGTCTTAGTATCGACAGCCGTTTCGCGGATGGGTTGATAGAAGCTCGGCCATCCTGTCCCGCTGTCAAACTTATGTTCAGATGACCAGATCGCCTCATCGCATCCGACGCATTCAAAAACACCGTCGCGCTTTTCATCATCGTGATTGCCTGGCGTAAACGCGCGTTCTGTGCCCTCTTTAACACCAATGCGGAACTGCTCTTCCGTCAGGATTTCGCGCCACTCGGTGTTTGAGCGCCGCAGCTTTTTCTCATTACCAGGCTTCGGCATTGTCGGGATCATGATCGGCCTCCTTCGTCTATAAAGAGGATATAATCATCTTCCGATCATTTGACAGGCGGCTTGAACGTTCATGTCGCACGCTTTGGTCAGGGCGATGACGGCGTTCGCCTCATCGGGCGGGCCGCCAATGCCCTGTCTCAAGGCCACCCCATAATTACGGCAGCCATCATTATACCCGCCATCACAAGCCTGTTTGAACTTAGCGCGGGCTAAAACATCATCCTTTGGACCACCCTGCCCATTATAGAGAACAAGCCCGAAATTGCTGCAGCCTTGCGCAAAGCCTCCTTTGCAGGCGTTCTCATAGTTCCTTCGTCCAGCGATAAGATCGACGGGCCCGCCTTGTCCCATGGCTTGTGCAAAGCCTAGACTGTTACAGCCTGCCGCGTCATTTAGGGCGCATGCCTGACCATAGAAGTTCAGAGCTCTGGTAAGATCGACTGCACTTCCACGCCCGTTTTTTGCAAAGTCCCCAATGTTGCGGCAGGCGATGCCATTTTTCAGGGAACAAGCTTTTGTATAAAATGAGAGAGCTGTCTGATCACTTTTGGCCGTACCCAGTCCTTGAGCGTGTAGCGAACCGAGATTGTTACATCCGCGTGCGTAATCCTGATCACACGATTTCGTATAGTCGGCACGGGCTTTTACGTAGTCGATTTCAGCGCCTCGTCCAAAGTGATAAGAGTACCCTGTCTGATAGCACGCGGCGGCGTCATTGCCGCTACATCCCTTCACATAAAAGCTCTGTGCTGTCTCATCGTTTTGCTCACCCGCGCGGCCATCATTGTAGAAATCGCCAACATTGCGACATCCAACAACATTTTTGAGCGTGCAGGCTTGCTTGTAATACTCAAGGGCTGTCGACTGATTTTCGGCAACGCCTTGCCCCTTGGCGTATAAGACACCTAAATTGTTGCAGCCACGCGCATAG
The DNA here is from genome assembly GCA_039030935.1 of Pseudomonadota bacterium. Classification (GTDB taxonomy): domain Bacteria; phylum Pseudomonadota; class Alphaproteobacteria; order Caulobacterales; family Hyphomonadaceae; genus Henriciella. Next base: position 9,783 of record JBCCDF010000067.1, on the reverse strand, counting down.
TCTGCCTCACACGCCTTTTCATAAGACACTTTCGCCTTGGCATAATCAACTGGCGCGCTTCGGCCATAATGAGCGCTATAACCAACCTGATAACACGCCTCGGCTCGACCGAGATTACAGGCCTTCTCGTAGAGCGGGTTTGCAGTTGTCATATCTTCGGGAAGTTTCTCGCCTCCATTGTAGAGATCAGCGAGATTATCGCACGCGGTCGCATTGTCGCCGTCGCAGGCCTTGCGGAAGAAACTGGCCGCCGTCACGTAATCAACAGGGCCACCCTGACCGCGCTGGTGCATCAACCCACGCATGTTGCAGGCGTTTGAATTGTTTAAATTACATGAGGTTTCATAGGCCGCTTTCGCCGCCGTAAAATCGATAGAGCCGCCTTCCCCCTTAACGGCCATCCATCCTACATACTCGCACCCCTTCGCATTGTTATCAGCGCAGGCTGTTTCAAACGATCTCCTCGCTGAAACGAGATCTTTGGCACCCCCGTCCCCATCATACTGCATTGTGCCGAGGTAATAGCATCCCAAAGTGTCACCGCCATTGCAGGCTTTGATATAGGATTGACGGGCAAGGGGATCGTTTTTCTCGGTCCCGCGGCCATCAAACTCCATATTCCCTTTGCCTTCACAGGCTCCAGCACTGCCCAGATCGCACCCCTTTACAAAGAGCTCATAAGCCTTGGCATAGTCTTGAGCGGAACTCTCCACAGTATACATCTGTCCGAGCAGATCGCACGCATCCCCATAGTTCTGGTCGCATGACGTCGTCACATCACGGAAGACATTCGTGACGTCGTTGGCCTCCATACGGGTTTTTGCGTCCTCATAGAGCTGCTGCGGCGATTGTGCGATCGCGCTCGACACCTGCATCAGGAACACGGCAATGCTGACCAAAGACAAAAGACGGAACATAGAGAGACCTCCCATGGTGAAGAGGAGTATATCACCCATATTCCGTCTTCAAATCCCCCTCAGGGGTTAAACACTTAGCCGTAGAGCACAGTGATCGTTTCAGCCACACAGGCGGGCTTATCCATACCTTCAATTTCAATCGTGCATTCAGAGATCATCTGCTTGCCGCCAGCCTTCGCGTTCACCTCTTTTACGGTCTGAACCATACGTAGCTTAGAGCCCGTTGGGACAAAGTTTGTGAACCGGACCTTGTTTGCCCCATAATTGATCCCGCGGCTGACTCCTTCGACACGCAGGACTTGCGGTCCAAACATTGGAAGCAGAGACAGTGTCAAATAGCCATGCGCAATGGTTGATCCGAACATCGCCGTTGCTTTCTCAACATCGACATGGATCCACTGATGATCGCCGGTGGCTTCGGCAAACGTGTTGATTCGGTCCTGATCGACCGTGAACCAATCTGACGGGGCTAGGGTCTCGCCGACAAGACTCTCAAGGTCTGCATACTGAACGGTTTTTGGGTCAGCCATTGGGTTTCTCTCCTGATTGTTGTTTTTTGCTATCAAGCCTGAGCGCTTCAACAGCGCAAGGGGTGACGTTGCGGCCTAGCGATGCTGGTCCAGCATAATCTGATTGCCGTCAGGATCACTTAGGATGATGTGGGCTGGACCGCTCGTTGAGGGATCAGCTTCAACGGCCATCTCGATCCCGGCGTCTTTAAGCTTTTTCTGAATTGTGCGGACATCCTCAAACGGGTTGACCTCTTGCGCACTTTGATCCCAGCCCGGATTAAAGGTCAGGATATTGTCTTCAAACATCCCTTCAAACAGGCCAATCAGCGTATCGCCATTCTTCATGATCAACCATTTCTGGCTCTCATCGCCTTCAGTGGTAAAGCCGAGGGCTTCATAGAATTTGCGTGATGCGGCGATGTCTTTCACCGCGAGACTTACCGAAAATGCGCCGAGTTGCATGAGTATTCTCCCATTTCTCAACTGACCTCTACAGCAAATGGGGTTAGTCTGCCAAAGATTTCATAACCGTTTTGATTAGGCGACGTGCCTGGCAAGGCTAATATTTGTCATAGTCTCGGCATTGATGACGCGGTTTCGACCCGTTGTTTTCGCGGTGTAGAGGGCTCTATCTGCTGTTTGATAGACGTCCTCAAAACGGGTCATCGCGCTGTTTTGAATTCGGGCGACACCAACAGAAATCGTCAGATGCCCGATAGGATCACTCGGCTGACCAAACTCAAACTGCGATACGCTTTCGCGTAGGCGCTCTGCGAAAGATAAAGCGTCATCAAGACTTGGTGTCGTGAGGATGAAGACAAATTCTTCGCCGCCAATGCGCGCACAGGTATCGCTCGGGCGACATGCCGCACGGAAGAGCTCACTGACTTGTTTGAGACAAAGATCACCGCCATCGTGTCCAAACGTATCGTTGACCGTCTTAAAGTGGTCTATATCGACGATCAGCATACTGTGGACTTGTCGTCTGCGTTCGTTTTGGCTCAGCAGGGTTTCAAAATCTTCTTCGAGCGCGCGGCGATTTAAGAGCTCTGTCAGTGGATCGATGCGTGCGGCTCTAAACAGGAGTGTATTTTCTATTATAGCGAGCTCATGCTCGCGTCGAAGCTTGAAAGCGCGGTGGATCACAATTGCGCTCATGACAACAGCATCGACAAAGGCTGCCGCATACAGTCCGTGATCGAAGGTTGGTACATTATCGACAAGGCCTGTAGAATTTATGATGCGCGCCAGCGCAACGAATACAAAACCGACTGTTCCAAGGCACAGACCGCGTGCGGTCCAGCTGCCTTTGAAAGCCGCGCTGACCAAGCTGATCACAACGGCTAAGACACAAAGTAGCACCACCATGTGAAAGAGAAGCGATCCAATTACCGGCAGGCGCGGGGAGACTGCGATGATGAGGGTTGTGGCTGTTACTGAGAAAACACTTGAATAGAGCAACATTCTGGACAGACCAGGACTCAATTTTCCCGGCTCGCAAATGTCCCGGATAAGAAGGCAAATGGCGGCCATGATGAGCGCGATGCATAAATGCGCGAGGATGGATCTCGCATTGACCGAGACAAAGGGAAAAATGTCGAAGATCACACCGCCCCATAGAATCTGCATCACAATGGTCGCAGCCAGTGCAATGACATGGATGAGAATGAAGCGAATCCGAAGGACGAAGAACAGGCAGAGATGAAGCAGCAAAGGTGCAGCCAGAAGGGCACAGAATACAGCGTTCGCAAGATAGGATTTATAATGTTCTGCGAGGTCGGCCTCAGCGCTGATAATGTTGAGATCTGCGAGGTTCCAAGGGTCCCATGGCTGTTCAACACCAACCAGAATGGACGTTGCCGTGTCGCCGCTTAAATTTGTTAGCGGGAAAGAGGCGTAGGTCGGTGAGCGCCAATTGGCCTTTATCTCATCGGAGCCGTAGATCAGCGTTTCAGTCTCTCCATTCTGAAACTCCAGAATGGCGGTTATCGTGTCCTGCCGCGCGACCCGAATGCGCAGAACGGGGGACTGAACTTCAGTGGTGATATCTGCGATCTCGGCGCGCACCCAGTAATGGCGGGCAGGCGTATTAAATTGCGACTTTTCGCAGTTAAAATCTGCCGCGCGGGTCGCGGCTTGTTGCGCCGTTACGGAGCCGTCATTCGCGAATGAGCAGAGGCGGTCTGAAAGAGGAACAGCATCTTGCGCCGAAGCCGACGAAATCGCGGCGGCAAAACACAAAAAGATATATAAGAGAAAACGCTGAAGCGCCCTCATTCAATACCCCAAGCTCAACTCGTTCGGTAATCACCGAATTTCCTAGGGAAACAGCTAAAGCGAATTGATTTAGAAGTCTGTAATGTCGGGAATTTTTATTGGCGCTTTAAACAATCCGGCTGCCCTCTTTGCCCCAATAGCGGTCACGGACGAGGCGTTTATAGAGCTTGCCCGTCGGGTGGCGGGGTAGCGCGGGATCGAAATCAACGCTCTTGGGACATTTGATCTTCGCCAGTTGAGAGCGGCAATATTCGAGCAATTCATCCGCCAACTCATCGCTCGCCTCGACGCCGTCCATGGGTTGCACAACCGCTTTGACCTCTTCCCCAAATTCGTCATTTGGAACGCCGATGACAGCGACATCAGCCACAGCAGGGTGAGTAATCAGAGCATTCTCCGCTTCTTGAGGATAGATGTTCACCCCGCCTGAGATGATCATGAACGCCTTACGGTCTGTCAGATACAAAAACCCATCTTCGTCCACTTTGCCGACATCACCGAGTGATGACCATTCCGCATTCTTTGGATTAAGCGCGCCTTTGGTCTTCTCTTCATCATTGTGGTAATTCGGCGTGAAGGTTCCACCAAAATAGATTTGGCCCTCCGTCCCGACTGGAACTTCATCACCGTCTTCATCACAAATGTGTAGCTCACCATAAATCGGCATCCCGACGGTGCCCTTATGGGCGAGCCACTGCTCAGTATTGGCCCAGGTCATGCCATTGCCTTCAGAGCCTGCATAATACTCCTCAATCACAGGCCCCCACCACTCGATCATCTGCTCTTTCACTGGAATGGGGCAGGGCGCAGCGGCATGAACGGCCGCAACGAGGCTCGACACATCATACTTGCTGCGAACCTCCTCCGGGAGTTTCAGCATCTTCACGAACATGGTTGGCACAAGCTGTGTGTGTGTCACCTTGTGTTTTTCGATCAGAGATAACAGCGTTTCGGCATCAAACTTCTCCATAATGATCAGCGTGTTGCCGAACTTCGTCATCGCCATGCACCAGCGCAGCGGCGCGGCATGATAGAGCGGTGCAGGGGAGAGATAGATCCCATCCTCGCTGACTCGGAACAGGATCCGGGCAATCTGATCTAACGCATTTGGCGCATCAATGGCTGGGTCCAGTGGCAGTGGCGGTCGGATGCCCTTCGGTCGCCCCGTCGTTCCGGACGAATAGAGCATATCGGTGCCGAGGCGTTCATCATCGATCCGCGCCGTCGGTAAACTCGCGCGCACTTCCAAAAGCGACTTGAAGCCAATAATTGGCCCATCAATCGACCAATAGGCGTCCAAATCTGTTGCTGCTTTCACCTGTTCGGCGACGCCCTTTAAGCCGGTTGAAGCAATCAATAAGCGCGCGCCACTATCGTTTAGAATATACTCAACCTCGGGCGCTGTCAGCCTCGAGGAAATACACACAAAATAAAGCCCGGCGCGCTGTGCCGCCCAGCAAATCTCAAAATAGCGCGCTGAATTCTCGGCAAAAATCGCAATCGTATCGCCATGCCCCAGACCAAGCGCTCTAAACGCATGCGCCGTCTGGTTCGATCGGTCTTCCAATTGCTGAAACGTAACTGTCTCGCCGCTGCCTGCCATAATGTATGCAGGCTTATCCGGCGTGGTAGCAGCATGATGAAACGGGTGCATGTGATGTCTCCTCCAAAAAGCTCTGTCGGCTCAATCTTGGGGGACTTTATCTTCGGCGCTCGCTCTGTCCATGTTCACGCAGCGCAAACACTCGAAGTCAGAGTCGAAGGGTTAAGCGTCCTCAGTGGTCATCGCCACAAAGACATCTTCGAGATTAGGCTGCTCGGTTGTTAAGTCAGCAACGCCGATCCCAGCCTCACGCACTTTCTCTAGAAGGCGTCCGATCCCCGTTTCTGTGTTTCGGAATGTGATACACAGCATGTCATCAACAATCTTCGCATCGAGATGAGAAAGCGCTTCCGGCACAGCTGAGAGCGGCTCTCGTGGCGTGATCTTCAGCAGGCGCTGATCCAGTCTGGCAAGAAGCTGCGGCGTCGGTTCTTGGGCCAGCACTTCGCCATGCGAAATAATGGCAATTTCATCGCAGAGCTCTTCAGCTTCCTCAAGGTAGTGCGTGGTTAGAATGATCGTTGTGCCATTGGCATGAAGCTCTCGCACATAGGCCCAAAGTGATCGGCGAAGCTCTACATCAACGCCCGCTGTGGGTTCATCTAAGATGAGCACGGGGGGATTATGCACTAGCGCTTTGGCAACCATTAGCCTGCGTTTCATACCGCCGGACAATTGGCGCACATAGGCATCTTTCTTGTCATCGAGTCCGACAGCGGTCAGAATCTCCAGACTTCGCCGCTCAGCTTTTGGAACCCCATAATACCCGGCTTGCAGGTCGAGCGCCTGAAGTGGGGTGAAAAACGGGTCCATCGTGATTTCCTGATTGACCACCCCGATGGCGGCTCGGGACGTTCGCGGGTGCTGATCAATGTCGAGCCCCCAGATTTTAGCCACACCGTCCGTCTTGGTGACAAGGCCGGCCAGAATATTGATGAAGGTCGACTTACCTGCACCATTCGGTCCGAGTAGCCCGAAGATTGAGCCGCGCTTAATCTTGAGATCGATCCCCTTCAGCGCGCGCTTTTCAGGCATTTTGCCAGACGCACGATACGTTTTGCCGAGACCTTGGGCTTCAATAGCATAGTTAGGTGCGCTCATTGCTGCAGCCTCATATTCTGTGAAGCGGTCACTTAAGTACGTTTTACCAAATGGAAAAGCCTCGCAGGCTTATTCATCGCATTCGTCACATATTGTCGTGAGCGGATTGGCCATCAGTCGCTCAACACCAATATCGCATCCGCAAGCATCACAAATGCCATATGTGTTGTTGTCGAGCCGCGAAATCGCCTGCTCTATCGCTGCGAGCAGTTGCACTTTGCTAGTCGCGTTATGCGAGTGCTGAGTGTCATGAACGCTACCGGGCAGTCTTATGGCGTCGCTGCTTTCCCCCGATATCGTAGTCCGACCTCCCGAGTAGGACCCGATTTTTATTTTCATGTGAACATCGTGAGACCACTTTAAGCGCTTGGCAAGCCTCCCTGCGTTAAACATATAGACTATATATCGATAAACGAGAATTTTGGACGGAGAATCCTGAATGCAGACGCAGAATCCGCTAGAAATGCGCGGTGCAACCAAGTGGTTTGGCAATTTTCGGGCCGTCAACAGCCTCGATTTTGTCGTGCCCCAGGGCTCCATTGTTGGATTTCTCGGTCCTAATGGGGCCGGAAAGTCGACCAGTTTGCGTATGGCGCTCGGCGTTCTGTCGCCCGATGAAGGCACCTCTCACCTCTATGGCGCTGCGCCCAATCTTGAGAGCTTGAAGCGCGTTGGCTTTCTGCCTGAAGAGCGGGGCCTCTACAAAAAGATGAACCCCCGCCAGATCATCACCTATTTTTCCCGCCTGAAAGGGATGAGTGCGCGTGATGCTCGCAAGCGCGCCGATGAGATGCTCGATGCAATGGGGCTCGGCCCGTTTGCAAAGTCTCGTGTCTCGCGCCTTTCAAAAGGGATGAGCCAAAAGGTCCAGATCTTGTGCGCGCTCGCCCACAGCCCCGATTTCCTCATCCTCGATGAGCCGTTCTCCGGTCTTGATCCCGTCAATCAGATGGCGCTTGAAGAGCTTATCGTAGAAGAACATAAGCGTGGGGCGACAATCGTCTTCTCCACCCATGTCATGGAACATGCTGAGCGCCTCTGCGAGAAAATCGTGATGATGGCGCGCGGTCGGAAGGTCTTCGACGGCACGCTTGAGGATGGCTTTGCCGCGCTCGGTCGTGCGGTCAAGATTGGCGTCGCCGAGGGCTTTGATCTCAGCAGAACAATGCGTGCTGCGGGGTATAAGGCCAGCCTTGAGGGTGATGAGGGCAATCTCTGGCGCGTCAGCCTCGCCCCTCAGCAGGACCCACAAGATGCCTTGCGCGCAGCAATTGATGGCGGTGCACCGATTACCAGCTTCATGCCGCAGGAAACGCGCTTGCGTGATGTCTTCGTCTCCCTCGTCAGTGAGGCCGAAGCTCAGGACCTCACCGATACGCTCACAAGCGGTGCACAAACACAGAAAGAGGCAGCCTAATGTTCTCGACCTATCTCGTCGCTCGTCGCGATTATCTTGGCTACGTCACCGCATGGGGCTTCTGGCTCGGCCTTCTCTTCACTCCGGTCATCCTCGGCATCTTCATGTTTGCCCCGACCTTAGCGCAAAGCAGCGCTCCAACGCGCCATTTCACGGTGATCGAAAGTGGTGATGAGTTCTCCAAGGCGCTCGATCGTGAAGTCTCGAAAATACAAATTATAGTCGCACGCGCTTCTCTTGATATGGCCGCGACGGTTCAAGGTCAGGACAGTGAAGCCACAAAACGCTTTGATGACGCTTTGGCGCAAGGGCAAAGTGTTGAGGACGCGCTGCGCACGGCAGGCGGTGCTCAAATCCCACTCCCTGTTCTGGACTTCGTCCGTGTCGATGCGCCAGCCCGAACGATCGATGGCCTGCAATCCTATTTGCAAGGCGAACGCCTCGTACAAACCCCACAAGGCAATGTTGAACTCTTCGCGGCCATCATCGTGCCCCCAGACGGTTCAGCCATCCAGTATTGGAGCGAAAACCTACAAGTTCGTGGCCTAAGAGACCTCGTCAAACAGGCTGAGGCCACCATCGCAGAAGAGGCAGTCTTTACAGAAGCAGGGGTCTCCAGCCAGTTGCTTGCTGATGCTCGTTCAGCGCGCCGCCCCTTGGAAGAGCAACGCTTCCGGGCTGATGGCGGCGAGGGTGGGGCAGCCGTCACACTGTCAGATCGCGCGCCATTCTTCATGTCGATCATCATGGCGTTCGTGCTTTGGTTCCTGATCTTCTCAGTCGTCAACTATCTGCTGATGGGCACGATTGAGGAACGCTCAAACAAGATTTTTGACAGCCTTTTGACCTCTGTGAAACTCCCGAATTTGCTGGCTGGTAAGTTGCTCGCCGTTCTAGCGCTTGCGCTCACTCTGATGACATTTTGGGCGTTCGGATCGACCTTGATCGCTTTCATTGGACAGGATTATTTTCCGAGCGAGGCCTCAACGGCGATCACCTCAATCCTCGTTGCCGCTGCAAACCCAATGCTGTTCGTGCCAGCCATTCTGAGCTTCGTGCTTGGCTATATGATGTATGGCTCGCTCTTCCTCGCGTTGGGCTCTCTGTGTGACACGATCCAAGAGGCGCAGACCCTGATGACGCCGCTGATCGTCATGCTGATGGCGCCGCTCTTCATGCTGACCTTTGCTATAAATGATGCTGAAAGCCCGCTGATCCAGACCATGTCCTGGGTGCCGGTCTTTACGCCTTTCCTCTTGATCCTGAAAATGCCGACCGAGCCTCCGCTTTGGGAAGTTTTAGCTCAGCTTACCTTGATGGCTGCCGCCACAGTGTTGATCCTCTGGCTCGCCACGCAGGTGTATCGGGCAGGGGCCGTTCACGGCTCCGGCGTCAACGATATTGGCAAAGTTTTCAAAGGCCTATTCGGCGGCAATAAGCGCACGGCTGAGACCTAAGCGCACAGCCGCGCGTCAAGATTGGCTAATGCACGCTGACAGGCGTCAGGCTGTTCATTTCCGCAGCTTTGAACGCGGCATCGCGGCCTTCAACGATGGCGAGCTTCTTACCCTCGGCATCGGTTAGAACGAACAGCGCGTCTGGATCATTCACCATGGTCAGTGCTTCACTGGGAAGCGCTTGCACCTCTTCATGCGCCACAGCGCGAATATAAGCGATTTTGGACAGATCAATGCCCGGTACGGTCGTCTCATGCGTCATGTCATCTCTCCTTCTGTCACAGACAGGTTTGGCATGGCTCGATGCATTAGCCCCACTCAGTAGCAGCCCTGCATCGGCGATATAGAAGACATGGGAATCCGGTCTGGCAGCGTCAAGATCACTTTTTTGTCAGACGCGCCTGCCCACAGCGGCCGCATTCGCCTATACCCCACCCATGCAGACGCTCACCGCGACCCCGACATCAGATGAGGCTGGCACGCGCCTCGACCGTTTCCT
>JBCCDF010000066.1:0-12722 GCA_039030935.1 Pseudomonadota bacterium | reverse complement strand
TATCAAGGTCATCGATTTGTTCTTGCATGTCGCGAGCACCAATGAGGTCCGAAGCGGCCTCAAACGCTTTAACCAAAGCGGCGGGATCTGCTTCTGTCTGCTCACGTAAGCGCAAGAAGAAGACCGGGCCCGCCATATCGATGATGCGGTTCGCAAGCACTGTCGAAATGATCTCACGCTTCAGACGATGAGCCTGCATGGCGTCATCATAGGTATGGAGTGCATCAGGGAAATATCCCTGCAAAGTGTCCTGAAAATGAGGGTCATCCGGCGTATCAGAGGCCACGAGATCATCGAAAAGGACAATCTTGGTCCATGCCATAATCGCTGCAATCTCAGGACGAGTAAGAGGTTGGCGCTCTTCTTGGCGTAAGTCCATTTCAGCGCTTGATGGAAGACCCTCAACGTCACGGTCGAGACCGCCTCGCTTTTCCAGTCGAAGCATAAGACGCTCAAACGCCTCATGATCCCTCATAGCGTTGGACTCAGCAAGCGTGAGCGCGCGGGTTTGCGCATAATTATGCGCAAGAACTTTTGTCGCAACATCACCCGTCATGCTTGCAAGCAACGTATTGCGCTCACCCCTCGGGAGACTGCCCCTGCGAATAGCCTCGGTGCACAAGATCTTGATATTCACTTCATGGTCGGAACTATCGACACCAGCAGAGTTATCTATGGCGTCTGTATTCAGGTAAACCCCGTGTTGAGCCGCTTCAATTCGCGCCGCTTGCGTCAAGCCCAGGTTTGCGCCCTCACCGATCACTTTGGCCTTCAAGTCACGCCCATTGATCCGTAGGCTGTCATTTGCACGATCCCCAACATCTGTATGGGTTTCACCACTAGCCTTAATGTAAGTCCCGATACCGCCAAACCAGAGCAGTTCGCATTCTGCTTTCAACAGCGCATGTATTAGTTCGTCGGGCGTTGTCTTGTCCGCCTTCAACCCTGTCAGGGTTTTCATCTCTGGGGTTAACGCGATAGACTTTGCAGAGCGTTCGAAGATGCCGCCCCCTTTGGAGATCAAGCTTTGATCATAATCCATCCAGCTTGACCGCGGCAGATCGAACATCCGCTTACGCTCTTCCCAAGTCCGTTCTGGGTCTTCCGGGTTCGGATCAATGAAAATATGAAGATGATTGAATGCGGCTTGAAGTTGGATTTGCTTTGAGAGGAGCATGCCGTTCCCAAAAACGTCACCGCTCATATCGCCACATCCGATCACGGTGAAAGGTTCAGACTGAATATCTTTCCCAATTTCACGGAAGTGACGTTTGACCGCTTCCCAACCACCACGCGCAGTAATACCCATTTTCTTGTGGTCATATCCGGCGGACCCACCTGAAGCAAAAGCGTCCCCGAGCCAGAACCCATGACCTTCGCTGATTTCATTGGCGATATCAGAGAAGGTGGCTGTACCTTTATCAGCCGCGACGACGAGGTATGGATCTTCCCCATCCCAGACGATTGTATCATCCGGGTGCTGAACATCACCATCAATCAAATTGTCCGTGATCGAAAGAAGGCTTGTAATAAACTGACGATAGGCCGCAATACCCGCTTCACGAACCTCTTCACGTGACCCATTCATTGGCAGCTGTTTTGGGAAGAAGCCGCCTTTGGACCCAACTGGAACGATAACCGCGTTCTTGACCTGTTGAGCCTTCACGAGGCCTAAGACTTCTGTCCTGAAGTCATCGCGTCGGTCTGACCAGCGTAGACCACCACGCGCAACCGGACCGAACCGACAGTGGACACCATCCACAAGCGGAGAGGACATGAAGATTTCACGGAAAGGCTTGGGATCGGGCAGATCATCAAGCTCTCGGCTTGCAATCTTCACAGCAATGTAAGGTAACGGCCTGCCTGAGGCTTGAGTATGATAGTAGCTCGTGCGCTGAATGGCTGGAATAAGGTCCGCCAGACGACGCAGAACACGGTCATGATCAAGCGCTTTAACGTCAATCAGCGCCGATTGGATCACGTCAGATTTTTCTTTGAGGTCGTCGGATCGCGCATTGGTGTCTTTCTCACCCGGTTGTAATCGCGCGTGGAAAAAGTCGACCAGCTCACGCGCTAAATGAGGATAAGAATTTAGCGCCTCAATCTGTGTTTCGCGTGCTGGATCTAGACCGCTTTGATGGCGATAAGCGCAAAGCGTGCGTAAAAGGGCGGCCTCGCGCCAATCAAGACCCGCATTGAAAATAAGCTGATTAAAGCCGTCATTCTCGGCAAGACCCGACCAAATTCCAACGAACGCCGCCTCAAAAGCTTTGCGAATGTCATCCAGATCAATATCGCGGCCGTCCTGGCGTCGCATGGAGAGATCGTGAACCCAGTAGATATCAGGTGCGTCAGCCACGGGCTTGCCTCGAGGCTTCACGGGATAACCTGTCTCGAAATCAACGAAGAGGCCCATGCGCTCAAACACCGGAACGCAATCCGACAGCGCAATTGAGCCATCACGAGCATAGATCTTCGCACGGATGGTTTTATCGTCATCATCGCTTATTCGGTAAGCACGCAACTTAACGGGTGCATCGGCGCTAATCTCTGCGAGCCCCTCAACATCGCGCAACGCTTCGTCTGGTGTAAAGGCATCACGATAGGCCGCATTGAAAGCACCCATGAAAAGCCCCGCAGCTGTACGCAATTCAATGTTCAACTCACTGTCTATTATCGCCGCCTGAAAACGCTCATTCCACGTCTGAGACATTGAAACCAATTGCGCTTCCAAAGCCTCAAGGTCCGGCTCAGGCGCCTTATGGGGAAGAGCAATGGCAAACAGGACGCGTACCAGAGACATGCCTTCAAAACTGGGCTGGAAGGCGACAAGGCGGCCTTCATAGGCATACTCTAGGGCCTCGGTCATCTTTTCACGAAGCGCTGTATCGTAGGCTTCACGCGGAACAAAGACAACAGCACTCACAAAGCGCCCAAAGCGATCTGGCCTAACAAATAGTCGAACCCTCGGCCGGGCAATCAAATTGAGAGCGCCCAACATGATCGGCGCGAGCCGCTCTGCCTTGATTTGAAACATCTCATCACGAGGCCAGCGCTCCATGATATTGGACAACGCCTTTTCATTATGAGTGCCTTTGAGGGCTCCAGAGGCTTCAATCACGCGGGAAACCCGCTTGCGGATCAGTGGAATATCTCTGACCGAGCGATTGTAGGCCTCAGAGGTGTAGAGACCTAGATAACGAGTTTCGCCGATGATGCGTCCGTTATCATCAAATGATTTGACCCCAATATAATCACAATCAACGCGTCGATGGACCCGCGAGCGCAGCGTTGCTTTGGCCAGAATAAGAGGTTCGGGTTCCGACAAAAACTCACTGATATCGCGATTTATGACGAGCGGCTCTGCACCACGATTGAGGACATTGCGATTTTCATCTTTCAAGAGACCGAGATTTGATCCTTCGATCATTTCCGGTTCTTCGGGCAAAAGTGTGCCGGCTTCATCTCGGTGAAACGTGTAATCGCGGACACCTAGGAAAACAAAGTGTTCGCGCCCTAACCATTCAAGAAAGGCGATCGCCTCATCACGTTGATGATCGAGCACATGCGGGCAGCCTCGTAACTGTTCTACGGATTGCTCCATACGATCACGCATACTGCGATAATCATCGGTTGCGGAAATGACGTCCTTCAGCGTCGCATCAATTTCTTCGGATAGCTCTGCTTGCTGAACCTCGGTGAGAGGGCGAAGGTGAATCTGGATGAGGGACTGCCTCGTCTCGCGATTGGTCCCTAAAATAGGGTGGAAGAGGGCCAGAACCTCAAAAGACATGCCCTGAATGGCACCCAATAGAGAGTCGACTAGGAATGGACGATCAGGACCAGTCACCTCAACAATGTGCGTCCCAAGCGAGGCCCCATCTGCCCCAGCACTTTGGCGGAGCCGCATGCCGACTGTCTCTATCGTCAGAGCCCAGTCTAAAAAGTCGTTTGCCAGCGCAGAAAGGTCATCCTCGGAAAATGTAACGGCCTGCTCATGCTCTGAGAGGGCTTTCATCTGATCCAGCATCGACGACAGAAGGTCATCCTTTGAAAGGTTCGAAAGGGATGTATCGGCCATGGGACCCCCGTATTTGCAAATATGTCGCACCTTTAGGCCAAAGCGACGGGACACTCAATCTGAAAGCGTCAGAAACGATTGGCTAAGTGTTTCAGGGTTTAATAAGCCCCAATGATGATTGAACTCGCATATCAACGCTGGGGTGAAGCGTGAAACGGCTGTGGCACTGGCCGATTGATCCACTTGCTCGAACAGTCCGGCTTGTGCTGGGCGAGAAAGGCTGGTCAACTGAGTGTATCGTGATCACACCGTGGGTGTCTGACCTCGAATTGTCAGCTCTCGCCCCTGGGGCCAGTCAACCGGCCCTACTGGATACCGACGCTGAAACCCGGGTCTCTTGCGTTGGGACTGTCGCCATTTGCGAGTATATTGAAGAGACCCAACAAAGTCCGCGTCTCTTACCATTTCCACCCGCGGAACGGGCCGAGGCCCGTCGGCTTTGGCAATGGGCCGAAGAAAGCTTTGCGGGAATTAACAATACCTTGTTGACGGAGCGCGTGAACCAGTGGGTCCGCCGCGACCGCACACCCGACAGCGCAGCACTGCGCCAAGGGGCTCATGCTTTAAAAAATCGGATGACATTTCTCGACGCTTTAGCTGGAGAACGCTCGTACATCGCAGGGAGGACTCTCTCCCTCGCCGATTTAAGCGTTGCAGCGCATTTGTCGGCTTATGACTATTTTGGCGACATTTTATGGGACGCCGTGCCGGACCTGAAGGCTTGGTATGCTCGTATAAAGTCTAGGCCGAGTTTTCGACCGCTACTCGAAGATCGCGTCGGGAGCGCGAAACCTGCAAAACACTATGCCGACTTGGATTTTTGAGCTGTCTCGCGTAATTGCTGCTGAATGAACGCTCTTATTAGGTCACTCGCGAAGGAGGTCGGTTTCGACGACTGCCGGATTTGCCGCGCGGATGAGCCATGGGAGGCGGGTGAACGACTTGAAGCATTTGTCAGCGACGGCCGTCATGGCGACATGGAGTGGATGGCAACCACTCTAGATCGGCGAAAAGCCCCAACCGCTATGTGGTCAGACGCTAAGTCAGCCATTGTTGTTGGTTTGAATTATGGACCGGACCATGATCCAAGAAGGCTGACACAGCAGACGGACAAAGGAAATATCTCCGTCTATGCGCGAGGAAAAGACTATCACACGATCCTGAAAAAGCGCCTGAAAGCTCTTGCTCGGCGATTTGTTGAGGAGAGCGATGCTGAGGTCAAAGTCTTCGTAGACACGGCCCCTTTAATGGAAAAACCCTTGGCCCAGAAGGCAGGGCTTGGGTGGCAAGGGAAGCATACCAATCTGGTCTCACGCGAGTTGGGCTCTTGGTTGTTTCTTGGTGTGATGCTGACGACGGCGGAGCTTGAGCCAGATGAACCACTCAAAGATCATTGTGGGTCATGTCGCGCCTGTCTCGATGCTTGCCCAACAGAGGCCTTCCCGGCCCCGTTTCAGCTCGATGCACGACGCTGTATCTCTTACTTAACAATCGAGAATAAGGGCCCGATTCCAGAAGAATTTCGGACCGCTATAGGCAATCGAATCTATGGCTGCGATGACTGTCTCGCTGCTTGCCCCTGGAACAAGTTTGCGCAGACAGCGAATGAAAGCGCGTTTTGGGCGCGCGCTGAACTGCAAGCGCCATCTCTCGATGAATTAGCTGCACTTGACGATGCAAGCTTCAGAGATGTTTTCTCTGGGTCCCCGATTAAGCGGATCGGTCGGGATCGCTTCCTTCGAAATGTCCTCATTGCGATCGGGAATTCCGGGGATAAAGCCCTGATTGATGACAGCGTTGTACCACACCTAGATGATAAGAATCCTGTCGTACGGGGTGCAGCGATCTGGGCTTTGTCGCGCCTTGATGTGGCCGCTTTCGCTCGCGAGAAGGCACGTCGTGCTCCCCTTGAAACCGAAACGAGCGTGCAGGAAGAATGGCAGAGACAAGATCAAGCCGTCGTAGCCGCTTAAAACGTGGCCTATGGCTCGCCTTAAAATTTTCTGCCGGTCTTTTTGTCAGCCTTCATATCTACGCTCTGGTTCTCTATTTTGCGCCGGTTCCGGGAACAGCGAATATCGCCATTCGCGCCCTGCAAGGCGAGACTATCGAACGAGATTGGGAGCCTCTTGAACGGATATCGCCCCATCTCGTAAGAGCGGTCATCGCAGCGGAGGATGCGGGCTTCTGTAAGCATCGCGGCGTGAGTTGGATCGCGATTCAAGAAGCCCTTGAAGAACGGCGCGAAACGGGTCGGATGCGTGGCGCATCGACCATCACTCAGCAGACAGCAAAGAATGTTTTTCTATGGAACGGGGGCGGCTTACCGAGAAAAGGAGCGGAAGCATGGATGGCCGTCTTTATCGATGGATTCTGGGGTAAAAAACGGGTCATGGAAGTCTATCTCAATGTTGCTGAATGGGGCGATGGGATATTTGGCGCAGAAGCCGCTGCGCGGGAGCGTTTTGGAAAGTCTGCAGTGGATTTAACGGAGCGCGAAGCTGCGTTGCTGGCAGCTGTTTTGCCTAGCCCCAATCGCTACCGTCTCGATCCTCCGGGCCCTTATGTCGTGCGTCAGGCTCGGACGTATCAGGCGCGAATGCGCATTGTTGAGAGTGAAGGCTTAGCGGATTGTGTGCTGAATAAGCTCGACTGAGTTCAAGGTGTGAACTCTGAGATAAACGCCAGCGCGACAAAGCTCATGGCAATGACAAACCCCATCCAGCCCCACCAAGGCGCAAAACGTTCACGCGGTGGAATAGGCGGGATCGGCGTTTGCAGGCTCACCTCATACTGATCCATCACTTCAGGCAGACGTTTCAGACGATCCGTGACCTGTTTGACATTTTCGAGGATCAGTTTGCCAGCTCCGGCTGGTCCCAAATTCTGAGAAATCCAGTCTTTGACGATAGGCTCAGCAGCAGCCCAAATGTCATGGTTCGGGTCAATGTTTCGCGCGACACCCTCGACCTGCACCATCGTTTTTTGGAGTAAGACCAGCTCTGGGCGCAAATGCATGCCGAAAGTATGTGTGAAGTCCAAAAGCTGAAGCAGGAGACGCCCCATGGAGACCTCGCTGGCCTCTTTGCCGTGGATCGGTTCGCCGACGCTCCTTAAGGCTTGAGCAAAATCGCCGACGGATTTATGGGCGGGGACATAGCCAGCCTCAAAATGAACTTCCGCGATGCGGGTATAGTCGCGGCGGATGAAGCCCCAGAGAATTTCCGCCAGAAAACGACGCTCATTAACGCCAATGCGACCAATCAAGCCGAAATCTACCAGAGCAATATTCCCTTCCGGCGTGACGATCATATTGCCTTCATGCATGTCGGCATGGAAAACGCCGTGATGGATCGCATGGCTGAGGAACCCACGTGTAACGGCATTCGCGAGGCTTTCTTTGTGGATATGTGCACCGTCAAACGCGCCGGGCGTCGTCATCGGCGTGCCGTCGACCCAATCGGTTGTCAGGACGCGTTTACCCGTGCGGGTCCAATCGACGCTGGGAATATGGAAATGACCATCTTTAAGGCTGAGCGCGCGCATTTCATCGGCCCCACCGGCTTCAAGACGCAGGTCGAGTTCCTTAATCATGCTCTCTGAAACAGCCTCAACAAACTTAATCGGTTCAAGACGGCGACTTTCGGCATTAACGCGTTCAACGGTGCGAGCCGCACGACCCATCGCGCGAAGCTCATTTGTGATCAGAATTTCAACGCCGGGGCGGAGGATTTTAACGGCTTTAGGACCATCAGGTGTATCCAATTTGTGAACCTGAGCGAGTGATGCAGCAGCGATCGGTTCAGATAGATCAGGAAACAGTTTGGTCGCTTCGTCCTGAGTGAACTCGTCATTCAGCGCCTTGCGCGCCTCCTTCATGCTGAAGGGGGGCAGTTTGTCTTTCAGCCGCGAAAGATCCGTCGTGGTTTCAACACCAAATACATCGGGCCGGGTGGCAAGGAACTGGCCGAGCTTAATATAAGCAGGCCCAAGCTTTTCGAGCGCAGTCGCAAGGCGTTCCCCTTGCCGGCCTTTAGTTTTCCCACCGAACAAACGGAGTGTCTTACCAGCGAGCTTAGCCGGAAATGGCAAGCGTGCATGATACTCGCCAGGCAGGATCACATCGTGACGCGCGAGCGCTGTCCCAGCCCGCAAGAGGCGGCCATAATCAGCAAGCGCCTTAAACATCCTAAATCGCCCATCCAAAGTGGAGCGCGGCGATGCCGCCCGAAAAATTCGTCACGCTGACATTTTTGAAGCCTGCACTCTCAATTTCGGCTTTGAACGCATCTTGATCGGGGAATTGGCGGATGGATTCGACCAAGTATTGATAGCTGGCACGGTCACCAGTAACGACTTGGCCGATTTGGGGGATGACATTGAAGCTGTAAGCATCATAAGCTCTTTGGAGCAGAGGCGCGGTCATCTGACTGAATTCGAGGACGGCAAGGCGACCGCCGGGTTTCAGAACGCGGTAAAATTCTTTCAGGCCCGCGACACGGTCAGCGAAATTGCGGATGCCCAGGCTGATTGTAACGGCATCAAAGCTGCGGTCTGGATAGGGCAGTGCTGTGCCATCTGCGCAGACCCATTGTAGACGTTTACCCCATTGGGTGGTGTCATCGCGCGCTTTCCCGGCCTCAAGCATCGCATCATTGATATCGCAGACGATGGCGGTCGCTTTGCGTGTATCACCGCGACGTTTTCCAGCAGTATCAGCGCGTCGCAGGAAGGACATTGCGAGTTCGCCTGTACCACCCGCAACATCAAGATGGCGCTCACCCGGCTGCGGGTTTAGCCGCGTCATCGTATCATGCTTCCAAAGGCGGTGGATACCGACCGACATGAAGTCGTTCATCACATCATACTTAGACGCAACCGAATTGAAGACGCCTTTGACGCGGTCGACTTTTTCATCTTGCGTGACGGTCTCAAACCCGAATGTGGTGGTCTCTTGCTCGCTCATGCGGCGCATTTAAGCAGAACAGTCTTAAAACGCTATGGATAGGGTGTCGCGTTTTAGCGGGTTGGTGAACAATCAATGCGTGGATGGGAATACCTCAAAGGACCCTCATCTTCTTCGAACCCTGCTGATTCATTTATAATTTTATCGAGCCCACGCTGTTCGCTGCATTTTTTTAGATTCGAAACAGACGTGGTCTGAACAGGTTCGCGCTCGACTGTTTGAATCGACACGCAGCCGCTTGCAAAAATCAGAGCTGTCGTGATCAGAAAGACAGATTGTTTTGTCATGGTCGTCCCAAAAATCTGTTGGACAAAGCATAGCCCATTTCAAAAAATAACAAAACGCTGCCCCAATTTACCCGTATTTGGTGTGCAGCCTTCAAATTATGGGAGTGAGGAACAGAGCAATCGAGGCGTTTTGCGCCATAGATGGAGATGCCAGACATTGGCAGATCCTCGCCCTGTCAGGGTTGTTTTCGATTTCCTTTTTGACCAGTGATTTTGGCGCGAAGCCGATCAATCTTGGTATGGCCATATTCGGCGCAATGGTCGCGCAATTGATAGGGACGATCGCCACCAAGTCGAGCTTGCAATGGAAGTCAGCACTGATCACATCGCTGTCCCTATCGATCCTATTACGCGCAACATCGCCTTGGTTGTGGTTTGCAGCGGGGGTGATCGGCGTCGGATTGAAATTCGCAGTGCGGCTCAATGGAAAGCACATCTTCAATCCAGCGTGCATCGGAATTGTTGCAGTGATGCTGATCTTTGGCCGCGAGGCTTGGGTATCGCCTGGTCAATGGGGACAGGCTCCGCTTTTGGCAGGCTATGCGCTGGCGCTGGCAGCTTTGGTGCTCTCAAGCGCAAAGCGATTAGACATCGCGCTGGGGTTTCTTGTGAGTTTCGCAGCCATCATGATCGGGCGCGCGATCTGGCTGGGTGACCCGCTGAGTATCCCGCTGCACAATTTGAGTTCCGGTGCGCTGCTCGTCTTTGCATTTTTCATGATTACCGATCCACGCTCAACGCCGGACAGTCGGATTGGCCGGGTCATTTTTGCGATGAGTGTCGCAGCCCTCGCAGCCTGGTTCGTTATCGGGCCGAATGTGCGTGGTGCGCCACTGATGGCGCTGGCAGTGCTCGCCATCCTAACCCCTGTTTTAGACCGTGTGTTTCGCGCGCGGCGATTTGAATGGACTTCAGATAAGGAGAACTCCAATGGCCCTGAAACGGCTCATGTCGGCGTGCGCGCTCGGCCTCGCTTCCTTCGCGCTTAGTGCGCCTGCGGCGTCTGCGTTTTGCGGTTTTTATGTCGCCAAAGCGGACACAGACTTGTTCAACGACGCGTCCAAGGTCGTGCTGGTGCGCGATGATGAACGCACAGTGATTACAATGGCGAGCGATTATCGCGGTGATGTTAGTGAGTTTGCGATGGTGATCCCCGTCGTCGACATCCCAGAGCGCGAACAGATCAATGTCGCCAATCCGGCTTTGGTGGATCAGCTGGATGCCTATACCGCACCGCGTCTGGTCGAGTATTTTGATGAGAACCCGTGTGATCTGCGCCGGTATGATCGTGTTATGGTTACGGCCTCTGCGCTGCCGCCGCCCGCACCTGTTGCTGAAATGATGGAAGCCGAAGATCTCGGCGTCACAATTGAGGCCGAGTATGAAGTTGGTGAGTACGACATTCTGATCCTATCGGCCGAAGAAAGCGACGGCCTCATCACGTGGTTAAATCAGGAGAATTATCGAATTCCTGATGGCGCAGAAGAGGTTGTCGGCGCTTACCTGAAGCGTGGAATGAAATTCTTCGTCGCAAAGGTAAACCTTGAGCGCCATGATGGGTCATCAATGCTACGCCCTATTCAAGTGGCCTATGAGGATGAAGATTTCATGCTGCCGATCCGGCTGGGCACCGTGAACGCAGAAGGAAAACAAGAACTCTTTGTCTTTGCCATTACACGCAAAGGCCGGGTTGAAACGCTCAACTACCAAACCGTGAAACTCCCCTCCAATATGGATGTACCGATCTATGTGAAGGATGAGTTTGGCGAGTTTTACAAAGCCATGTTTACCCACCAGACCGAGAAGCGCGGCGGCAAGGCCGTCTTCATGGAGTACGCTTGGGATATGAGCTGGTGCGACCCGTGTGCGGCGAACCCTTTGACGGCTAGCCAACTGCGCGAGCTTGGCGTGATGTGGTTGGATGAGGGTGGAATGGGTAACATTCAGCCTATGCCACGACGCCCAATGTCCGGGCCCCAGCCGGTGGATGCTTTCGTGACACGCCTTCACGTGCGCTATGATGGGCAGACATTCCCTGAAGACCTGATGTTTCAAGTCACGGGCGACCGCGAAAATTATCAGGGTCGGTATGTTCTACGCCATCCGTGGCGCGGCGATTACGGTCAGTGCGAAGCCGCCGGCGAGTATGCTGAAGGGTTGGTTGAGCGCTGGGACAGCGAAGCGAAAGAACTGGCCAAGCTAACAGGGTGGGAGCTTGAAGAGATCAAAGCCAAGATGGCTGAAGGGGGGTATTCCGCGGCGGCTGTTGGGGCTCAACCTAGAGCCGAGAAAAAGAAGTGGTGGCAGCGACTTTGGGGAAACTAATCGAGCCCAAAATCTATCTTAAATAGAAATTAAGTCGTTTTATATATAAAGTTCAACTCTGCTGCATCCCACTTAAGAGACTCGCTGCAAGGTAAGCTATGGACGACATCGATCTCACACGACGTAACTTTCTGTTTGGCCGTAAAGCAGCTGAGCTATCTAAGGACGAAACGGCAGCAAGCGCTATCGAGTACGGCCTCATTGGGGCTCTGGTTGGGGTCGCTCTGGTGAGTTCACTAAGCTTGGTCGGGCGCAGGCAGCGCCGTAACTTCAGATGCATCATCCGCGCGATGCGAGGCCGAGAACCAAACCGTTTCTGCGAGCGCCGGGGCGCTTAAGCCTAGCGCTGACATTTACCGCAGTAGAAACTTGAACGACCAGATTGAACGATACGCCTGATTGTCCCGGGGCAGGTTTTGCAAACCTCGCCAGCACGGTCATAAACCCCAAAGCTGTGCTGGAAATAGCCGAGATCACCGCTTGCACTCGCAAAATCTGAGATCGAGGATCCCCCTGCCTCAATCGCCTCAGCAATAACGGCGTTAATCGCGGGGGCGAGGCGTTCCGCGCGTGCGCCGGGAATCGTGCTGGCTTTCCGGCGCGGGCTGATGCCGGAGCGAAACAAGGCTTCGCAAACGTAGATATTGCCGAGACCTGCAACAACAGATTGGTCGAGAAGAGCGGCCTTAATCGGGGTGTGCTTGCCTCTCAAAGCTTCACTCAAATAATCGGCATTGAACCGATTTGAAAGCGGCTCCGGCCCCATCGCTTTCAAGCGGGGATAGTTCTGCATATCGTCAACCGGCCACAGCTCCATGAAGCCGAACCGACGCACATCATTGTAGGTCACTGTCGCGCCGCCCTGCATGGTGAAGACCACATGATCATGTGCGGCATAGGTGCCGGGGTCATGGTGAAATTCTGCAGTCGGGTTAGCGTTGATCGTGAAACGCCCCGTCATTCCCAGATGCATGATGAGGGCTTCGCCCGTGTCGAGTTCGGTGACGAGGAATTTCGCGTATCGTCCCATACGTGTAACGCGAGCGCCCTCAATACGCGCCTT